>NZ_SNUN01000003.1:0-237071 GCF_012027535.1 Thermococcus sp. GR5 | reverse complement strand
GGTCACACCCGGTCTCGTTTCGACCCCGGAAGTTAAGCCCGCCAGCGATCCCGGGTGTACTGCCCTCCGAGAGGGGGCGGGAAACCGGGAACGCCGCCGGCCACTCAAATGCCCGGGTGGTGTAGCCAGGCCCATCATACGGGACTGTCACTCCCGTGACTCGGGTTCAAATCCCGACCCGGGCGCCATTCTCTAACAAACTTTTCGTCAGAAAAGTTTGATCAAATGTGGTTAACTTCTTAAACTACCAAATTTGATGAGGCATCCCAACAAAGGACTCATTTAACATTGAATTAAAGTTAAATTGGCCATTAGATCAGAGTTCAACTGTTTTTAGATGTCCTACGGGTGTCAGTTGAAAAGAACTCAGGGGATAGTGGTCAGTTGAACTTATAATTCTATTACAAAGGCAGCTTTAAAGAGCAATGCAGAATTAGAACAATGGCACTTAAAACCTTTGGAACTATTCCACCAGCGCTTGCGTTAGCAGACTGTGAGGGGCAAAGCTTATAAAACATCCTCACTGTTATCCCATCGGGCATGGGCCGGTAGCTCAGCCTGGTTAGAGCGCGGGGCTTTTAACCCCGTGGCCGCGGGTTCGAATCCCGTCCGGCCCGCCAGCAATACAAACTTCGCCTACGCGAAGTTTGATCAAGGTTTGTATGCCCTTATTATGTGCCTAATTCTCACGAGGTTTTCCCATCTTTACATACTAGTTTGAAGTGTTTCACTATACTCGCGCCCTTCGGATGCTGGAAGCTGAAACAACTTATCGAAGACCAATCTTGGAGGAAACCCTCTCTTTTAGTGAATTCAAAAAGACATACAAACTCTTTCCAGCCTTCGAGCTTTTGGAAAAGCTTCACTAGAAGTTCGTGATTCCTTCTTAATGTAGCCTCTCGAAGAGGCATTTCAAGAGCATGACACTAATCAACGCCTAAAACAAGTCAAATTTTTTGCTTTTTTGATATGGATTCATATTTCTAGCACCCTAAGGGTGCCGGTTGGGGTGAATCCTTTAGGTGCTTTTTTAACAAGATTTTAAACTTAGGAGAATAAGCACTTACAAGGAAATGCATTATTCCAGCAGGCAATGAACGGAGAATCACGAGCCTTAATCAAACTCAACGGGACGGTCACTCCCGTGCGAAAACTACTTAAACATTTTTGGGTGACCTAACGACAGGTGAGGCCGTTGGAGATAAGCAAGAGGGAAGAGGAGTATCTTGAGACTATATACATCCTCCACAAGAACAAAGGAATCATTCGGGTTAAGGACATAGCTAAGATGATGCGCGTAAAGCCGCCGAGCGTCGTCGATGCGCTTAAAAAGCTCAACGAAAAGGGCCTAGTTGAATACGAGAAATACGACAGGATTCTGCTTACCGAGAAGGGCAAAGAAATAGCCGAAACAACGTACTCAAAGCACCTCCTCCTCACGCAGTTCTTCATAGACATCCTCGGTATTCCGCCAGAGATAGCGGAGCACGACGCCTGTCAGTTCGAGCACTACGTCAGTGAGATAACCGTGCAGAGGATAAGGGAGTTCGCCCAGTTTATCCAAGAGCAGTGCCCCTACGTGCTCAAGCAGTTCATCAAAGAGAAGCTGGCAGAGAATCAGAAAAAATGATTTCCTTGCCCTCTTGATTAAATTTAAAAAAGAAAAGCAGAAATCCGGGTTCAGATGACTCCGCCGAGGTATGCAAAGTAGGCTATGAACACCAGGGCGAGGACGTACATCAGTGGGTGAACTTCTTTTCCGCGGCCGCTGAAAAGCTTGATCAGAGTATAGCTGATGAAGCCCATGCCTATCCCATCCGCTATTGAGTATGTGTAGGGTATTGTTATGAGCACGAGGAAAGCTGGAATCGCCTCTGTGTGGTCGGTAAAGTCTACCTCCTTAATAGCGCTGAGCATGTAGTAACCCACTATGACCAGCGCTGGAGCAGTGGCAAAGGCCGGTATTGCCTGTGCCAATGGAGCTATGAATAGACCTATGACCAAGAACAGGAGGCCCGTAACTAGGGCGGTCATTCCAGTTCTGCCGCCCTCCTCTATTCCCGCAGCACTCTCGATGTAGGTGGTGACGGTCGAGGTTCCAAGGATCGCACCGACGGTCGTGCCGACGGCATCAGTGAGAAGGACCTTTTCTGCATCGGGTATCTTTCCGTCTCTGGTTATGAAGCCAGCCTTGGCGCTCAGGCCGGTCACCGTTCCGAGGGTGTCGAAGAAATCAACCATGAAGAACGCGAAGACCACACCGATTGCTCCAACGTTGAGCAGTCCCGGGAGGTCCATCTTCATGAAGGTGTAGCTTATATCCGGGGTTGAGAAAATTTGATCCGGCCACGGCGCGGCTCCGGTAATCCAGCCTAGGACGCTGGTGGTTATGATGGAGATGAGCAGAGCTCCCTTAATGCGGAGGGCAATAAGAACCGCGGTAAGGAAGAGCCCGAAGAAAAACAGCAGGATCTGCTTGCTGGCCAGTGCGGTGGCGTTCAGGCCTGTGAATTTGAGCACCCCATCCTGGACGAAAGCTGTAAGAAGGCCGACATCGTTGAGGCCAATGAGTGTGAGGAAGAGGCCTATTCCAGCGCCAACCGCGTACTTCTGGCTGAGCGGAATCGCGTGAATTATGGCGCTCCTGACCTTGGTAACACTCAATGCGATGAATATGAGACCCTCGACGAAGACTGCCGCCAAAGCAACGTGCCAGTCATAACCCATGCCCAGAACCACGCTGTAGGCGAAGTAGGCGTTCAGCCCCATTCCCGGAGCGAGGGCGAAGGGCTTCTTGGCGTAGAGACCCATGAGGATCGTTGCAAATCCTGCCGCCAGAGCGGTAACTGCGACGAGCGAATTGAAGGCTTCCTTACCCATGGCATCGCTGAGTATCGCCGGGTTCACGAAGAGAATGTAAGCCATGGTCATGAAAGTCGTAACGCCTGCCAGAACCTCAGTTTTCATATTGGTGCCGTACCTATCAAACTCGAAGTAGTTCTCGAACCAGCCCATGAGCGCACCCCCATAAGTTAACTGATTCTTGCTAATAATTCTGTTTTTTAAAGATTTTTTTGACAAAAATTTGTAAATAAGAAACGCAGCTTTTTTTACCTTGGAGGACTCCGGAAGGATACCAAAAGGAGGATTCATCCGAGAATAGAAAACGAGCGAACATCCACATCGACTCTTGCTGGCAGTTCTTCCACCGAGAATGGAAGCTCGTCAAGGAAGCGCTCGGCCAGGATAAGCTCGTCTCCGATTTTAAGCCTGAGCCTTATCCTCCCGGGCAGAAGCTCGTAGTCCACCACCTCCGCCATCTTCCCGGGCTTCACGTAAACGCTCTCCGGCCGGAAGAAGATTCTCACCCTCCCTTCCCTTTCGACGTCAAAGCACAGTCCGCCTATGCAGGCCTTCCCATCCTTTGCCTTCAGCTCAAGGATGTTGCTCAACCCCAGAAAGCGCGCCACGAACTCGGTCTTGGGCCTGTAGTAAAGCTCCAGCGGCTTTCCAACCTGCTCGACTTTGCCGAAGTTCATCACTGCTATCCTGTCGCTTATTGCCATTGCCTCCTCCTGGTCATGGGTGACGTAGATGGTTGTTATTCCGAGCTCACGCTGGATTCTCCTTATCTCGCCCCGCAACCTCTCTCGTATTTTAGCGTCGAGGTTGCTGAGCGGTTCGTCGAGGAGGAGAACGTCCGGTTCGACTACTAAGGCTCTGGCCAGGGCTACCCTTTGCTGCTGGCCGCCGCTCAGCTGCTCCGGGTAGCGGTTTTCGAGGCCTTTCAAACCAACAAGCTCCAATGCCCATCTTACCTTTCTCTCAATCTCGGCCTTCGGGAGCCTCTTCATTTCCAGACCGAAAGCAACGTTCTTGAAGACCGTCATGTGGGGAAAAAGCGCGTAGTCCTGAAAGACTATCCCTATGCCCCTCTCGTAAGGCGGCAGCTCGTTCACGACCTTCCCGTCGAAAAGTATCTCTCCGGTATCGGGCTTCTCAAAGCCCGCTATTATCCTGAGTGTCGTCGTCTTTCCGCAGCCGCTCGGACCGAGGAGCGTTAAAAACTCGCCGTCTCTGGCTTCCAGATACTCGATAGTTAGCCTGAAATCTTCCCATGCCCTAACTACGTTTCTCAGTTCAACCCTCACCATACTTCCTCACCTATTCTCTCTATGATTAGGAAGCTCGCAGTTGAAATCGCCATCAGGAGAACTGAAAGGGCCGAAGCAGAACCGAACTGTCTCGCCCCGAGGAAGCGGTATATTGCAACTGTCATAGTGGTGTATTCTGGCCTTGCCAGCATGTAGGTCGCTCCAAGCTCGGCTATGCTTATCGCGAAGGCGAAGATGGCGCCCACTATAACGCCGCCAAGAGCAAGCGGTAGCTCAACCCTGAGAAAGGCTTTCCATTCCTTCGCGCCGAGACTCAGGGCTGCCTCCCATAGGTTGGGTCTTATCTTCTTCAGCGAAGTCGAAACTGCTCTCAGGACGAAGGGATAGGCAATTATCGTGTGAGCAGCGATGATGAGCCAGGCGGTGTAGTAGAGCGGCGTGCCGTGGAAGATCCTGATGTATCCCAAACCGAGGGTTATGGCAGAACTCGCCAGCGGGAGCATAACGAGGACGTCGAAGAGCCGCTTTCCTTTGAAGTTCCAGCGGTGAAGCGCGTAGGCGACTGGAAGGGCGATTATCACTGAGAGGAAGACCGTCGCAAATCCAAAGGTTAGGGAGTTCCTTATCGCGTCGAGCGTTGTGGCACCGAACATAGGATTGTATTCGGTCGAGAATATCCTCCTATACCACTCGAGGCTCCACTGGTCGTTGAAGTGCAGGGAATCATAGAGGACTGCTAAAAGCGGGGCTATGATGAAGAGCAGAACGGCTAACGAGTAGGCCCCTATGAGGAGTCCCTTAAGACTGAAAACGTCTTTCCGCGTAAAGCGCTTTGGCCTCTGGAGAACTCTCTGCTCCTCACGCCTAGCGTAGGCGTCGAGGCTCCTCAGGTAGAGGTACATGAAGAGCATGCTGAGCGTTATCTGGATTATCGCCAGAGCAGAACCCGTCTTGAAGTCCAGGATCACCATTATCGAGGTGAAGATGTCCACCTCTATGGTCGCGTACTGGTAGCCGCCGAGGATGAGCGGAATGGAGAAGCTGAGGAAGCAGAAGACGAAGGTGAGCATCGCCGAGGCGAAAATCGCGGGGGAAATCAGGGGGAGCGTCACCTTCCAGAAGAGCCTCCAGTCTCGGGCACCCAAAGCCATCGCCATCTCCTCGTAGTGGGGATTAACACGCTGCCAGAGGGAGGAAACCATTCTGATGACGATGGGGAAGTTGTAGAAGGCGTGGGCGAGAAGTATGGCCTTCCAGGAGTATATTATCCCCAAATCGCGACCGATAATCTGGGTTATGAAGCCGCTCTTACCGAAGAGCAGGATGTAGCCCAAAGCTACCATCACGCTTGGCATGACGAATGGGACGGTGAGGACCGCTTTGAGCAGGCTTTTTCCGGGAAAATCGTACTTGGCAAAGATGTACGCTCCGGGAAGGCCCAAAGCTAAGGTCAGGAGCGTGGATGCTATTGCCTGGCCTATCGTGAAAAGAATCACACGCCGGTGATAGTTGTTTGAGAGAACCGAGGCTATGTACTTGAGCGTCGGGCCATTATCCCACAATCCCGTCTTTATTATGCTGATTAGGGGGATGTAGAAGAAGGCCACAAGGAAAGCCAGCGGAACGAGCAGTACGAGCTTCGAAAGCCTCATGTTCACAACTCGATTTTGTTGGCTTATAAGTTTTGATTTGGACAAAAGTTGTTAAATCCCAGTGCGAACTCTCTCTGGTGATACCATGAAAGCCCCTGAGCTGGGAATAAGAATCGGCCGCTATGCTCACGGAAAGAGGAATTCCATTGCTGACCTAGGCGTCAAGGTAGGTCATGCGACGATAACTGAAGGTGAAGACATCAGAACTGGAGTTACCGTTCTTTTACCGCCGGTCGAGAACCCTTACGAGGAGAAGCTTTTTGCAGGTACTTTCGTTATGAACGGCTTCTCAAAGCCGATAGGCTTCGTTCAGGTTGAGGAGCTCGGCTACATTGAGACGCCCATAGCTTTAACCAACACACTGAGTGTTTACACTGTGGCCGATGCCCTCATAGACCTCTGGGCCGAGGAGAATCCCAAGGCCATCTCGGTTAATCCAGTCGTTATGGAGTGCAACGATGGCTACCTAAACGACATCAAGAGGCGTGCCGTGAGGAAGGAGCACGTCTTTGAAGCCGTCAAGAAGGCTTCGCTCGACTTCGAGGAAGGCTCCGTTGGAGCGGGCACTGGAATGAGTGCCTTCGAGTTCAAGGGTGGGATCGGCTCTTCATCGAGGGTCGTCGAGATAGGGAGCGAGGAATACACTGTTGCTGCCCTGGTTCTCAGCAATTTCGGTAAGAGGGAAGACTTAACCATCGCTGGCGTTCCCGTTGGGCTTGAGCTGAAGGATTATCCCGGAAGGGGTCTTTCGCTCGGCGGGAGCATATCGATGGTTATCTCGACGGATGCTCCGCTAACGTCGAGGCAGCTTGGAAGACTCGCCAGGAGGGCAGTGGTCGGTCTCGCCAGAACCGGCGGCTACGCATACAACGGCAGTGGCGATATCGTTCTGGCATTCTCGACGGCACAGACGGTTCCGCGCGGAAAGGAGACTCATGCGATAGGCTTCCTTCCAGACGACGCTTTGAGCCGGCTCTTCGTTGGAGCTGCGGAAGCAACCGAGGAAGCGATAATCAATTCCCTCCTTCAGGCGAAAACAACGAAGGGAAGAAACGGCCACGTGAGGTACTCACTGCCAAAGGAAGAGCTCATTGAGATAATGGAAAGATACGGAAGGCTTGAAAGGGCTAAATCTTGATTTCCTCGTACTTTTTCTTCATAAGGATTGCATCCTCTTCGATATTCGGACTCTCGCTTATGACGACGCCCTTGACTTTGAACTCCTTGAGGACTTTGAGCAGATCCTCCCACCTCATGTCGCTCTCCTGGAGCGGTAGGTGGTTCTTCTCGCCCTTTGGCCCGTAGTTTATGCCGCTCATGTGAATGTGCATGTTGTCCAGAGCTTCTCTGCCGAGACGATCTTCTATGAAACTCAGCATCTCGCGCCATTCTTCGGTTGTGTTACACTTTCCGATGTGTCTTGCGTGGGCGTGGGCAAAGTCTATGGTTGGAAGGACTGTCTCTAGTTCCTCGCTGAGCTTCACTATCTCCTTCAAATCCCCAAACTGCGTTGGTTTCCCTGTGAGCTCTGGTCTTAGCCATACTTTAATGCCTCTATCTACCAGCTCCCGTTCGATATCCTTAAGCTCGTTCTTTATGCGCTCGTAGACCCTCTCTAGCGGCTGCCTTAGGTAGTAACCTGCATGGAAGACGACACTCCATCCACCAGCGTCGTGGAGCCTCTCGGCACTCTGGATGATGCGCTTCTTGCTGGCCTCAACCTTGGCCTTCTCGCTCGCGTTAAGGTTGATATAGTAGGGCGCGTGGGCTGTTAAGAGAACATCGTGTTTTTTAGCGACGTATTTAATCTTCTTTGCCAGCTCGGGCTTGAGGTTGACCCCGCGGACGAATTCAAGCTCCATGGCATCAAGTCCAAGGTTTCTCACATGGATTATGCCGTTTATTGTTGAGCGCTTCGGCGTTGAGAGCGGGATTCCGGCCGTTCCAAAGCGCAGCCTGTCCACCTTGAACATCCTCACCACCCAAAGAGAATTAGGGAAACCTAACTTATAAGGCTACCGTTCTATTTTCTCTCCCAAGATTTCCTCTAGCTTCCTGAGGCTCTTGTTCAGCTCCTTCTCCAGGTGCTCCAGCTGGCGCTTGAGCTTCTTTATTTCGGCCTCTTTCTCTTCGATTAACCTTTCTAGCTCCCAGATTTCCTTCTTTTTGGTTTCGGCATCGCTGATGATCTTATCCCTTTTCTTTTCGAGTTCTACCAGCTTTTTCCTGTCGTCTTCTATGGCCTCGGTTTTCTCTAGAAGGTTCTCTATTAGCCATTGCGCGGTCTTTTTGTGCTTGCCCTCTAGTCGTGGGTAAATTTTCTGAAGGAGCGAAACGAACTCTTCGGGCCTTTTCAGTACCACGGAGCTGTCCTTCACGAACTCGGACGCTATCTCTTCGTGAAGACGCATTCTTTTTATCGGCTTCTGGAGCTTTGAAGCCCTTGAGCGGACTTCCATTTCTCCCCTCTTGACTCTCGATGACAGCTCTTTGATGCCTTTCTCAAGCTCATCAAGACCATGCTCTCTGTAGAATCCCTCAAGTTCAGCTTTCTTCTCCTCGACCTTTTTCTGAAGGTCTTCCTTTTCCTTTTCCGCGAGGGAGAGGTTTTTCTTCGTTTCATCTTCGCCCTCGATGAGCTCCCCAATTTCCAGCTCTATGAGGTCTTTCTTTGAAAGCTCTTCGTAGTAGTTCAAGTAATCCTCGTTGAGCTCCTTCAGGAGGCGATTGATTGTGTAAACGTCCTTCTCGAATATTAGCAGCAGGTACTTTCCGTGTCCGACGTGGAGTTTAGCTAGATCCGGAAGCCTCTTTCCGAGATCGTCCATGGTTTCGATGCTTTCCAAAGCCTTCCTGAGCGCACCCACGTAGCTTTTTTTCTCGGCGGTGACTATTCTCTTGATCCTCTCGTCCACGTTCCTGGGGACTTCCTTTCTCTCCAAAGCGTCTATCTTTTTCAGAATGTCTTTGACCTTCTTCTCAAGGCGCTTGTTGTACTTCTTCCTAACTTTTTCTGCCTCTTTCTCGGCCTTTTTCCTTCTCTTCTCATACTCTTCAAGTGCCTGTTCCAGCTTCAATTCTCTCCCATCCCCTAACTTTTCCTCTCAGGTATATTCCAACAAGAACCGCTATGGCGACGTCCACAAAGGCCAGCAGTAACTTGGTGAAAACCTCTATATCTGAAATCGTCAGTATGGCCATCGCATACCTCGTCGTTAGGTCTATTGTTACCCAGAGGGCGGGCATTATGAGGAGAGTGGATATATAGTACCAGATGTGGTGGTCCCTCCTCAGGTACGCCTGGACAATTTTACCCATTATCATAACGGATATTCCAAGTGTTAGGGACGAGCTCAGGGCGTTTATGTAAATGAGCGTCGCTAGAAGTGGTGTACCAGGCCAGCCGCCTATGAGCTCCTTAGAGTACTCCTCAAGGCTCAGGTAGGCGTTTATGGCACCCCCGCTTATGATGAGCAGACCCGCCACGATGGAGATGACGAATATGAACTGCTTCGCGAGGGTCTCCCTGAAGTTGAAGCGGAATCCCTTGGTGAAGAAGTAGCCTCCAATGAAGAGCAGTATTGTGCCCGTTATCGTGGCGGAGACTATTTTGACGCTCTCAGGATACCAAACACCTATGAGCCTTGCTATGCCGTAAAGCAGGAGTATCATGCCCGGTATACCGAGGACTACCTTTGCCACCTCAGGATCACTCAGTATCTCCCTTAAATAGCGGTATATGATGTAATATGTTGTCTCTATGCCCTCGCTCTGCTTCACGACAACTCGGTGAGAGCTTATTATGGACACCTTTGATGTGATGATTGGGAATATCTGCTCGTCCTCAGCGCCATCCGTTACTGTGATAACCCCATCGGCAGGGAACCTCTGGAGAACCTCGTCGAGCTGCCTGCTCAGCTCGAGGTCGCTCTTGACGCCAACCTTTGGGTGGCCTGTTATGAGTGCAACCTCCACCTCATCGAACTCCCCGCTCCCTTTCAGCTCATCGTAGAGCTTGACGGCCGCATAAACAACGTTGGCATCGCTGTCCTCGGGGTCGGCCAGACTGAGCTTTAAAGCGGCATCTATACAGGCATCTCTCCCTATAACGGGACCTTCAACGCCGGCCTTCTGGCCGAAATCGTCATCGCGGTCTATGGCCAGAACCAGGGCCCTAATCTCAACCACCCCTCACCTTTTCGAGGACTGATTTGACCTTGTCCTCCATGTGGACAGCCTTATCGCGTCTGTCGTCGAGTCTTACAGTCGTTGAAACCCTCTTGGCGCCGAGCTTGAACATGAGCTCGTGGGCCTCCTCGATTATCTCGAAGGCTTCCCGTACGGTTGAAACCTCTATGATCGTTGCCATTGGAGTCAGTTGATACTTAACACCCTTTTTCTCTAAAAGCTTTACTACCTCTGCTACGTACCGGCTCAGGCTCTTCTCGCCGAGGGGGACTATGACAAACTCCACTATGACCATCTTCGACACCTGGCTAAGTTTAGTTCGGCAATTTTTTAAACTTTGCGGGAAAGATAAATAACCATTCACCCATAGATAGTTGAGGGTGATGGAATGTACAGGATCAAGGATGAGTGGGGAGAGTTCCTCGTCAGGCTAGCGAGGAGGGCTATAGAGGAGTACGTCCGTAACGGCAGAACGATAGAGCCCCCAGAGGGCACGCCGCCCGAGCTCTGGGAAAAGATGGGGGTTTTCGTAACCCTTAACCGTCATAACGTTCCACCTCAAATGTCTCTTAGGGGCTGCATAGGCTTTCCACTGCCGATCTATCCTCTAGTTGAGGCCACGATAAAGGCTGCCATCTACGCTGCCGTAGATGACCCGCGCTTTCCGCCTGTGAAGGAGAGCGAGCTGGACGATATTGTCATTGAGGTCAGTGTCCTGACGCCTCCCGAGCTTATAGAAGGGCCGCCGGAGGAGAGACCGAGGAAGATAAAGGTGGGCCGGGATGGCCTGATAATCGAGAAGGGGATACATTCAGGCCTGCTCCTTCCGCAGGTTCCTATAGAGTGGGGCTGGGACGAGGAGGAGTTCTTAGCCCAGACCTGCTGGAAGGCTGGATTACCTCCAGACTGCTGGCTTGACGAGGACACTAAAGTCTACCGCTTCACAGCGGAGATATTTGAAGAGGAGTATCCCAAGGGGCCCGTGAAGAGAAAGCCGCTGGTGTGATTATTTTTTCAACTTCGCAATGAAGAAGCTGTTGCAGTCGTGCCTGTGCGTCCATGCTCTGAAGACTTTCTCCCCTATTTCAAGGAAGCCCCTATCGCCCCAGCTGAAGGGGTAGTCGATAAGCTCAAGCCCGACCCGGTTTATCGCGAAGAGAACGTTTTCCTCGTCCTCGTCAATCCTTATAGAGCACGTCGAATACGTCATCTCGCCGCCGTCTCTCAGGTTCTCATGAGCGTTCCTCAACATGTTCCTCTGGACGTTTATGATGCGCTTTATCTTCTCCTCGTCGAAGCGCCACTTGACTTCCGGAAACTGCCTGTAGGTTCCCGAGCTTGAACACGGGGCGTCGAGGATTATTTTATCAAACTTCTCCTTATCCCTGAAGCTCTGGCCGTCCGCGTGGACGAGCTTGACGTTTTTTATTCCGAGCAATTTCATCTTCTCCTTCATGCGCATAAGCCTGTCGTAGGAGTAGTCAACTGCTACAATCTCCCCTTTGTTCTCCATCAGCGCCGCTGCGTGGAAGGTCTTGCTCCCCGGTGCTGCCGCTAGGTCGAGAACTCTCTCCCCAGGCTCTGGAGCTAAAACGTGGGCGACGTAAGCACTTGCCAAATCCTGAATTACGAACTTACCCTGCCTGTACCAGTCGAGCCTCGTTACGGGTGTTTTGTACTCAAGGACCTTCAGAACGTCGGGGACTGGCGTTAGGGCTGTTCTAACCCCGTTCTCTTCGAGGTAATCGCGGAGGGAATCCACATCAGTCTTCAGCGTGTTGGTCCTGACGTAGTACCTCTGCGGCCTGTTGTTGCTGAGGAGCAGGCGAACGGCCTCATCGTAGCCGAAGAGCTCGACTGCATACTCCACATACCACCTAGGGTGCGAGAAGCGGACGGAGAGCCACTCGATTCTGTCCCTCTCTTTGAGCCTCTTTAGGGCCCTCTCGACGTCGAACTTCTCTATCTCGTGCATCAGCGCGTTAACAAACTTGGCGCGGGAAAAATCAAAGTGCTCCTTGACGACGCGGATTATAGAGTCGGTCGCTATCGCCGGCGGAACCTTTCTGAAGTGGATCTCAAACGTCCCTATGCGGAGGAGGTTTGCCAGGTATGGGTCGAGGTCCTCAACCGTCGAGCCTTTGAGAACGGAGTTGATTATGAAGTCTATCTTGGCCCGCCACTTCTCTATCTCGAAGACGTAGGCGTGGGCCAATCCGCGAGCCTTCTCGCGGTCTTTACCGGCGACCTTCTTAAAGACCCTCTCGAGGGCGTGCTTCGAAGACAGCTCGCGCTCCTCAACGAGCATGAGGGCGTCGGCCACTACTTCCTGAAAGCTCACTCTGTAAAACAGCTCCATGGCCGAGCCTTCGCAGGGAAGTTTAAAAAGGTGGTGGTGAGTGCATGAGTATGCAACTCTTTTACTCTCGCTTCTTTTGGCAAGCTATCATCGTGAAACCAAACTCGGAAAAAATTTATCCTTGGAAAAAAGAAAAAGAAATTACTAATAGTGAATAGAAATACTTATAAGGAAAAATAGTCCTATTTGTAATCCAAAATTAGATTTGAGGTGAACAATGTGAGGTGGGAATCATTATTAGTGATTTTGTTGGGACTGTTGGTAATAGGGGCAACGGCAGAAACTACTTTGGCAACTTCATATCCTGAAGTGTCCGTACCTCAGGAATCGGTTGCTTCGAAGATGTCTCCGGAAGTATCTAAAACCGCACCGATATCTCCAATGGTATTTGGAGATAAGAACCAGCTTACAGTTAGATTTAGAAAGGACTTGTCATTTGTCCTTAACGGGAAGTTATACCTCGCATTTGAATGGAAATGGAATGGGTTACCAGAATTATTTGGCGGAGGCAAGGATGTTATTGTAATTTCATTCCCTTGGGAAATCTACGGTTATCCCGACCCTTACATATTCTATGAGTATCTGCCGGAGGTTCGCATTGAAACTGTACATGGCATGGAGTACAAAGTTGGTCCTGTGAGGTTCTCTATAGAACCCACTGAGGAGCTATTATTTTACAACGGAGGCTACCATAGGATTTACCAAATGTTTATCAAAATTCCAGTAGATGATGATGTCTCATGGGGCATAATATGGGTAGGAGTAACTCCAAAGAAAAAGATGACACTAGGGACTCATTTTGGCTACTTCCACAATTGGGACTACATCAAGCCAACCATGACTGTCTTCAATACACTCATTAGCATTAAATATACAAACAAACCCACTCGTTTCAACTACCGTGACTTGGGGTGTTGAGAAAATACTCGGTGATGTGCTGGGAAGGGGCAAGGGTCTTTGGGAGAAAAAGGATGAGCGAGAGATAGTCTACTCTACTAGTGCATATCCTTGGAGATTGGTTCCACCGTGGCCTCCCTGCTCACCAGGAGGAATTTGTCCAACATCCATCCGGGGGTATGATAATGGGAGATGAACACTACAAAGTACGATTTAGAGCTAACCTATTAAGGGAAAGCGTGGTCTCCTTTGGATTATCTTTTCTTTTTGGGACATTGGACAGTCCAGATGTGATACTTATAGCTATAGTTTCATGGATAATGTCCAGTTTAGTGTGGATTGTATACAACGTACATAGATGTAGTGAGTTATCTAGACGACTAGAATGTAGGCCGTTATGTGATATCCTTCTAAAGAAGTCTCTTATTGATTCTGCAGGTATTGGAATAATAATTCCTGCGAGTCTGGTTAGTAAGTATTTAAATCAAAATTATGTTGTTTTAGCAATACTAGCGATTGTATGGGCACTGGCATCGGCGAAAATATTGAGCAACATTAATTACCCATATGAGTGGGCTTCCTCGGAGAGAATTAGACAGGCGAGAAAAAAATGTTTCTAGGAATCCAAACATCAACATGGGGGAACTTTGATGAAAGATCTGGAAAATACGATTTAAGTCAAATTTGATAAGAAGCATACCTGCTTCTTTCATTCTTTCGTTTATCTTTGGAACTGTCGGAAATGATGTTAAGACTGTGAAATTTGCTCTGGGATTCGTGTTCCTGTTTGGGATTTTCTGGTTCCTGTATACTGCCTCAACGGTCGATAAGCTAAGTAGAAGAAGGGAGTGTCTCCCCCTTAGGAGCCTTGAATATAAAGTGGCCGTTGTTAACATTGTGTGGCTTACTCTTGCCATTGTGGCAAGTCTGATCAACCGATACCTGAATGAGAACTATCTGTTGCTTGCCATAGTAGCCGTTGTCTACGCAGTAGCGACATCAAAACTCAAGGCAGATATGGATTACCCATATGAGTGGGCTTCCTCACAGAGAATCAGACGGGCGAAGGAAAAGTGTCTCTAAAGTTTGAGTGTTCCTAATCCTTAAAAAATTGCATGGGAGGATCAGCATGTGAAACCCACGGTAAGTGGATTCCTCCTCACAATCCTTGCGTTAATCGTTATTGGAGGTGCTGTATATTATTTAATAGGCGAATATGGTTCTCAAAGGTTCATAGAGGGGCAGAGGGACTACGAGAGGCTCTGCATCCGCCAAATGACATCATTAACCCTCAGCGATGTTCGATTTCATTCACAAGAGGCGTTCAATTCGCTAGAGCGGAACTCCACAGAGACTTTTAACCTTTCAATGATAGAGCTGGCCTCAGATCTTTCGAGATTGGAGTCGAATCTTGTAAGTCCGGCGATGTATATTTTTCCGGAGGACTTTCCTGACAATGAAACGTTAGTTAATATGACAAAAAACGACCGGTGCATCACATTCATAGAACTTTCCCGAAATGCATTCCTAAACGGAACCGCCAACATCTCTGCCGTCCGCGAGGGGTTAAACCTGATTTACAATTTTGCCACAGAGTGGCGAGAGAACGGCAACTATCCCAGCGAAGAGCTTTTGAAAGCCAATGCCGAGCTTCAGCAGAAGTGCAGTGCCCTTGTTCCAAAGGTTGTGAATCCTTGATTGTTGGTCTTTTTCTCCTTTCTTTCTGATGAACCTCGATGGCGAAGTTTATTAGTTCTGGATTCAATAATCCAACAGGTGTTGGTTATGATCCTTGACGTCGACTACATCACAGAGGACGGAAAGCCTGTCATCAGGATCTTCAAGAAGGAGAAGGGTGAGTTCAAGATTGAATACGACAGAGACTTCGAGCCTTACATCTATGCACTCCTCAAGGACGATTCTGCCATCGAGGAAGTGAAGAAGATAACCGCGGAGCGCCATGGAAAGGTTGTCAAGGTCAAGCGTGCCGAGAAGGTGAATAAGAAGTTCCTCGGCCGACCGGTTGAGGTATGGAAGCTCTACTTCGAGCACCCGCAGGACGTGCCCGCAATCCGCGACAAGATAAGGGCTCACCCGGGGGTTATCGACATTTACGAGTACGACATACCCTTCGCCAAGCGCTACCTCATAGACAAGGGCCTCGTCCCCATGGAGGGCAATGAAGAACTGAAGATGCTCGCCTTTGACATCGAGACGCTCTACCACGAGGGCGAGGAGTTCGGAACCGGGCCCATACTCATGATAAGCTACGCGGATGAGAACGAGGCGAGGGTTATAACCTGGAAAAAGATAGACCTGCCCTACGTTGACGTCGTCTCAACCGAGAAAGAGATG
Organism: Thermococcus sp. GR5; assembly: GCF_012027535.1. Lineage (NCBI taxonomy): Archaea > Methanobacteriati > Methanobacteriota > Thermococci > Thermococcales > Thermococcaceae > Thermococcus > Thermococcus sp. GR5. The sequence goes on along the minus strand of NZ_SNUN01000003.1, from coordinate 221,505 downwards.
ATAAAGCGCTTTTTGAGGGTTGTTAAGGAGAAGGATCCTGATGTTCTCATTACCTACAACGGCGACAACTTTGACTTTGCTTACCTGAAAAAACGTTGCGAAAAGCTTGGGATAAGCTTTACCCTCGGGCGGGACGGAAGCGAGCCGAAGATACACCGCATGGGCGACCGCTTCGCCGTGGAGGTTAAGGGGAGGATTCATTTTGATCTCTATCCGGTCATAAGGCGTACCATCAACCTGCCGACCTACACCCTTGAGGTTGTTTATGAGGCGGTCTTTGGCAAACCCAAGGAGAAGGTATATGCGGAGGAGATAACCCTTGCCTGGGAGAGCGGCGAGGGGCTTGAGCGCGTTGCGCGCTACTCTATGGAAGACGCAAAGGCAACCTATGAGCTCGGAAGGGAATTCTTCCCAATGGAGGCCCAGCTTTCGAGGCTGATAGGCCAGAGCCTCTGGGACGTGTCGCGTTCCAGCACCGGCAACCTCGTGGAGTGGTTTCTCCTGCGGAAGGCCTACGAGAGGAACGAACTTGCCCCCAACAAGCCAGACGAGGGAGAGTTAGCGAGGAGAAGGAACAGTTACGCCGGCGGCTACGTTAAGGAACCAGAACGGGGATTATGGGACAATATTGTGTATTTAGATTTTCGCTCTCTTTACCCCTCGATCATAATCACCCACAACGTCTCGCCGGATACTCTCAACAGAGAGGGCTGCAAGGAATATGACGTCGCCCCTCAGGTCGGTCACAAGTTCTGCAAGGACTTCCCCGGCTTCATTCCGAGCCTTCTCGGGAACCTGCTCGAAGAGAGGCAGAAGATAAAGAGGAAGATGAAGGCTACAATAGATCCCCTGGAGAAGAAGCTCCTCGACTACAGGCAGCGGGCAATAAAAATCTTAGCGAATAGCATTCTACCCGATGAATGGGTTCCTTTGCTCATTGATGGAAGGCTCAAACTGACGAGAATCGGCGATTTTGTTGATAATGCGATGGATGAGGGGAACCCCCTAAAGAGCAATGAAACCGAGGTTCTCGAAGTTTTGGGGATAAATGCCATTTCCTTCAACAGAAAGACAAAGATATCCGAGGTAAGGCCCGTCAGAGCCCTTATACGGCACCGCTATCGCGGAAAAGTGTACAGCATAAAACTCTCCTCCGGCAGGAAAATCAAGGTCACGGAGGGGCACAGTCTTTTCACAGTCAAAAATGGGGAACTTGTGGAAGTTACCGGCGGGAAAGTAAAACCTGGGGACTTCATAGCAGTTCCAAGGAGGATTAACCTCCCGGAAAGGCATGAGAGGATAAACCTTGCCGATGTTCTCCTCAACCTTCCTGAGGAGGAAACCGCCGACGTCGTCTTAACTATACCCACCAAGGGGCGCAAGAACTTCTTTAGGGGCATGCTGAGAACCCTCCGCTGGATTTTTGAGGGAGAGAAAAGACCCAGAACGGCCCGAAGATACCTCGAACACCTCCAAAAGCTGGGCTATGTCAGACTCAAAAAAATCGGCTACGAAGTTCTTGATGAGAAAGCTTTAAGGAAATACAGGGCGCTCTACGAGGTTCTTGCTGAAAAGGTTAGGTACAACGGCAACAAGAGGGAATACCTGGTTGCCTTTAACGACCTCAGGGATAAGATAGAGTTTATGCCGGAGGAAGAGCTTAGGGAGTGGAAAATTGGAACCCTCAACGGCTTTAGGATGGAGCCTTTCATTGAAGTCAACGAAGACCTTGCAAAGCTTCTCGGTTATTACGTCAGCGAGGGTTATGCAGGAAAGCAGAGGAACCAGAAGAACGGGTGGAGCTATTCGGTCAAGCTTTACAACAATGACCAGAAGGTTCTCGATGACATGGAAAGGCTTGCATCGAAATTCTTCGGAAAGGTGAGACGCGGAAAGAACTACGTGGAGATGCCCAAGAAAATGGCCTACGTGCTCTTCAAGAGCCTATGTGGTACGCTGGCGGAGAACAAACGAGTTCCTGAGGTTATATTCACATCCCCCGAAAACGTGCGCTGGGCCTTTTTAGAGGGGTACTTCATAGGGGACGGCGACCTCCATCCGAGCAAGAGGGTTAGGCTTTCCACAAAAAGCGAGACCTTAGTCAACGGTTTGATAATCCTCCTCAACTCCCTTGGCATCTCGGCCGTTAAGATAAGGTTTGAGAGCGGGGTGTACAGAGTTCTAGTTAACGAAGAACTATCGTTCCTTGGCAACAGCAAGAAGAAGAACGCCTATTACTCTCACGTAATTCCAAAGGAGATACTCGAAGACGTCTTCGAAAAGAGGTTTCAGAAAAACGTGAGCCCCAAAAAGCTTAGAGAGAAGATTAAGAGGGGCGAACTTAACCAGGAGAAGGCCAAGAGAATTTCCTGGCTTCTCGAGGGAGACATCGTGCTTGACAGAGTTGAAGAAGTCGAAGTTGAGGACTACAACGGCTACGTCTACGATCTAAGCGTTGAGGAGAATGAAAACTTCCTGGCAGGATTTGGAATGATATACGCTCACAACAGCTATTACGGGTACTACGGCTATCCCAGGGCAAGGTGGTACTGCAAGGAGTGCGCTGAGAGCGTTACCGCCTGGGGCAGGGAATACATTGAGATGACGATAAGGGAAATTGAGGAGAAGTACGGTTTTAAAGTGCTGTATGCAGACACAGATGGATTTTTTGGGACAATACCAGGAGCGGATGCTGAAACTGTCAAAAAGAAGGCTAAAGAGTTTCTTAAATACATAAACGCCAAGCTGCCTGGATTACTTGAGCTTGAGTACGAGGGCTTCTACAAGCGCGGCTTCTTCGTCACCAAAAAGAAGTACGCCGTTATCGACGAGGAGGGCAAGATAGTAACTCGCGGGCTGGAGATAGTCAGGCGTGATTGGAGTGATATAGCTAAAGAAACACAGGCTAGGGTTCTTGAGGCTCTCCTGAAGGACGGTAATGTAGAGAAGGCCGTTAAGATAGTCAAGGAGATAACCGAGAAGCTGAGCAAGTACGAAATCCCGCCGGAGAAGCTCGTCATCCACGAGCAAATAACCCGCGAGCTGAAGGACTACAAAGCAATGGGCCCGCACGTAGCGATAGCAAAGCGTTTGGCGGCGAGGGGAATAAAAGTCCGTCCCGGCACGATAATCAGCTACATCGTCCTTAAAGGCTCGGGAAGGATAGGCGACAGGGCGATACCCTTCGACGAGTTCGACCCAACGAAGCACAAGTACGACGCTGACTACTACATCGAGAACCAGGTTCTCCCGGCTGTGATGAGGATTTTGGAGGCGTTTGGGTATAAGAAAGAGGATTTAAGATACCAGAAGACGAGGCAGGTTGGATTGGGGGCTTGGTTGAAGCCGAAGAAATGAGTTCTGAGATTCGTGTTTCCTGTCTATTATTTCAACCGAATGGCCCTTTCTTCCTTTGCCCTGTTTCTCCAGCTCTTTGACTTTCGTGATGTTTTCACGGTATCAACCCAAATGCGTTGATTTGGTGGGTAAGACTGTTAAAAAAGCCAATTTAACCTTCTAACTCCTCCAACACCTCCAGAATTCCCTCCACTCCCGGCACCTCAAAGCCCCTCTCGTGGATTTTCCTCACTTCCTCGGCCTCGGGATTAATCCAGACCGCCCACATCCCCATTTTAAGCGCTCCCTCAAAGTCTTCTGCATAGGTGTCGCCAATGTGGATGGTCTCACCTGGCTCAACGCCGAACGCTTTAAGCGGCTTCTCGAACATCTCGGGCATTGGCTTGTAAGCGAAGACCTCGTCCGCAAAGAAGGTCTTGTCCACGAACTTCATCAGCCCGAAGCGCTCAAGCAGAAGCCTTGTGTAAGAGCCAGGCCAGAACATCACGTTGCCCGTAACGGTGACCTTTAGGCCCTTCCTCTTGACGCCCTCAAGCGCCTCCTTTGCCCCCGGCAGGACGATTTCATCGCTGACCTTAAGAACAGCCCTCGCGGCGGCCCTCCTTACGACCTCGATCTCAGTTCCGAGCAACTCTGCGAGCATCTTCTGACTCTCCTCCAGAGCCTGGGTGGGATCTCCAGCAGTTTCTGCCCTCATGCGCTTTATCCTCTCCCTTGTGAACATCATGCCCTCGACGACGTCTATGATGCACGCTCCCATGAGTTTGGACAGCTCAACGGCCATGGCGTCGAGCATAATGTTAATGTCTAGAAGGGTGTTCCAGACATCGAATGAGGCGAGCTTCATGCGTATCACCTGGAAGAGTTGGGGGGAGGTGGAATAAAAATTCAACGGTTCATGCATGAGATAACGAAAAGCCCTTCCATAAGCCCGCTTCCCTAAGAATGGCCTTGAGGTTTCTGAAGCGGGAGCGCATGACAAAAAGCTCGTAAAAGCCTTCCAGATTGCCCCAGTGTCCATAGGCCGAAAGAGCCAGGTACATGACCTCTTTGGGCTTTAGCTTCCTGCACAGGCTCTCGTTTAGGGTCCTTAATGCCGGTCTGATTCTCTCCAGAAGTCCCTCCCGCTCTATGAGGTGGAGCATTAAATCTTCAACAGTAGGCTTCTTCCATTCGATTAGCTCGTCCTCAAAGGGAAGGCCTATGATTAGAGGTATTACCTCTGTCTTCCCAACTCTAAAACCTGCGGCCGTTTTTTCAGGACGGAACCGGGAGAGCTTCCCGGTTATTGAGGCCATCGCACTCTCTCTGTCGTCATCAACATCTATGGCGACTCCTATTTTGTCAACATTGAATTCAAAGACTTCCATTGCTCTGATAAAGTTGCCTAGGTTTCGGATGACTCCCGAGTTGCCCTCGCTTGGGATTACCGCTAAGAAGCCATTCTCATTTCTCAACAGCTCGAAATTCTCGCGCTCAAAGACTCCCTCAATGAATTTTAGATTCGCTGGAACTTCTCTGCTCTCTTTGAACTTGAAGAGCTTCTTGAAGACCGCCTTAAAGAACTTAGCATCAGTCTTACCCTCGACGAAAAGGACACTCGCCCGGGAGGGTTCACCAGTAAAGCCACCCCGGAGATCGAAGTCAAGGTATTTTCTCAGCTCATAGGCCTCCTTGGTTGTTAGGGTCTTTCCAGTGTCGGAGTAGATAAGGAAATGTCCCTCCCCTCTGAACTTACCAAGTATGAGGTCTATGAGCTCGAGGCTCGCTGTTATCACCGTTTCCTCCCCGGTGAGCGATCTAACAATCCTAACTAACTCTCTCCGATTTTTTCCGCATTCGGGAAAAATCAGTGTGTTATCATCTGCAAAGGCCTCAAATCTCTTTCCAGTGATGATCCTCATTCACTTCACCATGTCAACAGTTATCGCTCCGATGACGGCAAATGTGCTTATAAGTATGGTCGCGTTGAGGTACTGCTCCGTCGTAAAGTCGGCTATCCCGTTGATGCCGTAGAGGTATATTAACCCGGAGGAAATCAGATACGCTATCAAGGTCACGGTGAGAAGTCTTTTTGGGACATGGAAGAGCTCCTCTTTTTTGAGGTTGCCTATCTGGGACTTCGCAATGAAGAGGTATGCAATGGCCAGGGTCATGAGAAGGATTACCAGGGAGCGCTCTACGGATATGTCTTTGGCGATTTCCCAAAGTTCGCCGGTGAAGAGGAATGGAAGGGCGAAGGTTACCGCACCGATGATCTCCTGGGCTATGTCGTCCCACCCGAGCCGGTCGGGTGCCTTCTTTTCCTCAACCTCCCTGCGAAGCTCCTTAAGGCTGGTATATATCTCGTCGAGCTTATCTTCCATTTCCTTTCCCCTTTCGTCCGCTGGTGGGTGCTCAGGTTCGGGGTTCATCATCCCGTCAGCATTGGATTCACTCATCATCGCAGAAGGGATTTCCCCAGGAAAAGTTATAAAGGTTGGGATGCACCTTAATTCGGTGATAAACGATGAAAAAGGCTTTGGCCCTGTTTGTGAGCCTGACAATTCTGGGCTTGCTCCTTACGCCGATTAATGCAGCTATTACTGGCATTAATTCTGCCAATACCGTGATAGTTCTACCAACCACCAAGATAGTTAACGGCGTGCCCCTTCACATAGGTGAGGACGCGATAACCGGCTCAAGACTCGGAGCTTTTCTGGTTCTCAGGGGGATTTCTCATGGAACTTACACTACCACCGTTTCTGTACCCGTTGAGTACCACAGTGTGGTTATTCCTGATGAAAACCAGATATACAAACTCAATCCAATCGACATGCCCGACGTCGGAGTGAACGTTAGCGACGTACCCGTGGGACACGCTGTAGTTGTTCAGGTTGACTTCTCCCGCGTCGGGTTTAACTCCACTAACGGGATGGCTGAGTTCCTCGACAGAAGCGTAGAGATAATCTTCAACGAGAACACAACGCCCCTCGATATAGGCGGCGATTATAAGGTTGTCTCGGCGACTGTTGATGGGAAGGACACCATGTACTTCTACGCGTACTTGGAGGCCGACTCTGAATCTAGCTCGCTTGGCGATTCCATAGTCGTCGGTGGCTGGAAGATAAAGCTGCTCGACATAAACCTCGATGTCTCCAAGATGCTCATCGAGCTGACCTATCCCAGCGGCCTCATCAAAACCAAGACCATGAGCGAGGACAAGTACTACGTCATGTACGTCGACACCAACGGTGCCGAGGACTTTGAGGAGTACGACACCTATCCCTCTGCAAGAATAAACGAACTTCTCGAAGCTGGGGCGAAGAACGTCTTCCTTTTCACCCCCACGGACTTCTTCGTTGGTATAAACAACGCCCAGATGGTCACCTACGACTACTGGTACTACGAGAAAGTGAAGCAGTACTCGGACGGTGATGTCTATAAAGGCCAGTGGATCTGGGACATAGACCCCGATAACGGGCTCTACACCCTCTACCTCCACGTGAACGAGAGCCTCGAGAGCTTCCCAAGGGTGTTCATAGGGTCGGGAGACGCCCTAGAGCTCCCAACTGGTTGGGGTCTTGAGATTACGGCGGTCTTCCAGAGGGACGAGAACGGAGGGATAGTTGGAGTTGAAGGCTACCGCTTCGTCCGCGTTGCCACGGTTACGAGAACCGTCTCAGTTATCGCTCCGAAAGTCGAGGCTACAGACGATGTTTACGACTTCATCATCGAGGATACCGACCTGACGAGCCTTCCATCGGACAAGAACGTTATAATCATAGGTGGGTGGGTCAGCAACAAAGCCTGGGAGCTCCTCGAGCAGGTCTATGGAACGAACACAGTGGATGCCATTAAGGCCGAGGTAGAGCAGAAAGGATACGTGATAAAAGAGCTGGACAACCCGAACAACCCGCAGTACAAGGTAATCATACTCGCAGGAAAGACCTATGAAGAGACAAGGCTCGCTGTAGAGAAGTTTATGGAAGAAATGTGAAAGCTTATTTTATCCCGTTTTTCTAATTTTACTCACTCTTATTTAAGCTAGGGAATGCTCGTATTTCTTGATTTAATCGGTGAGTAATGCCTTTTTTTATTAATAAATTTTTTGGCATGGCGTGGGGTAGGTTTATATACTCAAACCCTCGTCTAAACGTTCATGTCACTGCAGAATTACAGGGACTTCAGCAGGGATGCATGGTTGCTCGTGGCCTACTCGTTTATATCCTGGCTAGGCGGCAACATAGCATGGTTCATATTCCCGTTCTATCTAAAATCCCTCGGCTTTGACTACACAAACATTGGGATAGTCTTCTCGCTCTCGACCCTGGCTCAGGCGAGCGTTCTCCTCTTCTCGGGCCCTCTCGGCACGAGGATAGGCTACAAGAGGGCCGTTCTTCTTGGAGTCTCACTGATGTTCTTGGGCAGGCTCATCCAGGTTCTATATCCGACCATAGTCATGCTCACCCTGGGCGGTGTGCTCATTGGAATAGGCCTCGCCTTTGAGAGCCCCTCCTACATGGCCCTGCTGAGCGGTGAAGTTAGCGACGAGAAGAGGCACTATCTCTTCAGTCTCTCCTCCGCGATGGGAACGATAGGTTCCGCAGTGGGCCTCCTTTTAGCTGGCTTCCTGCCAAGGTACTTAGGCTACCGCGAGGTCTTTGCGCTGGTTCTCCTTATAATCCCGATTAGATTTGTTATCGTGCTCTTCGTGAAGTCCATTCTGGCAAGCACGGAGAAAAGACTCGACCTCAATAAGAAACTGCTCCTGAGAATCGGTCGCTTCGCTCTTCCGAGCGCCCTCATTGGTCTCGGTGCCGGTGTTACGATACCATACATGGGCCTCTACTTCAACCAGCGCTTCGGCACGAGCCTGGAAAGCATAGGCTGGCTCTTCGCCCTTCAGCAGTTCATAATGGGCCTTGGCATGTTTATCCTCCCGATGATAGCGGACAGGCTCGGCAGTGTCAAGACCGTAGTCTCTTTCAACGGAAGTGCCAGTTTCCTGATAGCTGCGATGCCATTCTCCCCGACTTTCATGGTGGCGGCCTTCATCTACACCGTTAGAACTATTCTCATGAACATAGTCAACCCCATATGGAACTCCTTCATGATGAGTTCCTTCTCCAAGGAGGAGCGTTCGACTGTAATGGCCTTGAACAACCTCTCCTGGACGGCCACCTTCGGAATAGGTCAGTACATAGGCGGCAGGCTTTTCGATTTCTCTCTCACCTGGCCGTTCCTTATAACGGCATTCCTTTACGCAATCTCTATGCTTGTCTTCTGGGGTTTCTTCCGGGACGCGGAGACAAAAGGTTATAAGTCCCCATCGGCCTAAAGTGACTTCAGTGAGAGAACTTCTGGAGAGTGTGAGCCATGGTGGTTAAAGACTGTCCTGAGTGTCACGGAACTGGTAAAGTCAAGGTTGGCGAGAAGGAGTGTCAAGTTTGTAACGGCTGGGGCTATGTTCCGGCTGATTTCAAGCTCGACAAGCAGCTTAAGGGTTATAGAAACCTGGACTACTTCGGCGTTGAAGACGAAGTTGACGAGATACCCTGTCCTGAGTGCCACGGCAAGGGCGTTGTACCGGTTTACGACACTTGCCCCGCCTGCGGCGGGACTGGCCGTGTTCTCGCCTGCGACATCTGTGGTAAGGTGAAGGAGCCCTGGGAACCTGGTATGGAAACCACCTGGGTCTGTCCGGACTGTATGAGGAAATACAAGGTGGTCTATATTCTCGACAAGACCTGCGACTATGAGGACGTTGAGATAGGCAATGTATATAAGGGAACCATAGACAGGGTGGAGCGCTTTGGTGTTTTTGTGAAGCTTAACCCGCACGTTACAGGGCTTATCAAGAGGAAGGACCTCCTTGGCGGTAGGGATTACGTTCCGGGTCAGGAGATACTCGTCCAGGTTCTTGATGTTAGACCCGACAAGCGCGAGGTTGACCTCATAGAGTCGGCCCTCAAGCACTACAAGGAGGTCGTCGTTAGAAAAGAGCTTCCAGTTACTCCAATCGGCGAACTCAGGAAGGACATGGCCGGAAAAACCGTGAGGATACGCGGCAGGGTCACTCAGATACAGGTCACCGGCGGCCCAACGGTCTTCACGATAACCGACGGAACGGGCATAACTTGGGCGGCCGCCTTTGAGGCACCGGGCGTTAGGGCCTATCCTAACATAAACGTCGGCGACATCGTTGAGATAATCGGAAAGATAGCCTTCCACTCCGGCGAGATACAGATAGAAGTCAGCGACATGGCCCGCCTCTGGGGTCCGGAGGCGGCTGAGGTAAAGAAGAAGATTGAAGAGCAACTCGACAGGAAGGCCCAGCCCGAGGACGTTGGCTTCCTCGTGGAGAGCGAGGTTCTGGAGAAGCTCAAGCCGAAGATAATGAAGGCCGCCTTCATGATAAGGCGTGCCATCTACGAGGGAAGACCGATATTGCTGAGGCACCACGCTGATGCGGACGGCTACACCTCTGGTCTGGCACTCGAATACGCTATAGTTCCACTCATAGAGGAGGTCTCGCCCGATCCAGGGGCAAGGTGGAAGCTCTTCAAGCGCAGACCTAGCAGAGCACCGTTCTACGAGCTTGAGGATGTTCTCAAGGACATAATCTTCATGGTCGAGGACCACGAGAAGTTCGGCGATCCATTACCGCTCGTCGTCATAGTGGACAATGGCGGAACGAGTGAGGACATTCCAGCCTACAAGCGCATCAAGGCCTATGGAGTACCGATAATCGTCATTGATCACCACGATCCGAGGGAGTGGATAAGCGAGGACAAAGCCGCCGTCGATGAGTATGTCGACGTTCACGTCAATCCTCATCATATCAAGCGCGGCTACTACGAACTGACCGCCGGAATGCTGGCAACTGAAATAGCGCGCTACATTAATCCTGCTGTAGAAGACAAGATCAAGCACCTGCCAGCCATAGCCGGAACCGGCGACAGGAGTAAAGCACCGGAGTTTTACCAGTACCTTGAGATAGCCAAGAAGGCGAAGGGTCTAACTGAAGAGGATCTCAAGAAGATAGCCGAGGTTATAGACCACGAAGCTTATTTCTGGAAGTTCATGGACGGGCATGGCATAATCGACGAGATACTTCTCCTAACGGGCAACCTGCAGAGGCACAGAATGCTTATCGACGCAATTTATCCAGAGGTCAAGGAGAAGCAGGAGAAGGCCCTTAGGGCTTCACTGCCTCATGTCAAGAGCGTCGTCCTGCCGAACGGTATAAGGTTCAACACCATAGACATAGAGCTCTACGCACCGAAGTTCAGCTACCCGAGCCCTGGCAAGCTGAGCGGCCTGATCCACGACCACTTCAAGGAGAAATACGGCGAGGACAGCCCGATACTCACTTTGGCCTACGGCCCGGACTTCGCTGTTGTCAGGGCGAGCGACGGCATGGCAGCCTACAACTTCGACCTCAACGAGATAATACCCAAGCTCCAGGAGGCACTCCCGAGCGCTGGCATCGAGGGCGGTGGTCACAGCTACGCTGGCTCAATAAAGTTCTTTGAGGGTATGCGCAAGGAAGTGCTTGAGGAGTTCGCCAAGCAGGTGCTCAAGCTGAAGAAGAGCTCTTGACCCTTTCCCAACCTTTTTAAAGGTGAAAGCTGGAGGTTTTTATGGTACAAGTTTTTGGAGGAGTCCGAATGAAGGTTAAGGTTGAGGTTACTTTTAGAATGGGCGGTGTTTCTTACCGCGGCCACAGATGGGAGGATGACGTTCTCGTCTTCGAGTTCGAGAGGCTGGGGGATGCCTTTATCCAGGTTCTAAGCAAAAGGGTTGTGGAGGAGGAAGTTGAGCGCGAGCCTGCTAAGGTCCTCGTGGAGCTCCGCACGAAGGACGGGGGCAAGGTCTTCGGCACCCTCAAGGAAGACGGCGTTTACAGGGCGATAGAGCCTTAGCGCTTTCTCGCGAGTGCAGGTGTCAGTGCTATCAGTATCAACAGGCTAGGACCGCAGATGTTTTCTTCGTCATTTCTCGTTTCCTTCTTTGCTAGTGATGTCTCCTATGGTAGCTCTATTGGGTCTAGTAAATTGTCTTTCCATTACGCTTTATCGTTAGGCTGTAGATGCCTACTGGAACGTCTGTCTCGTTAAGGGGCGTTTCTCCGATAAGCTCCCCGTCGAGATAGACTTCCAGTCCCCTCTCCTTTGTCAGTATCCTGAGCTTGAAGGTTGGGTACTTCAGCGTGGCGTTAATCAGTTTTCTTTCCCCATCCCGCAGGGAGACGTTCATGGAGTAGACGAGGTAGTCGGGGTTGTAGAGCTGGATAGTGTAGTTGCCCGGCGTGATGGTGAGGTTGAGGGGTGTCTCGCCAACGTTCTTTCCGTTGATGAAGACGTGGGCCTTTGGGGTACTAACTACCATAAGGTACGCCATTTGGTTCTCTGAAGTGGTGAGGATTGGTGGAGTTATAAGCAGCATCGCTAGGAGGGCAAGAAAAAGGGCATGACCCTTCATTACCCCTTCCTCCAAGTTGCTTTATACCACTGACTATAATTAGAGTGAACGTTTTAAAGTTTGTCCCCCACCTACCTGCGGTGGTGCCCATGTACATGGCGGAGTTCAAGCTTCGCTTTGGAGATAGGAAATGGTACGTCAGGAGGATAATCGAGGCTAACTCACTTGAAGAGGCCGAGGAGATGGCCGAGCGCTATGCCAGGGCCATGAACAAAGGCGAAGTTCTCTGGGAGCTGAGCTACGTTATAGAGGCTGAGAGGCCGCTTCTCATAGGAAAGGAAGAGCTCGAGAAGCTTGGGGCTTGATTTTGCTGTTCTTCTCTTCTCCCGGCTTTTCTGCAAAGTAAAAATGAAACGAGGCTACTCCCTCACAAACGCCATCAGAACCATAGCTATCGCGTTCATCAGCGCCGCGAAGATGAACGAGTAGGTCAGTGAATAGTTCTGCCACAGCCAGCCTGCTATCACCGAGGCTGGAAAGACAAAGACACCAAAGACAGTGTGGTATGCGCCTATGATTGTCCCCTTCTCGAATTCCTTCGCTAAGTCAGCTATGTAGGCCCTCGGTATGGTGTCCTCGATGGCTATGTAGAGGCCATAGAGCACGAAGGCTGCTATGAGTGTGTAGAAGTCCCTCGCGTATGCGAAGGCCAGCGATGCCAGAGCCGCTATTCCGAAACCGAGGGTTATCATCCTCTTCTTTCCGAAGGTGTCCGAGTAGGTTCCGAGGGGATAGGCTGAGAGAGCGTAGATTAGGTTGAAGAGCGCGTAAAAGCCCAGTCCCTGAACGACTGAGAAGCCGAGCTCCTCTGCCTTCCAGAGTGTGAAGGCATAGCTGTACCTGCCGAGGGCGCCGATGGCAACCACGACGAGGAAGAGGCGCAGGTTTCTGGATTTGAGTGCCGAGATGCCCTTTACCTTCTTCTTTACCTCGCCGCCTTTGTCTTTGACCAGCAGTATGACGATAACGACTCCGATTAAGCCTGGAATAGCCGAGAGCAGGAAGAGATAGCGGTAGGCGGTTTCTAGGGGCAGGCTTTTGAGCAGCTCCAGAATCGCTATCGCCGCCAGCGGTCCGGCAACAGCTCCAAGCGTATCCATCATTCTGTGAAAGCCAAAGGACTTGCCTGTCTTCCCCTTCTCACTGGATTCGGCAATGAGCGCGTCTCTTGGTGCGGTTCTTATTCCTTTGCCCACCCTGTCGAGAACCCTTAGGGTTACAAAGTCCCACCACGAGTGGACGAATGCAAGGGCCCCCTTGGCGATGGTGGAGAACAGGTAGCCGAAGGCCACGAAGAGCTTCCTTTTTCTAAAGTGGTCGCTGAAGTAGCCGAAAAGTACTTTAAACAGCGAGCTCAGGCTTTCGATGAGGCCCATTATCGAGCCGCTCACGACCTTGCTAATTCCCAGGATTTCAGTCAGATAAGTTGGTACTACCGGTGCTATCATCTCACTGCTCATGTCGTTGAGGAAGCTGACGATCCCGAGCAGGAAGACGTTCCGGCTAACGCCGAAGATTTTCTTTTCCTTCTCCTCCATATTTCACTCCTCCAGGAGTTCTCTGCACAGCTCCCTAACTCGTTCCCTGCCCTCTTCGAGGGCTTTCTTTCCCTTCGGAGTTATCTCGTAGACCCTGACGCGCCTTCCGTCCCGCACTTCCCAGTGGCTCTTTAGGAGCCCGCTTTCCTCCATGCCGTGCAGAAGGGGGTATATCGTGCCCGGGCTGATGTGATAGCCATGTCTTTTGAGCTCTTCCATCATGAAAGAACCGGTTATTGGCTCCCTTTCTGCGTGGTGGAGAACGTGTAGAGTCAAGAAGTCGCGGTATTTCATATCGAACACCGATATCGAAATCCGATATTGAGATTTAAAAAATTTTTGTCACTCGAGGACGTGCTTCTCAAGGACGTAGCAGTGGAAGGTTCCCTCAAAGACCTTCTCGTTCTTCTCGTTGAACACTTCGGCTTTCACGAGCTTCTTTTTGCCCAGATCCTCCACCAGAGAGGCCTTAGCGAGGAGTCTCTCGCCGGCTTTGACCGGTTTCAAAAAGCGCACTTCGGCCTTTCCGAGAACAACGGTCGGTTCGTTTACAGCGAGCATGGCCGCGTAATCGGCAAGCCCGAAGGTGAAGCCTCCATGAACCAGTCCGTACTCGTCGACCTTCATCTCGTCCGTCGTCTGAAGAACGACCTCTGCATAGCCTTCTTCAATCTTAACGGGCTTCCCCACAAGGGTCTCAGAGGTTAGAATATGCGTTCTCTGCTCCACGACCATCACCACTCTAAATTTTCTTCACCGTTTAAACCTCTAACGGGCAAAGGTTTATCTATTCCAACGCCCTAAAAACGTTAGGTGATTGTGTGCACCCGCTGAAGCGCGCCGTCGAGTATAAAGGCTCGGTTGAGTTCACGAGGAGCGAACTCGTTGGAATCATCGCCTTCAGCCTCAGGCTCATGGACATTAAAGCCACGAAGGAGCTCATAGAGAAATCCATCGAGAGTGGTCTCCTTGAGGAGAGGGAAGGAAAGCTGGTTGTAAACGAGGTCTTGTTAGAAGAGGAAGAGGCCAGTGAAGACCTCTTCAATGAGATGGTTGAATACATAGCGAAGTCCCTCGGCTGGGGACGGGAGGAGGTTCTTGAAGGCATCAAAGCTATGCGCGAGCGCTACGGTGACCTTGACGAGAAGGTTCTGGCGTATCTCTTTGGTATGGATAAGGGAGTGGACATGGCAAAGTTCAGGGAAAGGCTTGAGCTCTAGGTTTTCTCTTTTCGACTCACGTTATAGAAATCAGGATGCAGATGTTGTTAAACAAGTCAGTTTAATATGGACAAAAATGTTTATAAGATTGGCCTTCGTCCAGCTAACGGTGGGGGCATTATGAATAAGAAGATAAAGCTGTTGGCTCTACTGGTGTTCCTCTTTGTTGGGTTTTCCTATGGTTGTATTAGTAACACGAACACCAGCACAACAAGCACTGTCTCCGAGAAGCCCAAGGTTTTGACGATTTCAACAACAACCAGCCTCTACGATACTGGAATTCTTGAGAATGTGGTCGCGCCAATCTTCAAGGAGAAGTACAATATAGAGCTCCGTTTCATTCCTAAGGGAACCGGTGGGGCGATACTCGACGCTAAAAGCGGTGCCAGTGACGCTATCCTCGTTCACGCTCTGTCGAAGGAGCAGGCCTTTATGGAAGAGGGCTACGGCGTTAACAGGAAGGTTTTCGCCTACAACTTCTTTGTCATCGTCGGCCCCAAGGACGACCCGGCTGGAATAAGAGGGCTCAGCGTTACTGAGGCATTGAAAAAGATAGTCGAGTACGGAAGGGCACATCCTGACCAGCTCGTCTGGGTCTCAAGAGATGATGGTTCCGGAACCAACACCAAGGAGATAGCTCTCTGGAAGAATGCTGGCTTTGAGTTTGAAGCTTTAAAGAACGAGAGCTGGTTCGGTACGACTGGTTCTGGAATGGGTAACACCCTTCTCTACACCAGCGAGAGAAATGCCTACACTCTCTCCGACATCGGTACATACCTCAAGTACCAGAAGGAAGGCAAGATAAACCTCGATGTCCTCGTCGACAAGGGTGAAGAGCTTATCAACGTCTACGCTATAATCATCATTAATCCTGAAAAGATACCGGGCAAGGACTTTGAAGGCGCGATGCTCCTCGCTGAGTGGCTGACCTCAGAGGAGGGCCAGAAGGCAATAGCTGAGTACGGAAAGGACGAATTCGGAAGACCTCTATTCTACCCAGCGGTTCCGGTCCTTAAGAGCCAGGAGGGAGACGTCTTCAAGTGGATACTCAAGTACGGCTTCATGAAGGACGGCGACAAGTACACCGAGTGCCCTGAGAAGTTCAGGTACAAGCCTACCTACGACTTCTTCGAGTTCCCTGCCTCGGTCGTGGAAGGCTAAGCCTTTTATTTTCTCTTTCCATCTCTGGGTGGATGAGCTATGGCATGGGACTACATAATCCAGGGATTTTCAGAGGCCATCAAACTGATAGATGACCCGTACGTCATTGAGATAGCCCTCCGTTCAATCAAGGTCTCTGGGATGGCTACTCTCATTGCCGTTGTCTGGTCTTTGCCACTCTCGGTTCTGCTTGGACTCAGGGACTTTCCGGGTAAGTGGCTCGTGAAGACACTGATAAACGGCCTCATGGGAGTTCCCACCGTCATCTGGGGGCTGGTGCTGTACCTTATGTTCGTTCCACTCGGCCCACTAGGCTCACTGGGCCTGCTCTATACCGAGATGGGAATAAGCATCGGCCAGGCTCTGCTGATCACTCCGATAATCATGAGCATAGTCGTGAGCTCCCTGGAATCCATTGAGGGTGAAATAAGAGAGCTCGCTTTAACCCTTGGTGCCGATGAGATTAGGGCTTCCTTACAAGTCGTCAGGGAGAGCATCGGGGGGATAGTCCTGGCGATAATAGCGGCCTTCAACAGGGCAATATCCGAACTCGGTATAGCGCTCATGATAGGCGGAAACATCTACGTAAAGGGCGGCGTCTACAATACCCGCGTCCTGACGACGGCTATACAGATGTACACGGTCAGGGCTGAGGTAAGCATAGCCATAGCGCTGGGCATAATCCTGATGGGCATAGTCCTTACCGTGAACCTTCTATCGAACTTCGTGAGGAAGTGGTTGGCATGAGCCTTGTTAGGGTTCTAAACCTTGTCAAGGCCTATGATGGGAAAAGGGCTCTTGACGGCGTCAGTCTTGAAATCATGAAAGGTGAGATATTCTGCGTTATGGGCCACAGTGGTGCAGGAAAGACGACCCTCCTGAGGGTTCTTGCCCTGCTTGAACGGCCAGATTCCGGTGAGTACTACTTCGATGGGGTCAGAGTTTCTTGGAACCGGCCGGGAAGTATCAGAAAGGAAATAACAATGGTGTTCCAGACGCCGGTGATGTTCAACACCACAGTCTTCAAGAACATAGCCTATGGCCTGATGCTGAGGGGTTATCCAATGGCCGAGATCAAGAGGAGGGTGGAAGAAGTTCTGAGGCTTGTGAGGCTTGAGGGGTACGAGCACAGAAAGGCAAAGACCCTCTCGGGTGGCGAGAAGCAGAGAGTGGCCATAGCGAGGGCGATAGTGCTGGAGCCAAAACTCCTCCTGATGGACGAACCAACTGCCAATCTGGATCCGACGAACTCCACCATAATAGAGGACATAGTCCGGAAGATTGCTAAGGAAAACGGGACCACAATAGTCTTCTCTACTCATAATATGTTCCAGGCCAAGAGGCTCGCGGACAGGATTGCCCACATGTATTCCGGACGGATTGTTGAGATTGGGAATACAAGGGAAATCTTCGAGAAACCCAAAAATGAGCTAACGAGGAAGTTCATCAACGGTGAGCTTTTCTGAAGTTCACTTATTACGCGAACTGTTTTTAATGTGTTTTTCGAAATGTTAACTGGTGGTTGACATGCCTGAGGATGCCTTGATAGTTGTGGACATGCAGAGGGATTTCATGCCTGGAGGGGCCCTGCCCGTTCCGGATGGTGACAAAATCATCCCGAGGGTGAACGAGTACATCAGAAAGTTCAAGGAGCGCGGGGCTCTGATAGTTGCCACGAGGGACTGGCACCCTGAGGATCACATCAGCTTTATGGATCAGGGAGGTCCCTGGCCGAAGCACTGCGTTCAGAACACGCCTGGTGCCGAGTTCGTTGTTGAACTTCCTGAAGATGCAGTGATAATCTCGAAGGCGGCCGATCCGGATAAGGAGGCCTACTCCGGCTTCGAAGGGACCAACCTGGCTGAAATCCTGAAGGAGAAGGGTGTAAAGCGCGTTTACGTCTGCGGTGTGGCAACGGAGTACTGTGTTAAAGCCACGGCCCTCGACGCGGTCAGGCACGGCTTTGAGACCTATCTCCTACGCGATGCCGTTAGGGGCATCGATCCTGAGGATGAGGAGAATGCTTTGAGGGAGTTGGAGCAGGCTGGTGTGAAGGTCCTTTCCTAGCTATGACTCTCTTCCACTCTTTTAGGAGCGTCAGAAGAAGGTTGAGGACTATAGGCCCTATTATCAGCCCTTTTATTCCCATTGCCCACGTGCCGCCAACCATTCCGATGAAGACGAGCGTCTCGTTGAGATCCGTGTCCTTGGCCACTATCAGCGGCCTTATAATGTAGTCAGGCATCGGGGAGACGAGGAAGAACCCATAGAGAGAGATGCCGGCAGCGTGGAGGTACATTCCCTCTTTAGCGAAGTAAGCGGCGGCAATGAGCCATATCATCCAGCCTTCGAAGAGGGGCACGAAGCTGAAGAGGAACGTAAGAAAGCCTGCCACTATAGCGGTGTAAATATCTGAAACGTCGAAGATTATGAAGCCGAAGGTCATGAGCACTCCCTTGGCAACGTTGAGGAGGAGCCACGCCCTAACCAGGGCACCCAGTGTTTTGCTTACGCTTTGGAGTATCTCTTCGCCGAGGTGCCGGTTTTTCTCGGGGAGGGAAAGTTGTATCTGCTCGATTATACTCGTTGAGTTTGCCAGGGCGTAGTAGAATGTGAAGAGAAAGATGAACAGCTGCAGGGGGTACATGGGGAGTGAAAAGGCCTGTTTGGATAGATACTCGGAAAGTTTGGGTATGAATTCTCCTGAGAAGTTCCTGATGAAGTCAAGAACTTCTGAGGGAAGCGGTTGGGTCAGCACCCAGTTGAAGAAGTCGACGACGTTGTAGTAGAACGATGCAGCAACCTGGGCGGAGATCATTATAAGTTCCGCCGTTATAGTACCCCCAAGACCCACCATTCCGACCGTCAGTAGGAAGGCCGACCTTGCCTCGCCGAGCTCTGGGATTAGTCTCTTGTGGATAGGATAGACTGCGTAAGCCAGAACGAGGCCGAAGAATATTGGCGTGATGAGCGGACTGACGACTTCCCAGGCGATGTAGATTATGACCAAGACCGTTGTGGCCCACGCGATTATCTCCGCCCTCATAAGCCCTCGACAGATTTATTAAGTCCGTCCTTATAAACTCTGCGTGGTGGGAGAAATGGAAAAGGAGTTTATTGAGAAGATTTCAGCTTACATGGGCCGTGCTGAGTATTACCTGTCCGAGAGACGCTTTGATATGGCCTACAACTCCTATATAGATGCCCTTTACGCGATAGGCGCCTATTTTGTTTACCGCGACACGGGCATGCTCCTGCCCGCTGGAGAACTAATGGGAATGCTGGAGAGCAGGTATCCTGAGGTTCATGAAGTCATAAAGCGCTACTCCGGAATCACGAGCTTTGATGAAGAAACGGTAAGCGCTTTAAGGGAGGACGTGGAAAGGCTCAGAGGGATGATGACTTTGCCGAGTTCTGAGAAGTGATGAGACTCAGCGGCTGACCCTCGACGAGAGAATCTTTTCCCTCTTTCCTTTGTGAATTCTGCAGTCTCTTATCGCACCTTCAGGGGTTTTTGCCAGTCCCGTGTTCGTGTAGAGCGTGACCATAATCACACCCCTCCGGATGGATGAAAAATAAGCTCCACGGTGTAATCCAGCCTGTACACATCAATCCTTGGGGGGCACATTTTGATGAGAAAAGCATGGTTCTTTTTCTATTCGCACCTCTGTTACCTCCAGCATCCCGTCCACATAGAATACACTCAAAAATGGGAGCGGTCTTTCTATTGGTGTTAGCGGGTAAGCTCTCCCATTGTAGAGGATTGCTTGCCCCTAGCAGCCCCAATGTAAATCGCATCGCACAGGGCATCTATGTACGAACCCAAAGTTTCATAAACTACATCAGCTGACCCATTCAACACTGTCACCTAGATCTTGTAATATCAGGAGTATATTGGTAATTGGTGCTTAACGGTGGTTGCCATGAGGATAGTCGCTGCTGACACGGGAGGTGCACTTCTCACGGAGGAGTATGAACCCGTCGGACTTATCGCCACGGTCGCGGTTCTCGTTGAGAAGCCATACAGGACGGCAACGCTCAGCATAGTCAAGTACGCTGATCCCTTCAATTACGACATGAGCGGCAGACAGGCCGTGAAGGATGAGGCATTTCTTGCTGTAAAGCTGGCAAAGAAAGTCAAGCCCGACGTTATTCACCTCGACTCTACACTCGGTGGGATAGAGGTAAGAAAGCTCGACGATGTCACCATTGATGCACTGACGATAACCGAGAGAGGAAAGGCAGTATGGCACGAGCTGAGGAGGGACCTTCAGCCCCTCGCGAAGAAATTCTGGGAAGACACGGGCATAGAAATTCTCGCCATCGGAAAGTCGAGTGTCCCGGTCAGGATAGCGGAGATTTTCTCAGGAATATACACCGCCAAGTGGGCCATTGACTACGCGAGAGAGAACGGCAGGGTCATGGTCGGCCTGCCGAGGTATATGGAGGTTGAACTACTCTCCGGGAAGATACGCGGTGAAAGCCTCGACCCGAGAGAAGGTGGTCTCTACGGAGAGGTTGAAGCGGATACAGACGGTATCGGCTGGGAGCTCTACCCGAACCCGCTTGTGAGGAGGTTTATGGTTCTGGAGGTTTGGAAGGAGTAAAGCCTTACTCACTATAATCTTTAGGCAATTTTTTACGACCGGAACGCTTAGTAGATTCATGACCAATCCCCAACGGGTGAGAGCTTGGTCTATTGGATTGTCCCTGCTGTATACACAGTTTTGATACTCTCTCCACTGGTCTGGTCATCTATTATGTCCAGTGGGCTCTACTGGTTCATCCACAACATGTTCTCGAGACAGGAAGCTCTGACTGCCTTTGACCGGAGAACTGGAGGCACATAAGGAAAGCTGCATTCAAGCTGGCTTTCCCCTGCTTGCGGTAATATGGGCTCTTGCCAAGATTGACGAGCAGCTCGGAGCGTTCATCGGCTTTTTCCTAACGCTAATATACCTCTGGCTCTTCAACGCGATTGTTTCGGATGAAGTAGAAAAAGCGAGAAGAGAAAGAAAAGTGGCTGGAAGTACGGGTGGTATTAGCTCTTTCCCAGCTCGCTCGGGAACTTTATCGCGTCGAACGGACAGAGCTGGTTGCAGACTCCACAGCCGGTACAGAGGAGCTCGTCGATTTTCACCTTGTTGGTATCTGGGTCGTAGACTAGAGCTGGACAGCCCGTCAGGAGTATGCACGCCTTGCAGCCAGTGCACTTCTCCTCGACGACGAGTGGTATCTCGCCGATCTCCCCGCGCCTTATGACCGGAATAACACACTCCCGTCTGGCTATTATCACGGCCGGCCCTTCAACCTGCATCGCTTCCTTTATCGCTTCTCTCGTCGCCTTGAGGTCGTAGGGATCAACAGTCTTGACGTACTTGACGCCCAGAGCCTTGACGAGCGCCTCGATATCAATCTCGTTGAACTTCCTGTCGGTTTCACTTCCCCCCGTTCCTGGATGCGGCTGGTGGCCGGTCATTGCCGTTGTCCTGTTGTCGAGTATCATCACCAGAACGTCGAGGTTCTTGTAGACTGCATCGACCAGAGGCTGGATTCCATTGTGGAAGAAGGTAGAGTCTCCGATCGTCGCTATGATTTTCTTCTTCATTGCCACGCTCTGGCCGTTGGCGAGGCTTATGCTCGCGCCCATGACGAACTCGGTCCAGATAGCCTCAAGCGGCGGGAGAAGCGATAGAGCGTAGCAGCCTATGTCACCGTGTATGGGAACCGAATAGCGGCCGAGCTTAAGGTCTCTCAGGGCATCGAGGGCAGCCCTGTATGAGCCTCTGTGTGGACAGCCGGGGCACATGACCGGAGGCCTCTTCGGGGCAAGGCTCTCGGCGTAAGCGACCTCATCGGGCTTGGTGTACTCTTCAGCTCTCCTGCCGAGGAGATTCAGCAGGGCGTTCCTGACCAGGCTCGGGTTCAATTCACCCTCCAGGGGCAGATGACCAGTTCTCTTGCCGTAGATTGGCACGTTCAGGCCGGCCTCATAGGCTGCTATTTTAACCTCCTCCTCGAGGAAGGGAGCGCCGTCCTCAATGACTATTGCGAAGTCAACCGTTTTGAGAAAGTCAACAACCAGCTTCCTGGGGAGCGGGTGAGGCGTTGAGATCTTGAGAACCTTGAAGTCACCGTCGAGCTTGGGCAGAACCTCCCTCACGTAGTTGTAGGGTGCTCCTTCGACGATTATTCCAATCCTTCCCTCTCCCTCGGCCCAGTTGAAGGGCATCGAGTTGAACTCCTCCTCGATCTTTCTCAGCGTTTCGTTAAGCCACTTATGCCTCTTCCTGTTGCCATCCATGCTTGCCCTTACATAGCGCTCTATGTCCTTCTTGAACTTCGGCTCGCGGTTGAGCTCAACGAACTCACCGACTTCAACGTCAGCCGTCGTGTGATTCACCCTCGTGGTCGTCCTGAAGATGACAGGGACTTTATGGCGCTCACTCAGCTCGTAGGCGTAGATGATTAAATCGTGGGCCTCCTGCGGGTCAGCGGGCTCAAGAACTGGGAGAAGCGAGAGCTTTCCATAATATCTGTCATCCTGCTCGGTCTGGCTGGTGTGCGGGCCGGGGTCATCCGCAACGAGGATTACAAGACCACCTTCAACACCGGAATAGGCGAGGCTCATAAGGGGATCGGCTGCAACGTTGAGACCAACACATTTCATCGTGACGAGTGCCTTCAGGCCGGTGTAGGCAACACCCGCCGCCTCTTCAAGGGCAACCTTTTCGTTGGGCGCCCACTCGGCGAAGACTTCTGGCTTGAGATGGGCAATTGTCTCGATGACCTCGGTTGAGGGGGTTCCTGGGTAACCAGTTGCGAAGACGACGCCCGATTCAAGGGCACCGTAGGCTATCGCCTCGTTTCCCATGAGAAGCTTTTTCTCACGTTTCTTGACTTTGGACTTGACTAAATCAGAAGGATAAGCCTTAACCGTCTCCACGATGACCACCATAGGCTATCTGTGCCGAGGGTTAAAACTCTATGCTCAGAAAAGTACCGGTAAAAATCGAAAAATTTTCGAAAGTCACTTTTCTCCTTTTTCCTCCTTTCCGTAGAATGCCCTGTTGGGTGTCCTAGTGAATGTATTGCTGATGCTCTGACGGCCGCTTGAGAAGGCAAAGATAGCGACACCCAGCAGGAATAGGAGGAGTATTACAATGGCCACTGAGGTGATGTCCGCCTTAAGGCCGATGGCCATCAAGACCACGGGTGCTCCGATTATTCCGATGACCACGAGGCCATAAAGACCATAAGGAGCTTATATCCATACCTCTCCATGAAGAGACCAAGATCCATCTTTCTTCCCCTAACGCTTCCTCCTGTCGTCGTAGAAGTACTTGGCGTGGGCCTGCGCCTGGGCGTCCATGACGCGTCTCTTTACTGTGAAGGCGTAGGTTATCAAAAACACGATTACCAGGCCAGCGGCAAAGTATCCAAGGAACCTGAACAGCAGGTAGAACGATGCCAGAAGGGTACCTATTATTACAAGAAGCACAGCTCCAAAGATTCCGAACAGTATTTTATGCCCGTACCTCTCCATGAAGAGGTCGAAGTCCATAGGTCTCACCATAAACATTTCCTCGGCTATTGCGTAAGAACCTTCCGGGAGAAGCTTAAATATTCTGGCTGAGAAAGTCTCAACGTGGTGGAAATGAAGATTGGAGAACTCATCCAACTGCTCGACGAAACGATAGCCAACGTTAAGATTGCCATAATAGCCAACCAGAACAGGGCCTTTGAGAGCCCGCACACGAGCTATGAGTTCACCCAGCGCGCTTTAGAGCTTCAGGAGGATCTTGATGACCTAATGAAGGCCAGAGAATACCTAAGCAAATTCGACCCGGAGGATGAGGTGGAGAACCACTTCTCCGAGGAAGAGCTCAGGGAGTTCCTAAAGATGCTTGAGTTGCTGAGAAACACCGACGCCCACGTCTACTGAGGTGGTTTCATGGACTTCGGAGAGCTGGAGAGAAAGGTTGTGGCCTTCCGTGATGCACGAGGCTGGGCGAAGTATCACACGCCCAAAAACCTCGCCATCTCGGCAGCGGTTGAGCTCGGCGAACTTTTGGAGCACTTCCAGTGGGGGACCGACGAGGAGATTCTTGAACTCTCCGAGAACCCAACCAAAAGGGAAGCGATAGCCGACGAGATTGAGGATGTCGTAATTTTTCTTTCTCAAGCCTTGCCTTTTGAACGGATGCAGTAAACCGCCCAACGAGCTTTCAAGCGGGAAAGCAAAACTATTTTAAAGCCTAAGAATAATACCATACTCTGAAATGAAGCGAACAGTAACGGTAAAACTCCAGCCGAGCAAAGAACAAGAAAAAGCACTCTTCCAGTTAGCCGACTTAGGAGCCAAAGCTTGGAACCGGGTGAACTACCTTCGCAAGCAACAATTCTTCCAAGGGCAAATCGTGGACTTCAACAAGACCGAGAAAACCGTTTATGAGGAATTCAAACGAGAAATCGGTTCTGCCACAGTTCAACAAATAGCGAGGAAGAATGCAGAAGCCTGGCGTTCATTCTTCTCCCTCCTGAGGAAGAAGCGGAACGGAGAACTTTCCTCTTGGCTCAAGCCAAGACCGCCAAACTATCTCAAAGAAGACAGGAAGAGAAAACTCCTAATCGTCCTGAGAAACGACCAGTTCAAGATTGAGGGTAACAAGCTAATTCTCAAGGGCCTTGGCAAGTTCAAACGCTTGGAAGTTCAATTCAAGGGCAGAATACACTTGAAAGGCGAGCAAGGACGCTTAGAAATCACTTACGACCCAGTAAGGCGGAAATGGTATGCTCATCTCAGCCTTACGGTAGAAGAAAAACTTGAAGACAAGGAGTGGATTAAACTTCCAAGAACTCCAAAGGGAAGCCTTTCAGCAGGTATTGACTTGGGAGTGAACAACCTGATGGCAGTTTATGTGGAGAACGGGGAAAGCTTCCTCGTGAATGGAAGACCTCTAAAGAGCATTGACTTCTACTGGCGGAGGAAGATTGCCGAGTATCAATCAAAGCTCAATAAGAGCGGAGCGAAAACTGGAAGAAAACTCAAGAGAATGCACGATAAAGCCAAACTCCAAGCCAAACACTACATTAACACGGTAGTTAGGCAAACCGTGAGAAGGCTTTACGATTTGGGCGTTTCTAAAATTGTCGTGGGTTATCCTAAAGGCATAGCGAGAAACTCCGATAAAGGCAAAAAGCAGAATTTCATCCTTTCTCACGTGTGGCGGTTTAATTACGTCATCAAACGCTTGACGGAAGTTGCTGAAGAGTATGGTATTGTGGTTGAAGTTGTTGGTGAGGCTTTCACTTCTCAAACGTGCCCCGTTTGCGAGAAGCCCCATGAAGGGGCAAGGTTTGTTCGTGGTTTGTTTAAGTGTCCCGCGACGGGGCTTGTTTTTAATGCGGACTTGGTTGGAGCGTTTAATATTTTGAGGAAGGTGGCCAAAACCATAACCCCGAGCCTGCCGAGTTTGTCGGCGGGTAGGGGTAACTGGCCTAAGACCGGGCCAGAGGGGTTCAAAGAACCCTTTTCAAGGGTTGCCCTGATGAGAACCCCTCAAACCTCCCCGCCCCTTGGATAGGGGTTCCCGTTGGAACCCCCGCCCTTGGTAGGGAGGAGGTCAGACTCCTCGCCCACGAGCTTGAAATAGACCTCGACAAGGCAGTCAAAAGAAAGCTGAGGAAGAACGAAGAGAAGTATCCGGTCGAGTAGGAAAAATGAAGGATTCGGCTTTTTCAGCTATCACGCTTTTTCCTTCTCAAGATCAGAGGATTGAGTGTGAGTTCAATCAGCAACGCTGGTCCGCAGATTTCTTTGTCTTCTGGTTTTTGAGTGGTTGTGGTGGTTGTTTTGGTGTATCTCATGTCCATTCCGCAGTCTGGTGGCACTTGTGACATTACTTTACAGTTTGTTGCGTTGGTACTGCAATTAATATCCAAAATCAGCAAACAACCGTGTACCTCGCAGTCGCTACAGTGGAACTGAAGTTTAATCCCTTTACTCCAGATTTTTCCGTTCATTTTCTCAAAGCTTTCCTTCCATTTCGCTCCATAGGGATCGTGTGCTGTCGTGTTTTTTGTGACGTTCTCCAAATTACTCCAGTTAATGTCACTGATCGAGAAGAGCGTTGAGTTTTTTGCCGGAATGAATTCTCTTCTGGTCTTGTTTCTAGTTATTATGATCTCGACATCATGAGTCCCGTTGTAGGGTTTAATGATGGTTAGGTTATCAACCATGAACCATTCTTCTGGCGTGCAGTTTGAGTGGCACTCGAAGGTTACCAGCTTTACTGTTTCGTTAGCCGGTAAGTGGTTGAATAGATTAATCTTTCCCGCTGAGGCAAGGGGAAGGAAAAGAAAAAAGAGCAAAGCCAAAACAAAAATGCCCTGGCTCATGGATTCACTTCCCATCTTAATATTAACTTTGAATTCCATAACATTTGGCTGTTGATAAATTACCGATTCTAACCATGCACTCCTTGATGTTGAGTCCCGGCTCACGCAGTCTTGTGAGTCTGAAACCCCTGATGGTTTCTGATGTTATCACGTATTTTTCTATTCCACTGCGGTGCCAGCCTTCCCTTATCTTTTCAAACGTGGCAATAACGCTACCATTGAGCTTGAATGTTGCTAATCCGGGAGGAATGTTTGCCTTGGTTGATATCTCTACCCCTCTTGGATAGTTGACTATAATCGTGCCGTTGGAAAGTCTATACAAAACTGCTCTTATCGGAATCAGGATTCCCTCATCAATGGAAGTGTGCTTCGTATCCCAAACTATGACCTCCATAACTGTAAGGTTCTCCGCTAGTTTGGGAGAGCCGATGTCGACCGCTTCATGCCATTCTCCACGGAACAGGATAGCATGGCTAGTGTCGGGAACTCCTTGGAGCTTCTCTGGAAGGACTTTGAATGAAGAATAATCTATGGGAGTCTGCTTGGATATTTCCAACACATCCCATTTTTTAGTTGTGTTTGAGACGTAAACAGTTAATAGCAGGAGCTCCTTTTTTAGGGGGGAATAGAACGTGAATACATGGAGGTGTGAACGGCCGTTGTTGAATTTGGATTCTGGAATTATCTCTAATGGCGGCTTGTAGAGCTGCCCATCAGTAGGTCCCCATTCTCCCACGGGGGACTCTATAAATTCCGCTTCGATTAGAACGGCATCAGCACTCCAGTTCTCCGCGTATGGCTTTGCAAATAATAGGTATGCATCATATGGGGAAAGTTCTGGGGGAATATCCGAGAGTTTGTTATCTTGGAGTGAAACGATAAGCATCAATACTAAAATTACAAAAACTAAAATAATGAAGATAGCAGGTATTTTTAATATCTTTTCTGGCTCATTCATCATCTCGTCCTGCACGCTCCCGTTATGTTTTCACTTCTTACTTCGAAGTCGCAGTCCAAGGTTTCTATCCTTATCGTGCCATTTGCCAGTTCATAGTATGCATAGGGCTGTCCGAGAATTAATTTAAGCTCCGAAAACTCTTGGGATGTCAGTCTTTCGATTATGGTTGAAACGCTCTTGGAGTAGTTTTTTAGCGAGGTGGGTTTGCATGGGAGTGATGGTATGTACCCTCTTAGCACTACTCCAGGATAAACTACAGTGATAATGTCGTTTGATTCGTTGAATTGAGTTCTGACGATTACGGTTGGAGAGCTCAGATCTCCGATTTGCCCATCGGGGAGTATTAAAATTCCTCTGTGCACTGCGGGGCTCTTGGATTCCATCAGAATCAGCCGTTTGAATTTCGTGAAATTGGTTGCAGTAATGTTAAGGGGTCTAAAGCTGGGATTCCATTGGTTTCTGAAGAGTAAGTAAATCCCAGGTTTGCTGGTATGGTTTTCCGGGGGGTTCGAAAGGCTCACGCCGAGGCTGGAGTAGTTGAGGGGAGTTTTGTACGTTCTGGAAACAACTGCCATCTTTTCTGCCCCTCTTCCTGAACGATGTACGCATCCACTTTCATGAGCTCGCCTTTTTGCCCGGAATAAAAGACGAACGTCCATTGCGGTGCCCTTCCATCGCCAAACGTTGAATCATTGCAAATACATGGTGATGACATTGGGTGAACATCGCATAGGATTTGCTGACAGTATTCGGAGCCGTAGGCAAGGATAAGCTCGGCATCGCTGGCCCAGTTCTGTACCAAAGGTTTAACCTTTGATGCGTAAATTTCAGTGGGGTATGCTGGACGGGGCGTGATTCCCGTTTTTTCTGGGCTCTGGATTATGTAGTATCCACCGATTATTGCCGAGAAAAGGAGAAATAACAAAACAAAAGCACCTCGTCTCATGCATTCACCTCTTTACCCGTTTTATCATGAGGGGAACTAAAATTAACCCGATTAATACTGCTGGCCCGCAGATTGTGTTTTCTTCCCTTGTCGTGCTCGTTGTCGTGTCTTTTGGTGCCCATGGGGGAGTTATTACCTCAAAAACTGGTTCCCCCCACTGACATGTCACGTTGCTATCACTCCGCCAGCATTCGAAGGTAATGTACTGCTCGCACTCGCCACAATGCCCACCATGAAGGACAACCTTGAACTTGCTTGCTGAGAGTGTGACTTCCCATCTGGTTATTGTGCTGTTCCAGTAGCCCTTTTCCCAGTGTTCCCCAGTAACATTTGGGAGGTAGTTTTTGAGCCCCCATTGGTATTCTCTGATGACTTTAGACAAGTTCCAGTTGGAGAGATTGAACGGGACTGTTGGAGTTTGAGGATAGTATATATCAAATCCATTTATCCGGTTTCCGGATGAATAGTAGGTGAGTGTTTTGACATGTGTCTCGTTATATGGGAGGATAATGTATATTTTGTCAATCCTTGAGTTGCTAAGCGGGTTTAGTGGAGGAGAAGTCGGATGGGGGCCACCTTTGTCCAAAATGTAAATCCATAACACGGTTTCATTCTCTTTAAGAACATCCCAGATACTGATGGCATTTGTTTTTGGTAGTAAGATAAGAAGGGAAAAAACAAAAAGGACAAAGGCGATCCTTTTCACCTCTCATCCCCCCAGTGGACTCTTAGATAGTAGCCAACTCCAGTGTACGGGCCAACCTTTGGAATATAGTCTACCGGCAGTGTTGAATCTGGGATCCCGTCAAAGTCTAAGTCAAGATAGAGTTTTGCATCCTGATCATACACTTCGTTATAGGATAAAGTATGATCTATCACAAGTAGGGCGGATACAACTTCCCACGCTGAGGTCATGTTACGAGGTATCTGATCAATAATGTACGTTCTGTGCCAGTGAGTTGGCATCATCTCTTCTAGTTTGTTCAGATCGTTAGGTCCATTATGATCTGTTATGACCTTAATTAGTCCGTATCCAAACTTTTCTCTCAGTTTTTTGTCGTATTCGAGAAGTTCGTTGTAGAACCAGTCATAATCGTTCTTTTGGTTTGGATTGCCTTTTGTACTTAGTTCGGTGGCTATTTTTGAATCGTCCATGATCGTTCTTATTCCCTCGAATCCGTATATCCCGTACTCTGTTTCGAGCACATATTTCAGTTTATCATACGTGAATCCGTCCGTATCTCCGTCCATATCATAGTCCCATGAGAATGGTGCACCGTACTCGTCGTCAATGCCAAAGACAAAGTGTGCAAGCTCGTGAGCCACGCCCCTGTAATATCCAAGGTTTTCTGGGGTGCCATACCATTCCTTTTGAAGGTGAACGTAACCTTTTGGCACTGTTGAATTCTCTTTAAACCATAGCCAATACCTGAAACCATGAATAGTATAAAACCCGCCGGATTCTTCGATCCGTACCATTGAGTTCTCCCACTCTTCACTGCCCACCTGCACGTTGTTCTTTATGCTGATCTCCGTTATCATCGCGTAGCCGTCGGTGTAATCGTAGATAACCTGGCTCGCCCTCTGGAAGCCCTTAACGAGCTGGGTGAGGTAAGTTTGATTTGCGTCCCAGCCCACTACCACCGTGAGTTTAATGCCAAGAATGTCTGGCTTCACTAGGTCATTGCTTGTGAACAGCTTTGCCTTTTGGATCATTTTAGATCCTCTTCCGAATCAGTGGTTATTTTACATCCCCATAAAACTTCGATTGTGTTTTTGTGAAGGTAGTGAAATGGAAAGTATTCTTTCATGGAAATTCCCGGGTAATATCTTTTGATAGCTACTGTATCAATATCAGCTTTAGGGGAGAGGCAGTACACCTCAATCTTTGCGAAGCTGGTAGTCTTGCTGAGATTCATGAGCGCTGTGTAAAATGCAGTCTCAATGGGCTTTTCAGTTAAGACGAATGAGCCCATATACACTGGGCTAGTCTCCCCTGTTATTTTGAAGTCTGGGTAATACACAATTTTTGTGGAGTTTCCATGTCCCTGTGGAATTTCAACAACCCAGACTCCCGCGGGTGTGTTTCCAAAATTTGGAATTACTAGTACGTCCTCTGTTCCTACTTCATAGGCTCTTGTGTCCACTTGGAGGTACGTCTTTATCCAGAGTTCTCTTTTGGCGTATAGTAGGGCCATTCTCCTTATTGTTTTGTTATACTCTTTGACGACTTGGTTTGCCGTTGGGAAGTTTGGTGGGTTTTGTTCTGTATACCATTTTCCGGCGAAGAGTAGTGATGGGGTTTCCTCTGGCACTTTTTCAAGGAGTTTTAGATCTAGAGCTAGTGGAGAGTAGTTTAATGATGTCTTCACACTTTTTGTCTTTTTAGTCCTGAAGGATAATAAGGAATTCTGGGTAATGTAGTAGACTTTAAGCGTTTTGGTTTTTGGATTGTAGGTAGCGAACTGCCAAGAGTTCTCATCATGGTAAACTGCAATGAGCTTCTCATCACTTGGAACTCCCACTAACTTGTAGGCTCCCTCCGCAGAGGAGAGTTGATGATAAGTGTATGTATTGTAAGCAAAGAAGGAGAGAATCAAAACCAAAAGCAAAGCGAGGTGTTTTTTCATCCCCAAGTCACCTCCATGAAGTAGCCGACGCCAGTATAGGGTCCGGTTTCAGGAATAAAATTATAATCTGGAACAAAGGAGAGTTCTATCTCATTAGACATGACTATAGGAACTTCACTGCATAAATAACTTCCTTTGCTGGGATCCTCAAGTGGTACGCATGCTTTTATTTCTAGATTCTTGCTTGTGAGAATCTTGTACACGGTTTCCCATCCTGAAGAATGCCACTTATCTGGATCGTTCGGGTCTCCCCATTGGTCTGGGAGCATGTCTTTAGGTGACGTGTACCCCTGGAGTTTCCAGATTATGCTGGTTTTGTTCCATAGCTCTTCTGTGTCTCTCTTGAAGTTTTCGTAATCTTTAGGTGTGCTGAGTTCGCTCCACTTCCACTGTTTATTCATAACTGAATGGATGCTCATAAAGTCATCCAATTGGATTTTATAGGCGTAGTATTCTAAAACCAAAGCAGATGGTACTCCTCCTACTATTACTATTGAGCCTGTTGCCACTGCATTCAATATCCCAACGTACCAGCTTTGGTACTTGTGCCCCTGCCAGTCTTGATATTCATCACGCAACCAGAAGACATAGTGGCCGAGCTCGTGTCCTAGAGTTTCTCCCCAGTCCTCTTCACCAATCGAACCCCAAAAGTCTCCTCCCCAGAATTTCTCAGGCATCATTATATGTATGAGTGCTTTCTCTTGGGGAGATACCCTAGGGTCTCTTTTCATCCAGTATCCCCCAACTATGGATTTTGGCCATCCAGGATACAGAAGGTCTGATATTTGAGGAATTTGCCAGGTAGTGTCATGAACTCTAACATCTGCTATGTCCCAGTTCCTCTTGTCGTCCCAGATGTTGACTTTAGTTATCATCGCGTACCCATCCGTGTAGTCGTAGATGAAGCCACTTGCCCTTCTGATGCTGTAAATCAAGTTTTTCTTGTCTTCTTCGCTCATCGTCCATTCCACTGAGATGTTCAGCTCAATGCCGAGTATATCCCTCTTCGCCGGATCCTTTCCAATAAATAGTTCAACACTGTTCGGAACACCGTCGCCGTCGTAGTCACCGTAGGCGTCGTTTATGCTCGGCGAGAATCTGTTAGTTCCAAGCTCTTTGTTTAGTTCTAACTCTTTGTAGAATGGTATCCCATCACCGTCGGCGTCATTCAGTTTGATGAGGAACCATATTTCTGCATCGTCCTCGTCGATGTCCTCTGATGTTGCAACGACGTCAAAGGTCAGCAAGCTAGTCTCAGTCGAGGTTTCTGAACTCGAAACTGCCTCCGTGCTGAGGGTTTTAACGCCCTCGGTTTCATTCCTGAAGATTAACGTCGCCTCGTACTTGGCCTTCTTTCCAATTCCGGCCGTTGCATTGGTTGTCATATTGCTCGCATTGACGTCTTTGTCTGTCACTCCTGTGGACATTGCGTTCATTTCATCGTTCAGCTTCATTGCCTTCACTTCGGCGTTCCGCTTGTTGATGATGAGTACCCTCTTCTGGGTTCCGTTGGGGAGTGCGATGGTGAAGAGCACGGCCTCATCAGGGTTCGTGTACTGGTAGAGGGTTCCGGTCTGGTGGTCCTTGAGTTCTAAGGATTCTATTTCGTCCCAGCCCTGGACGTTGGTGATATTTACACCACTCAAATCATATCCGAGGGCTTCAATCTCGTCGTAGTACTTGGAGAAGGGTTCGATGTCGGTGCTTGGGTTTATATCACCACAGGAACCGTCGCCACAGCCACTCAGGTGACCGTAACCGAAGTAATCTTTGTGGTCATCGGGATAGTCGTCGCCGCTCCAGATTCCGGTTAGAGTGTTAAACACTATATGGGCAAATAGAGAGGATGTTGGTGAGATATCCAGCACGTTTTCTCCATCGTTCAGGTTTAACCACAAATCTACAGTCTCTGCGTTGTCTGGGATGTCGAAGGTGAACTTTGCTATTGCCTGCCCGTCTAGGTTGCTGAAAATATTTTCTCCGAGGAGGGTTCTCTTTTCGTAGTCTGTGGTCATATATGCAAGTTGTGAGTTGTACACTTCCTGATATTTTCCGTTTATGAGTGTAAACGCTTTTAAGCTGACGTCTCCGCTAACTGCGTCGAGTTTCCGGTACCTAAATATGTAGACAGTTACCGTTGCGTCTCTAAACGGCTCTATATCCTCCGCGTTGCACCACCCGTCTTTATCGCTGTCGGTGACTACTGTTAGCACCTTCGTTATGGTTTCTCCGGTCATTCCGTATTGATCCCTTAGTGTAAACTCTACGGTGACGTTCTCACGACAGTTGGTGTGGTTGTATATGGGTGCGAGGGGGAACTCATATGGAACACCCGAGGATAGGTCACTGCGAGTGAAGCTGAATCTTCCAATAACGTTCACTTCAACATCTACTAGGTCTCCCTCTGAATCGTAAACCTGGATTGTTCCCTCACTCCACTCGTTTGCGTACACCCATGAAGGCAGCTGGAGGCTTTCTATCCTCGGGGGTGTGTTGGGCCTGAAGTACAGCGTGCTCGCCCACTGGGAGTAGAGCACTGTTCCGGATTCATCATAAAGCTTTATCTCCACTTTGTGGAATTCTTTTTCGGGGTTGCTCCACTGTAGGTCAAACTCCCACTTTTCATAAACGTAGCTGGTTACGGTGTCTACCTCAACGCCATCAATGAAGAGCTTCAGAATGATGTCCTTTCTCTCTCCAGCTGGGTTGACGACATCAACGTGGAACTCCGCCGGATAACCCTCGACCAGGTCGTTGTGGGTTACTTCCGTTATATAGGGCTCCGAGGCCGAGACTGTGAACGTTATAGACTTTGAAGAAACTTCTCCACCGTACTGCGGGACAAACTTGACGGTCAGAACGTGACTTCCAGACGTTGCCTTCCAGACTTCATACATTTTGTAGTACCATATGTGGTACTTCCACACGGTTTCTGTGGAGCTTTTTACGAGTTTTCCGTCTATGTAAACTTCTATCGTTCCAGTTCCATCGAGGGCACCCCTGTTGTCAAGGACTATGGTTAAATCCATGTAATCGCCCTCTCTAAGCGGGTTTGGATAGTAGGATATTCCCTCCACAGTTATCTCGGGTGATGCCGAGTAGGAGTACATGCTGGCAAAATATCCCTTGTCATCGATGAGGTAAACCGTGTCCCCATCGTTGTTTAGAATGGCGTTGTAAGGAGAGCTGGCAACTGGTATCCTCACAACTGCCCCCGGAGGTATATTAATGGAGAACCTAACCACGTGGTCTTTTCCATACGAATCTATACAGTCGTCCCTCGGGATTGTATTGTTTATCCAGCAGCTCGGGTTGTTATAAGCGTATTCGTCCATTATGTACCAGCCCAGTAAACTTACAGTTGAAAGGCCTGGGTTGTGGAGGAGAACGTACTCCCCGCTCCCATCGTTGGTGAGGTAGTCAACGTCCTCAATGTGAACGGCATAGGATATTGTCAGGGGCCCAACAGTGAAGGCCTCCTCTAGGGATTCCTCTGAGGCTTTCCCGTTTTTCATTTGATGCACCAGTTGGAGCGCCTGCCTGGGATTTCTCCAACGGTATGTTTTTATGGCAACAGGGTTAATCCCGTCGTACCACCAGATTTCGAATATCAGGTCAGTCCCGTTCCATTGGGCGTTTTTGATTTTCATTGTGTCAGAGACTGTTATTTCACCGTTGAGCGTCCCGTTTAGCATGGCCTCTATAAGGGTTAACAGTGCTTCCTTTTCTTCTTCCGTTGCGTTGGGCAATACCTTTAGGTAGCCCTCAAAGAACGGGTTGATAACGCCCCCCCCTGTAGCGATGCGTTTCTTTTACTGAGGCTCCCGTTGGAAATCCTCCAAGAATTAGTAATATGCCCAATAGTAACGCACATACCCTTCTGTTCATTGCCATCACCCAACAATGGGGCTTAAGCAATTAAGTTTGAATAAAAAAGTAAAAAAGCTTTTCGAATGATTTAAAATTTTGTCACTCAAACTGATTACTTCCACGAAAGCCCGCTTTTTGGAACACTGTAACTGGAAAGTTGACTTTTCTTCAAGTCTCATCCTCCAGGGCATGGAGAGGTCGGTTAAACGCTTCCCTGAGCCTCTCCATCTCCCCCTTATTCAGTCTGTTCTTCTCCCACCGCTCTCTTAAGTTTAAGTTCTCGTCTTCCAGATCGAGGACCGCCTTTCTGACGCCACCACGCGGGTGCCTGGAGTCTCCTTCCCATCTTGGAATCACGTGCATGTGGAGGTGGGGAACCGTCTGTCCCGCCGCCCTCCCAAGGTTCATACCGATGTTGAACGCATCGGGCTGGAGTGCCTTCTTCAGCCCTTCCATCGCAAGGTCTATGCCTTTGATC
Organism: Thermococcus sp. GR5; assembly: GCF_012027535.1. Taxonomy (NCBI): domain Archaea; kingdom Methanobacteriati; phylum Methanobacteriota; class Thermococci; order Thermococcales; family Thermococcaceae; genus Thermococcus; species Thermococcus sp. GR5. The sequence goes on along the minus strand of NZ_SNUN01000003.1, from coordinate 186,480 downwards.
AGTGCAGTCTTTTCTTCTTCCCTCAGTTCTTCCCAGCGCTCGACGTGCCTCTTTGGAACGACAAGGAGATGGCCTCTGCTCGCTGGATATGAGTCGATAAGTATCCTGATCAGCACGTCTTCATAGAGGATGACTTCAGCACCTGGATTGCAGAACGGACAGTCCATGCCCAACACCAAAGGCTTAAAACTGCTTTGCAATAAAAACCCCTCGGTGGTGAGATGGAGGAAACTATGGAAATCCTAAAGAGAACGTACCAGAGGTTTTTGGCTCTAGGCCTGGTCATGATGCTAGTCGCTTTCGCGCTCATGATATTCCAGCCCATTGGCAGGAGTGCCTCCCTTGTCCTGGCGGTTGTGATATTCCTCTTCGCTTTCCTGCCACTGGAGATGGCAAAGAGAACCGCCAGAAAGATGGCCCTGTTGGCGTTTGGAGGAAAAATAGAAAAGCTTAATTAGGCCGTCCGAGAATTATCCCAAAGAGAGTAGGAGATATCGCGATAATCCATAGGGGTGATGTAAAATGGCGTTTGTGCCACCGCAGGCAGGTTATGACAGGGCTATTACGGTTTTCAGCCCTGATGGAAGGCTTTTCCAGGTGAACTACGCGAGGGAGGCAGTGAAGCGTGGTGCTACCGCTGTAGGGGTTAAGTGGAAGGAAGGAGTTGTTCTCGCTGTCGAGAAGAGGATAACCAGCAAGCTCATCGAGCCGAGCAGCTACGAGAAGATATTCCAGATAGACGACCACATAGCTGCTGCTCCAAGCGGTATAATTGCCGATGCCCGTGTTCTCGTTGACAGGGCCCGCCTGGAAGCCCAGGTGTATCGTCTAACCTACGGAGAACCCGTTCCACTCACCGTTCTGGTGAAGAAGATCTGTGACCTCAAGCAGGCCCACACCCAGTACGGCGGTGTGAGGCCCTTTGGTGCGGCCCTGCTCATGGCAGGTGTCAACGATAAGCCCGAGCTCTACGAAACCGATCCGAGTGGAGCGTACTTTGAGTGGAGAGCAGTGGCGATAGGCAGCGGCAGGAACACTGCCATGGCCATCTTCGAAGACCACTATAGCGACGACCTTGACATGGAGGGCGCGATAAAGCTGGCTATCCTCGCCCTGGCAAAGACCCTCGAGGAGCCGAGCCCGGAGAGCATAGAGGTGGCGTACATAACCATGAAGGACAAGCGCTGGAAGAAAATGGACAAAGAAGAGGTCGCTAAGTATCTCGGCGAGATCCTCGAGGAGATCAAGGAGGAGGAAGTCGAGGAGAAGGAAGAGGATTATTCAGAGCTCGACAGCAACTACTGAGGTGGCGGGCGATGCCAATAAGCGTCGATAAGGCAGTCATCGCCCGTCTTAAGACCCATGGCGAGACCTTTGAGATACTAGTTGACCCTTATCTAGCCAGAGACTTCAAGGAGGGCAAGGACGTCCCGATAGAGGAGATTCTTGCCACCCCCTACGTTTTTAAGGACGCCCACAAGGGCGATAAAGCTAGTGAGCACGAGATGGAGAAAATATTCGGCACAAGTGACCCCTACGAGGTCGCTAAGATAATCCTTCGCAAGGGAGACGTCCAGCTTACCGCCGAGCAGAGGAGGCAGATGCTCGAGGAGAAGAGGCGCTATATTGCCACAATCATTCACAGGCATGCGGTTGATCCAAGAACTGGCTACCCTCATCCGGTTGACAGAATCCTCAGGGCGATGGAGGAGGCAGGTGTCCACGTTGATCTCTTCAAGGATGCTGAGGCCCAGGTTCCAGGCATCATTAAGGCGATAAGGCCCATACTGCCGCTCAAGATGGAGATGAAGGTCATCGCAGTTAAGATACCCGGTGACTACGTGGGCAGGGCCTACGGTGAGGTCAGGAAGTTTGGCAACATAAAGCGCGAGGAGTGGGCCAGCGACGGCTCGTGGATGTTTCTCATCGAGATACCCGGCGGTGTCGAGGAGGAGTTTTATGAGAAGCTTAACGCCCTCACGAAGGGCAATGCGATAACTAAACTGGTAGAGAGGAAGGGACTATGAGGCGGATTTTTGTAAAAAATAGGGAACTGGTTGTCCCTGGGACTTTACTCGCCCAGGGGCCGTTTAAGAGTGGAAGAGGAACCTTCAGGGAAGGGAACAGGATTTACTCGACAGTTGTAGGGCTCGTAGAGATCAGAGGAGATGCCATAAGGGTTATCCCCCTTGAGGGCCCCTACATACCAGAGGTTGGCGACAACGTCATAGGGAAGATAGTGGACGTCAAGTTCTCCAACTGGACGGTTGACATCGGCGCACCTTATCAGGCGAACCTGCGCGTTCAGGATGCCGTTGAGGAGCGCATTGACGTCCTAAAGACTGACTTGAGGAAGATATTTGACATAGGCGATATAATCTACGCCAAGATAAAAGCCTACAACGAGATCAACCAGATAGACTTGACCACCAAGGGAATGCCATTCAAGGGTGGACCGCTCAGGGGGGGTCAGATAGTAAAGATAACGCCCTCCAAGGTGCCCAGACTTATAGGCAAGGGCGGTTCGATGATAAACCTCATCAAGAAACTAACCGGTACGAGGATAATTGTTGGCCAGAATGGATGGGTCTGGGTCAGCGGAAAGAAGGAGGAGCTTGAGAAACTCGCTATCGAAGCTATTCTCAAAGTTGACAGGGAGAGTCACACACAGGGACTCACAGACAGGGTGAAGGAGCTCCTTATGAGCAGGCTCCAGGAGCTCAAGGAGCAGGGAGTTATTGAGGAGATACCCCAGATTGAAGAGCCAACCGCTGGAGAAGGTGAAGGAGAATGATGGGCAAGCCAGAGGATTTAAAGCTCATAGATGAGAACGGAAGAAGAATAGACGGTAGAAAGAAGTATGAACTCAGACCGATTAAGATGGAAGTCGGCGTGCTGAAGAACGCCGATGGTTCTGCCTACGTTGAGTGGGGTAAGAACAAGATTTTGGCTGCCGTCTACGGTCCGAGGGAGATTCATCCCAAGCACCTCCAGAGGCCTGACAGGGCAATCCTCCGCGTCCGCTACAACATGGCACCTTTCAGTGTGGAGGAGAGGAAAAAGCCCGGTCCTGACAGGAGGAGCGTCGAGATAAGTAAGGTCATCAGGGGCGCGCTTGAGCCGGCCCTGATACTCGAGATGTTCCCGAGGACCGCTATAGACATATTCATTGAGGTTCTCCAGGCTGACGCTGGAACGAGGGTTGCAGGAATTACCGCCGCTTCGCTCGCCCTGGCAGATGCTGGAATACCTATGAGGGACCTTGTGGCTGCATGTGCTGCCGGAAAGATAGAGGGCGAAATTGTTCTCGACCTCAATAAAGAGGAAGACAACTACGGCGAAGCGGACGTTCCAGTTGCCATAATGCCTCTCAAGAACGACATTACACTCCTCCAGATGGACGGTTACCTCACAAGAGACGAGTTCATAGAGGCTGTGAGGCTCGCCATAAAGGGTGCAAAGGCCGTCTACCAGAAGCAGCGCGAGGCGCTGAAGGAGAAGTATCTCAAAATAGCAGAGGAGGTCGGTGGAGGTGAGTGAGATGGAAGTTATGGCCAGCATAATGCGCGACCACATCCTCGCTCTCCTCAAAGAGGGCAAGCGCGTTGACGGTCGCTCGCTGGAGGACTACCGCGATCTGGAGATCAAGATCAACGTCATCGAGAAGGCCGAGGGCTCAGCGTGGGTAAAGCTCGGAAACACCCAGGTTCTAGTTGGAATCAAGGTTGACATGGGTGAGCCGTTCCCTGACCTTCCAGAGAAGGGAGTAATAACCACTAACGTCGAGCTCGTCCCACTCGCTTCACCGAGCTTCGAGCCTGGACCACCGGACGAGAGGGCCATCGAGCTTGCGCGTGTTGTTGACAGGGGTATAAGGGAGAGCGGAGCGGTTGAGCTTGAGAAGCTCGTCATAGTTCCCGGCAAGCTCGTCCGTGTCGTCTTTATTGATGTGCACGTCCTTGACCACGACGGTAACCTGCTCGACGCCAGCGGAATAGGCGCTATCGCCGCGCTCATGAGCGCCAAGATGCCGAAGGTGGTCTACGACGAGGAGAGCGGCGAGGTGCAGATACTCGACGAGTACGAGCCTCTGCCAGTGAGCAAGATGCCGATTCCGGTTACAATAGCCAAGGTCGGCGGAAATCTGCTCGTTGACCCTAATCTCGACGAGGAGCTCGTCATGGACGGCAGGATAACCATCACCACCGACGAGAACGGTATGATATCATCCGTCCAGAAGAGTGAGGGCGGAAGCTTTAAGCTCGAAGAGGTCATGTACGCCATAGACCTTGCCCTCACTAAGGCTGCAGAGATAAGGGAGAAGGTTCTCGAGGCCGTTGGAGCAGAGTGAACCTTTACTTTTTTTGTTTTCATACTATCCGGTGGTGTTTGTGGAGGGGCCCCTTTTGGTTAACGGCATAGCGGTCGTCGTGTTTCTACTCTTTATTATCCAGTTCTTCAGGCTCGCCCTCAGGGGTGACTCGAAAAAGGAACTCTTCCTCACGCTCGCCCTCTGGGCACTCGGCATGACCGTGTGGCTGGTCCACAACGCCTTCCTTAACTGGGGGTGGGATGTTTACACATACGTCCCTCTGGTCTTTGCTCTTGCCACATTCCTCCTGAGCGTTTTTGGTCTCCTCAGGTTGCAGAAGGAAGAAGAGCCTTCCAAATTTCAGAAAGAGATATAAACACCAATGCCCAAATTAATCCAGCCTTACGATTAACTGGGGGGAACAGGTTATGGGATTGTTTGATAGCCTCAAAAAGAAGGACGAAAAGATCAAGAGGAAGCCACCCACTGCTATTAAGAAGGAGGTTGCTGCTCCAAGGCGTGACATTGATGTCGTACCCCTTGAGGAGGATGTTCTTGCTAAGGAGCTAGTCAAGCCCCAGGTCAGGTACCTCAAGAAGATCGTCGTCACCAGCTACGCCGACCTCGAGAGGATTTCAGAGGAGCTCCAGAACGGCAACATCGTTTTAGTCGACCTCACCCCGCTCGAGGTCAAGCCGGAGGTTCTTGAGAAGGTCGCGGAGCAGATAAAGGGTATGGTGAGTGCCCTCGGCGGCCAGGCCGCTAAAATCTGCAAGCACGAAATAAAGCTGATTTTGACCCCTGTGGACATAAAGATAGCCAAGTGACGGGGTTTTCTTTTTCCCATACCATGATTTTATAAAGGGCTTAGGGGTTCTATTCTTCGGTGGTGTGAGATGAGTGAGAGAGAGGGAGAGATTCAGGAGATTCGCCTCGGTGACTGTCCTATCTGCGGCGGCAAAGGCACGCTCAAGGCTCTGCAGTACGTTCACGAGATACCTTACTTCGGCAAGGTCATGGAGTCCACGATAATCTGCGAGCGCTGCGGCTATAGAAACGCCGACGTCATGATACTCGAAGACAGGCCGCCGAAGCTCTACACGATGAAGGTGGAGGAGGAGAAGGATCTCTTCACGCGCGTTGTCAGGAGCAAGAGCGGAACCATAGAGCTCGACGAGATAGGAGTTAAGATAGAGCCCGGCCCGGCCGCGGAAGGCTTTGTCAGCAACGTCGAGGGAGTGCTTGAAAGGGTCAGGGAGACTCTCCTCATGGCCAGGGACTTCAGGAAGCAGGAGGGCGACGAGGAAGCCGTCAAGAAGGTTGATGAAATACTCCAGTACATCGAGGACGTCAGAGAGGGCAAAAAGCCGCTTACGGTTAAAATCATGGATCCCCTCGGCAACAGTGCACTGATAGGCGAGAAGGTCAGGAGCAGGCTCTTAACACAGGAGGAAATCGAGAGCCTCAGCCTTGGGCCGTACGTCATCGTTGATCCAGAGAAGGAGACGGGAGAAAAGGAGGACTCCGATTAAAGATAGACTGCCTCCCTTGCGAGGAGGTCTTCTATCAAAGCCCTTACCCAGGGCTTCCTTGTTTTTCTTGACAGGTGAATTATACCTTCTACGTGGATTCCGTAGCGCTCCTTCATCTCCTCCCTGCTCATTGGCTCCTTGAAAAGGAAGGGTCTTTCTATGGTGAAGGCGTAGCCGTAGTCCCTGATGTATTGTCCAAGCCATTTCTTCCCGTTCTCGCCGTGAACGAGAGTTAAACCGCTCGTATCTTTCGTCATCTCCCAGAGCGTCTCAAGATCAGCCTTAATGACTTCTCCAACCTCGAAGCCACCGGCGATGGTTCCCCTCTTGGTCAGCGTCTGCTCCTCGTGAAGGCCGAGCCTCCTTAGCGTGTCCCTCAGCTCGTAGGGGTTTCCGCGCGCTATGTAGAGGAAAACGATGTCCCCCTCGCCAAAAGCTCTGCTCTTCCTCAGCTCTACCGTCTTTAGGCCTCTGAATATCAGCTCGCCGTAGACCTGGTGGAGCGCTATCACGTGCTCCATGAGCTCACCGGAGTTAGGCTTCCGGTAGGACTAAAAAAGGTTTGGGTAGTTCAGCGCATCATCAGCGCCGCCATAACAATATCACTCACCACCCCGCTGGCGGTTTCCTTCAGCCCTGCGCCAGCACCCTTAATCACAAGCTCGCCGAGGAGGTCGGTTTTTATCACTGCCGCGTTTTCGTGGCTTTCAACTGCGAGCGGACTGTTCTTCGGGATTTCTTTAGGCCCCACAACGATCCTCCCCTCTTCAACCGTGGCGACGAGCCTTATTGTCTTGCCCTTCGCTTTTGCCCTTTCAATCTCTCCGGGCGTTACCTCGACGATGCCCTTAACACTCGCCATATCAAACGTTATAGGCTCGAAGGCGAGGCAGTGGAGGATGGTCGCTTTATAGCCGGCGTCGATGCCCAATATATCGCCGCTCGGGTCGCGCTCCGCTATGCCCAACTTTTGGGCCTTCTTCAAAGCATCATCAAAGTCCAACCCCTTCTCCATCTCGCTCAGGATGAAGGTTGTTGTGGCATTGAGGACGGCTTCAATTCTCTCCACGGTGTCCCCCATCAGTCCGTGTCGGAGGAGCATTATTATTGGGGTTCCTGCCATCACAGTCGCCTCGAAGAGATAGGGAAGGCTCCTTTTATTGGCCTCTTCCATCAGTTCCGCGTAGTGGAAAGCCAGCGGTGGCTTGTTGCTCGTAACGACAGCCTTTCCGTCTCTCAAAGCAGTTAGATGCCACCCGTAGGCGTTCTTGTCGTTCGTCACGTCGATAACGATGTCTGCGTCTATCTCCTGAACTGCCTCCTTTGGTGTGAAGTTGTAAACCTCGTAGTCGTTAGTCCATGCCGAGAGCTTTCCGAAGGTCTCCTTCACGGTGAGCGCTTCCCTCAGGTCGATGCCCTCCGGGAGCCACACCGTTCCGCTCGTGTCGGCTATGCTAACCACCTTAAAGCTCAGGCTGTATCGCTCTTTGAAGAAGGTCTCTTTTTCGAGAAGAACCCTCGCTACGGCTCTACCGACGTTTCCGAAGCCGAAAAGAGAGAGCTTTACCTCCATAGAAACACCCGCTAAAATGTTGGGAAAAAGAAGAGTTCACTTGTTTAGGATGACCTTTATGATATCCATGTCCCTGACGATGCCGACAAGCTCGCCTTCACCTCTTATAACGGGCAGCTGCTCGATGTGGTACTGAACCATCTTCTGGGCGACCTCGTAGACACTCATGTGTGGTGTGGCTATGATAACTTCGGGATTCATTATATCCTCGACTGGCTTCTCCGGGAGCTGCAGCTCGGCCTTCTCGAAGAGCAGAGTTGGGTGGCTCTCGAGTATCCAGTCCTCCTCGCTGGAGGCAGCCAGGGCTGTGCTCTTCATAACCCTTACAACTTCGCTGTCTTTGAGGAGGTCAGTCTCGTCGACCATTCCAACGAGGTTGCCGTCGTCGTCTATGACAGGGATAGCCATCGCGTTGCAGAGGAGGAGTGCCTTCAAAGCGGCCTTGAGCGGCGTTCCACGCCAGACAACGCCGACGTTCTTCTGGTAGTATTTCTCTATCGTAACGCTCCTCAGCTTCTCGTTCCTGGACAGGTAGCGCCTCACGATGTCCCCTACTGTCAGTATGCCAAGAACATGGTCATCGTCATCAACTACCACTACGCGTCTGTAGTCACTCTCCAGCATAGCTCTGACAGCCTTCTTAAGGTCATCATTGGGTTTCACTGTGGGAACATCCCTTTTGACGAGCATTGCCAGTTGCTCCTCATCAGGATGGAGCATAACACGCTTGATACTTATTATTCCAACGAGCTTGCCTTCTCTGTTTGCTACGGGGAATGACCTTACTTTGTGTTTCCTGAAGAGGTCAAGGGCATACTCCCTCGTGGCCGGGAGCTTTATGACCACTGGATCGGGGGTCATCAAAGTCTTTACACGCATTTTCTTCACCACCGCTTTAGGTTAAAGCGTCCTTCTCCTATTTAAGGTTTTCATTAGGCTCATCAAAAATTTGAAGAAAAAGGTCAGCCTAGAACTGAGAGAAGAACTCCGGCGACGACGGCAGTCCCTATAACTCCAGCGACGTTCGGACCCATTGCGTGCATGAGTATGAAGTTCCCTGGGTCTTCCTCACTCGCCAAGCGCTGGACAACCCTGGCGCTCATTGGAACTGCCGAAACTCCAGCCGCTCCAATCATCGGGTTTATCTTGCCGCCGCTAAGCTTCATCATAATCTTCCCGAGGAGCACTCCTCCAGCGGTTGCAGAGGCGAAGGCGACGACACCAAGGCCAAGTATCATAAGGGTCTTCGCCGTGAGGAAAGTCTCAGCCCTCATCGTTGAGCCGACGCCAAGCCCGAGGAAGATGGTGACGATGTTCATTAGCTCCTCCTGGGCAGCTTTGCTCAGCCTCTCAACGACGCCGCTCTCCCTGAAGAGGTTGCCTATCATGAGCATTCCAATGAGCGGCCCGGCGCTTGGAACAAGGAGGCTGATGACGATAGCAGTGATTATGGGGAACATTATCTTCTCCCTCTTGGAGACGGGTCTGAGCTGCTCCATTCTGATTTTCCTTTCCTCTTTACTGGTCATGGCCTTGATGATAGGCGGCTGGATAAGCGGGACGAGGCTCATGTAAGAGTAAGCCGCCACGGCAGTCGCTCCGAGAAGGTGTGGAGCCAGCTTGGTGGTGAGGTATATGGTCGTCGGTCCGTCGGCACCGCCGATGATACCTATCGAAGCCGCCTCAGGCAGGGTGAAACCGAGCAGCACCGCGCTCAGCATAGCAACGAAAACACCTATCTGAGCGGCAGCGCCGAGCAGAGCCGTCTTGGGGTCTGCTATCATCGGCCCGAAGTCTGTCATCGCCCCCAGTCCGAAGAATATCAGCAGTGGCACTATCTCTGTGCTTATGAGGTAGTGGTGGATAAGATAGAACAGTCCATGTGGTTCGTCGGTTATGCCTGTGAGCGGCAGGTTGACGATGACGGCACTTATGCCTATCGGGAGGAGGAGCAGGGGCTCCATCTCATATCTGATGGCGAGATAGACGAGTATCAGACCGACGAGTATCATTATTACATTGCCAACAGTTAGATGGAGAAGCCCCATGCTCTCGATGAATTCGATTATTGCCTGCTCCAGTCCGGCCATTCTCCATCACCCGAGTTCGATTAGTGGTTGTCCGGTGTCGACGGTTTGGCCTTCTTTGATGAGGATTTTCTTTATTGTTCCGTCTTTTGGTGCTGGGATTTCGTTTTCCATTTTCATTGCCTCGAGGATGAGTAGTCCCTGACCGGTTTTGACTTGATCACCTTCTTTAACGAGTATTCTAAGAATCTTACCCGGCATGGGAGCCGTCACAACCCCCTCACCAACAGGAGCTGGCGCTGGGGCCGGAGCAGCGGGCGCTGAAACCGGAACGGGAGCACTCGGAACGGCAGGAGCGCTGACGCGGGCTGGGGTAGCTGCCGGCTCGCTTATTGCGCTCAGGTCTATTCCGAGCCCCTTTGCCTCGACCTCGTAGCTCTTGTCCTCGAAGGAGACTTTAAAACGGCCCATTCCAAGCTCTTCAACCTCAACCTCGTATTCAACACCGTCAACGATGACCTTAACCTTAGCCATCTTCACCACTTCCCTTTCTCGTAATTGAAGTCCTCAACATCTTCCATAGTTGTCTGGATGCCGTAGAGGCGCCAAGAGTCAGAAACCTTCCTTTTGAAGGGTAAGGGCCTCAGCTGGGCCGCCTTCTCGGCAGTGTATGCTAAAATAGCCGCGGTAATAACTGCTAGGTCCCTCGGGGGTATCTCCGGCTTTGCTTCCTTAACTTTTGGTACTTCTTCGACCTTCGTCGGGATAGGGGCTTTTCCTGAAGTTTCTCTATCTATGAGCCTCCTCTCGAGCCAGCCGACGAAGTAGAGGACTAAAGCTAAAATGGTGAGGACGGCAAAGACCACCGTCACTCCGAGGGCGGTTATGTTGAGGCCCTCCACGAACTCGGCCATGGTTACCATGTCCCACACCTCACAGCGGTATGTTGCCGTGCTTCTTCGGCGGGAGCTTGACGCGCTTGCTCTCCATGGCCTCGAGGGCAAGGATTATCTTTGCCCTTGTCTCGGCAGGGTCTATGACATCGTCGATGTATCCCCTCGCGGCAGCGACGTACGGGTTGGCAAACCTGTCCCTGTACTCCTGTATCTTCTGCTGCCTGACCTCCTCAGGGTTCTCTGCCGCTGCAATCTCTTTCCTGAAGATGATATTGGCCGCTCCCTCAGGACCCATAACGGCTATCTCCGCGGTCGGCCAGGCGAAGACGAAGTCGGCACCGAGGTGCTTGCTTCCCATTGCGAGGTAAGCGCCACCGTAGGCCTTCCTGAGAATGACGGTCACCATCGGGACGGTGGCCTCGGAGTAGGCGTAAAGGACCTTGGCTCCGTGCCTGATGATTCCACCATACTCCTGCTGGGTGCCCGGCAGGTAGCCGGGGACGTCGACAAGCGTGACGATGGGTATGTTGAAGGCGTCGCAGGTTCTCACAAAGCGCGCTATCTTGTCGGAGCTGTCTATGTCAAGAACGCCTGCGAAGTAGTTGGGGTTGTTGGCAACTATACCAACCGTCTGTCCGTTCATCCTTCCGAAGCCGACAACGGCGTTTGGGGCGAAGTAGGGCAGAATCTCCAGGAAGTCCGGATTGCCGTTCTCATCCCTGTCAACTATCTCGTAGATGACCTGCCTGACGTCGTAGCCCTTGTTCGGGTCGTCCGGAACTATGGAGTACAGGCTTTCGGTCTTCCTGAATGGCAAATCGCTTGTCTTAACACGCGGCGGCTTCTCCATGTTGTTTGACGGCAGGTAGCTCATGAGACGTCTTATCAACGCTAGAACCTCTTCGTCGCTCTTTCCTATGAGGTGGGCCTGTCCGCTCTTTTGGGCGTGAACCATGGCTCCACCGAGCTGAACAGGTGTAACCTCGACGCCCGTGACAGCTTTAACGACCTGTGGGCCTGTGATGAACATGAAGCTCGACGGGTTGTCCACCATGAGGATGAAGTCTCCTATCGCCGGGCTGTAAACCGCTCCTCCGGCACAGGGACCCATAATTGCGGTGATCTGCGGCACAACACCGCTGAGAATTGTGTTCATCTTGAAGATCTCACCGTAGCCCTTGAGGGAGTCCACACCCTCCTGAATCCTTGCACCGCCGGAATCATTGAGGCCTATTACAGGTGCTCCCGCCTCAAGGGCGAGCTCCATTATGCGCTTTATCTTAGCAGCGTGCATCTCGCCGAGGGAACCTCCCATGACGGTGAAGTCCTGGGCATAGACGAAGACAAGCCTTCCATCGATGGTTCCATAGCCGGTGATGACACCATCCGCGGGCAGTTCCTTCTTATCGAGACCGAACTCCGTTCCTCTGTGCTTGACGAACATGCCGATCTCAACGAAGCTTCCCGGGTCGAGGAGCTTCTCGATCCTCTCGCGCGCTGTGAGCTTGCCTTTAGCGTGCTGCTTTTCGACGGCCTTTTCGCCGCCCATCTCAAGAATCTTTTTTCTCCGTTCGTACAGCTCGTTAACCTTTTCCTCCATGCTCATGAGAACTCCCCCTAACAGCTGAGAGTGTCTGGTGGTTGTAGTTTGTAAAGTTTAAAAGGGTTTTTGCTCCACTGCCCGTTGAGGAGTTGATAAAATTCTTAGATGTTGAAAGCAGCAAAAGGGGTGAAGTAGAAAAAGGTAGAACGGATTCAGAGGTGTGCAATCGGAGTTTCTGCACCACAGGCCTCGCACTTGAGGAAGTGGAAGCGTCCCCTCTTGATGATCTTGGTGTCTGGTGAGCCGCAGACCGGGCAGATAACGTAGTCCTTGAGGTACTTCTTCATCTTGTTGGCTATCAGGTAGGGTGTGAAGCGTCCCTGGAGGACAACTCTTCTTCCCTCTAGTGTTCCGGCCGTTGCCACCTCTCTCAAGATGAACTTGAGAAGATGGTTCGGGTCGCGGTTCATGGCCTCGGCTATGTCCATGAAGTTCTCGATTATAGTCCTGTTTCCGGCTATCGTGACTACGGCGGCGGGAACCTCAAACCTCGAGATGTGATGCTTAACGTTCTCTGGGAGCTCCTCGTAAGCCTTATCGAGTAAGCCTTCGAAATCGTAAAAGTCAACCTTCTTCTCGCTCACTTTCCTCACCTCCACTTAAAGTATGCAGAGCCGTTTATAACCTTTTGGCGTGGGGAAAATCGAGAAAATCAGAGCACCCTGTAGAAGCCGGCTCTCGGCTCGTATATCCTCGCGTCCCTCTTGAGGTCGTTGATGAGCTTCTTTACTTCGTTCTCCGTTCCAATTCCAGCCTGCTTCGCCGCTTCCACTACCTTGTCCTCCGGTGCGCCGAACTCACCCTCACTCTCAAGGCTCTTGATGATGTCTATGAGCTTGTCAATCTTGTTTATCTTCTTGGAACTCTTGCCGACTTCGAGGATCGAAACGTCCAGTGTCCCCTCCTCGTCGGTCGCTATCTTTCTTATCATCTCCTCGATTATCTGTATCGCCGCTCTGGCGTCTTCCCTCGTCACGGTCTCGCTCAGGCGCATTCTCGCATGGGCCTCGCTGAGACGTATGAGTGCCTCCAGCTGCCTCGCAGTAATTGGAATCGGCTGCACTCCCTCGTCCTCACCGCTCTTTCTGAAGCCCTTCCTCATACGGACGTAGTAGCGCTTTATCTCGTCCATCGCCTCTTTGCTCAAAACCGGGTGGATGTTCTTCCTCGCGTAGGCTATATACTTCTTGAGCAGGTCGTAGGGTATCTTGGGCGTTACCGCCTCGGCCTCTCCCCTCCTGACCTTGAGTATGTGCTCGGCTATAGATGCGTCTATCTTCTCGTCCGGCTCGTCCAGCAGGAGGAATATAAGGTCGAAACGGCTCAGCAGAGTCGGTGGGAGGTCTAGCTGCTCCGGAAGGGACTTGTGGCGGTTAAATCTGCCATACTTTGGATTGGCGGCGGCTATAACCGTTGTTCTGGAGTTAAGTGTCGCTGTGATACCCGCTTTTGAAATGCTGATTGTCTGCTGCTCGAGTGCCTCATGTATAGCGCTCCTGTCACGGTCGCTCATCTTGTCGAACTCGTCAATTAGGGCAAATCCGCCATCGGCGAGAACCAGAACACCAGCCTCCAGAACCCACGAACCTGTAAATTCGTCACGGACGGCTGCGGCTGTCAAACCGGCGGCAGAGCTGCTCTTCCCACTCGTATAAATCGCTCTCGGCGCCAAATTGGCAACATAGCGGAGAATTTGGCTGTTGTGGACGAAGATGTCGTTGGCTATGAAGTTGTGGTGCTCCGGCACCTGGAGGTCGTAGACCCACGGATGCTCTGGCTTGTATTCTCTGACCTCGACGACTCTGTCCCAGAAGATATCGGAGTCCGCAAGCAGTTCAAGTACTTTGAGCTTTTTGGGGGCATCAGGCGACTTCTCTTTCAGTGTTTCAACGACGATTTTGAGCTTTTCCCTGCTGGGCAGCCTATCCCCCCGTTCATAGTGCAGGTAAGTGGAGCGGTTTATTCCTAGGTCCTTTTGTCTTAGTCCTGCTGATTCACGGAGTTCTCTGAGCAGCTTCGAGACGCCCGGAACAACATCAACGTTGGTGTTCAGTTTTATCCCGTTGGTAACCTTTGCGAGGAGTTTTGCCTTCTCCTCAACTCCAAAACCGATGGTCTCTCTGAACTTTATGACATCTTTGCCCGTTATGACCAGGCGGTAGTACGTTTTTGCCTCCTTCATCTTTCCGTTTGTGGCTATGCCTCTTGTCGCGTGCAGCTGTGATTTTATTCCAAACCTCAAAAGAAGGTGCCGGACACCTCTCAGGAGTTCCAGCGATGCTGAAACCACTGTGATTTTTGGTCTGGCTCTATCAACTGTTCCCTCTGCGTCAAAGTAACCCTGAAGGAACGCTTTGATGTCCTCCAACCTTGCGGAGAATATCTGGGATGGTACTTTTTTCTTTGAAGAGTTCTCCGCGATTCCAAGACGTTTAAACAATCTGAAGAACTCAACGCTGCTCACGTAAACATCTTTCGCCGATTTACCTCTATGAGCCTTTCTAATCGTTGGGTTAAGGTCGAGCTTTCTGAAGTATTCGTAGACCTTTTGAATCAGCTTTTCGTCGTTGTTCGTAAAGAATATCGTAGCACTACCGTTTCTGTTCTGTGCGTAGCCCTCCCCGGCCAGTAGGCCGATAACGTACCAGAACTCCTCGTCCGCAAATTCAGGAAGCTTTAACTTGCTCTTGGCAGTTTTGGGCTTTTCTATCTCAATGTCCCAAAGCCTAGTAGGCTTCCCAGCAATCGGAATGATGCGTGGAACTGCTATAAAGTCGCTCGCTTTTAGTTCCTCAGCCTTTCTTGTCTTGAACTGCCCATTCTCAAAGACAAAGAATGGATGAGTTGGTGTTACCCTTATCTCCCTTCCGCTCGCGGTCCTTATGAGGAACATTCTCTCGGGCGCGGTTCTCTTCCAGGCTATGTTAGCCTTCACCTTTTTCACTTTGAGCGTCTTGGCATCTAGAGCGTAAAGCTCAAGGTCTATTGGAGCGTAGAAGCCGTCGTCAACCCTGCCGAGGGTTCCCTCTTTTTTGGCTCTCCTAATTGCCCCCTCCACAAGCTCACCTATCTTCCCTAAGCTCCCGTCGGCCAGAACAACCTGGGTGTCATAATCAACGCACTTCGCAACACCCGGGTCTCCAACCAGTAGAACGTGGCTCTCTCCTCTCAGCTTAGTTCCATCAGGGAGAACCCGCTGCACGCCACCGAAGAGTGCCAAAGCTATGCCCTTCTTCACGGTCTTGTGTCCCCAGATTGCCGGGGCTATCGAATCGACAATAGCATCAACGATGTCCTTTCTCTTTGCCAGCTCCCTTATCTTCTGCTCGTCCTCAGGAGTAATCTCAAGCTCCTCTATCTCCTTACTGAGCTGCTCGATGTGGTTGACCTCGAGAACCTTCTTGAATATCGGCCGCTTAT
Source organism: Thermococcus sp. GR5 (assembly GCF_012027535.1). Lineage (NCBI taxonomy): Archaea > Methanobacteriati > Methanobacteriota > Thermococci > Thermococcales > Thermococcaceae > Thermococcus > Thermococcus sp. GR5. Next base: position 171,117 of record NZ_SNUN01000003.1, on the reverse strand, counting down.
CCTTCTGCTCGAGAATTACGCGAAGTATTCCCGTGACGAGAACCCTGTCGCCTGGCAGGGCGGTATCAACGAGGTCGTCGAGGAGGATTGCGTCAATAAATCTCGGCATCTGGCCACCCTTGAGGCTCTCGGGCCTGTCCTGAAGGCGGAAGCTCTGGAAGTTGATGAACCTGCTCTTCTCGACGTCGAGCTCAACGTTTCTTGACCCACAGGCGTCACACTTGCTCGGCTTGACTATGTTGTCGTAGGGCCTTTGCAGTCTTACCATTTCGTTGCCGCAGTCCTTACAGACGAAGACGGCCTTCTCAACGAATGGCTTGACCTCGCTCACGCGCGTGATGATTCCATCAACCTGTATGAGCCTGTTTATGTGCTCGCTGCCGAGTTCTTTAACGAGGAGCGTCCTTGGAAGGTTGAAAAACCTCGCGTGAACCTTAAACTCCTCCTCCTTCAAAAGGGGGGGCTCGCGGAGGACTATCTGGATGGCATCCTCGGCAGCCAAAATGCTATCTTCGGGGTTTTTGAGAAGTTCTTCTGCCAATTCGGGGTCAAAGGAGTTGAGGTGAGTCCAGTCTATCGAGAGAGAGCGCCTTGGGGTAACCGTGAGCAGGTCTTTAAGCTTGTTCAGATAAACCTCATTGCCGTTGTCATCGACGTACTCACGCAGAAATCTCGCGTACCTCTCTATCATGTCCTCCCTGTCCATCAGCCCTCACCCAGCCACTCGTTTCTAATCTTCGACAGCTGCAGGTATATCCTCCTCTCCTCGGGGGAAAGTCTGGAGAGCAACTCAAGGCTGTTCGGCCTCAGCATGACGGAGTTGAGTATCTTCTTGAAGCGTATGGCCTTGAGGTGCTCAAGCTTTTTCTTCAGGTTGGCCAGCTTGGTGAGCTTGACGTTTATAGTCTCGATGTTATCTCCGGCGTTCATTCTGACGTAGTTTTCGAGGTAATACATGTAGAACTCCGCCCTCTCGTAGAGGCCGGCCGGAAGGGGCATGAGGGGCTCGTTCTCCCTCTCCTCGGCTATTGCCCTGTCTATCTCGCCTATAACCTTGTCGGTCTCATCGATAACCTCCACGATCTTCGCTTCCCACAGCTCCTTCGCTTTCCAGTCCTCGATGAGCACTATATCGCCGGCGTTCCAGTCCCCGAAGGGGCGGAGGATTTTAACGGCTATTATTGCCCTCCCTGTGAACATGACATCACCCTCTCGAATGTATGCCTACTCCCTTGGGTCTATTAACCTTATGGCTGTGGGTGGGTTAAGGCTATAAGCTCAGCCTTCCAAAATTAACCCGGTGGGAGCATGCTGATAGGAATAATGAGCGACACCCACGATAACCTTCCGGCGGTAAGGAAGGCTGTGGAGTTCTTCAACGAGCAGAACGTCGAGCTGGTGATTCACGCTGGCGACTACGTGGCGCCGTTTGTGGCGAAGGAGCTCAAGAAGCTCAAAGCCCCGCTTAAGGGAGTCTTCGGAAACAACGATGGTGAGAAAAAGGGTCTCCATGAAGTGCTGGGAATCGCCGACGAGATACTTGAAATCGAGGCTGATGGTATGAAAATAGCGGTCACCCACGGTACGGACGAGAGGATAGTGAGGGCCCTGGCGAGGAGCAGGCTCTACGACGTTGTAGTCGTTGGCCACACACACCGCTACGAGATCAGGGAGGACGGCAGGACGATACTGATAAATCCCGGTGAGGTCTGCGGTTACATTACCGGCATTAAGAGCGTTGCACTGCTGGACACGAGGAAGAGGGAAGTCAGAATAGTGAACATTGAAACGGGTGAACTGCTCGGGGTCATGAGTCTCTAGCGAGCGTCTCTAACGAACGTCTCTGACGAGCGCCTTTGGAGAACCTCTGGAGGATAGAATCAGGAGAAGGGCCTGGCGATGAGTATGGAAGATGTTTTAGTTCCCCGGGAAAGGCATGATGCGGTGGTCTTAATAGGCGTGGACAGATGGGAGAACGTCGAGTTCATCAAGGTCTACGCGGTCAGCGAGGAGATAGCGAAGAAAACCCTGGAAAAGTTCTTCAACGCTAGGGGGCTCTTTCCCGGGGACTACCGCCTCGTCAGCCGCGGCCATGAGGAAGTCGGGGAGAGAAAGGCCATAACGACAAAGACGGAAGGCTCGCTCAGCGCCGCCCTCGCGAGGCTCGGCCTTAAGCTACTCTCGAACGGCGTCCTCTACCTGGAGAACATTGAGAGGCTCTATCAGTTCACCCTCGTCAGCGAGACCCTCTACGAGAGGATAGCCCCTGAAACTGCCACCAAGGAATCCCGGAAGGTCAAAATAGAGGGACCTGTGGACGAGCTTGAGGCCCTTTCTCTTGGACTAGATGCCATCGTCGAGAACCTCCGTGGGGTTGAGCTGTCGGAGTTCCTCCCGGAAAATGCACTTCTCCTCAGGGAGCCGCCAGTTGAGAGAGTAGTCGAACTACTGAGCGGAGAGAGGGATTACCCCCTCATCGTCGAGACTAAAGATTTGAAAAAATACGCACCTCTCGACTTTCCGGTGGTTCTAAGACTTCCACCCTTGACCGTTGAGGAGTTCACGGCGGAGCTTTCCCAACGGCTTGGCTTCGATGTCGATTCTCGATACTTCCTCAGCTATCCTCCCGAGAGGCTCAACCTTAGGAATGTTGAAGCCCTCGCAAAGCTCGTTAGGGCTCTGATGGAAAAGAAGGGGCTGAGCGAAAAAGATGCTCTGGGACTCGCAGTGAGACTCAACCTCGGAGAGCTTTGAAGTAACGAACCACCATGGCCTTGAACTCTGGGTTGTGTTTGCCCAGTGCGGCGTTTATTAGCTCTTTGAACTTCTCATCCTCAGCGAGATATCTTAAGAGCAGACCCTCGTCAACGCCCAGCTCTTCTAAGAAGTCTGTCCTCTTGAGAAACTCTGAACGCTCTTTCACTTCATTTCTGAGCTCCTTCAGCCGCTCGAGGTATGGCCTAACCTTTTCCTCCCGCCTTTCAAACTCGAGCCAGTCTATTGCCAAGTGCTCGCTGATCAGGAGGTATCTCCCCGGGTCGGTGAGGTATTCGGCAACACCCTCCCCAAGCTTCGAGTGGAGTATCTTGAGCCTGAACTCCTCGATGGCCTTGTAGTCGTCGCCCAGGCGCTTCTTATCGACGATGTCGAGGCTCTCGAAGAGCGCTACGGCTGTTAAGTAGCACTTCACCACGAAGGGGATTTCCGGGAGGGTGAGTGTTTCCTTTGAGACAGTTACCACTTTGCCGTTTCTTCTTTCCAACCTCTCAAGGAGCATCCCAAGGGGATAACTCAGGCTCTTCAGGCAGAACTCCAGCTCGTCCATACTTCCACCGTTGTGAATTTGGTTTTCAATTGTAAAAGCCTTTTGGGTGAAGCTTTTTAGCCCAAGCCGGGAATTTAGTCATGGTGAGAAAGTATGAGCATGATAGTCATAGATGGTTCCTACGGCGAGGGAGGGGGGCAGATACTGAGGACGAGCGTGGCCTTATCTGTCCTCACTGGAAAGCCCCTCAAGATAATCAACATCAGGATAAACAGGCCGAACCCGGGTTTAAGGCCCCAGCACATGCATGGCATCTTGGCTCTGAAGGAGCTGAGCGGCGCTAAGGTTAAGGGGGCCCAGGTCGGCTCAACGGTTCTCGAATTCTACCCTGGCAGGGCTAGGCCAAGGCACATCCGCGTACCGATAAAGACCGCTGGCAGTGTAACCCTCGTCCTCCAGGCTTTGCTTCCGGCGATGGCTTTCATCGGTGGGAGCTTCGAGATAACGGGCGGAACCGACGTCCCCTGGTCGCCGCCGGTGGACTACCTCAGGCACGTTACCCTCTTCGCGCTGGAAAAGATGGGTCTAAGGGCCGAGATTGAAATCAAGCGCAGGGGACACTATCCCAAAGGCGGCGGACTGGTGGTCGGCAGGGTCGAGCCGTGGGAGGAGAGAAAGCCTCTGGTTGCTTTGGAGTGGAGGCATATAGAGCTATTTGGTGGCATCAGCCACGCTACCAACCTCCCGGAGCACGTGGCGAGTAGGCAGGCGAAGGCCGCTAGGGAGAGGTTGAGTGAGTTTTACGATGTTCCTATTAATATATATGAAGAAGTCTCGCGTTCCCTCGGGCCGGGTAGTGGGATAGTGGTATGGGCCGAGACGGACGTTTTGAGACTCAGTGGAGACGCCCTCGGAAAGCGCGGAAAGCCTGCTGAAGCAGTGGGCAGGGAAGCGGCGGATGAGCTTCTGGAGCAGCTAACGAGCAGGGCCGCGGTTGATAGATTCCTTGGCGACCAGCTGGTACCATTCCTGGCCTTCGCAGGAGGCGAGATAAAAGTTGCCGAGATAACGAACCACCTCGTGACGAACGTCTGGGTCGTGGAGCAGTTTTTGGGCAAGATCTTCGAGGTGGAGGGAGAGGTTGGAGAGCCTGGAAGGGTGAGGGTTGTGAGAAAGGCCGAACTTTAAGGCATCTCCATCCCGTAAACCTTCTCTGGATTTTCCACATGAATTTTGTAAACGTCTTCCTCCGTGAACAGGCCGTTCTGGAGGAAGGCCTTTGTCCTCTTCGGCACTGTCTTCGGCCCCAAAACGGCTCCGGGACGGCGCTTGTCGTCTATGTAGTCCGTCTCCATCATGAAGCGGTTGCCCTGCTTGATGGCCTCGGCAATGTTCTTCTTGCTCGCGATTATGCTCGGGAAGACACCGACTTCCTCGGCAATCTTCACCAGCGGCGGCGAGAAGTGCTTGACGACTCTGTACGGCTTTATTCCGACCTCCTTGACTATCTCGCCCAGCTCGCGGAACTTGGCCTCGTCGAAGCTCTCCGTGTGGAGCTGGACCGCGCAGTCGGCTTCCTTGGCCAAGCTCATCCCGTACTTCATCAGCTCGATGCTCGCCTCCCAGATCTCGGGTGGAACCTCGTAGTGGGGTCTGCCTATCTCGCCTATGGCTATCGCTTTTCCTTCGAGACAGAGCCTCTGGGCGTATTCTAAGGCCTTCATCACTTCGTTCTTGGCATATTCGAGGCCCTTTTTCTCTGCAAGGTAGACGAACTCCGCTGGATGGACGCCGACGACGGCGTATGCTTTTACAGGTGTTTCTTTGTTTATCTTCTCCACAAGCTCGATGTGGAAGTCCATGGCTTTGATGAAATCCTCTGCGCTCATTCCCGGGAAGCCGTAGTCGTGGGCTGTCTTGTAGACCACCATCAGGTGAGTCCCGCCAGCTCTGTGGAACTGCTCGACAGCTTCCAGAAACAGGCCCTTGAAAGGATCAACGTGGAAGTGGTCATCGAGGATGATCATTTCCCTCACCTCACGACTGATAGACTTCAAGGGTATCTCCCTCTTTCGCTTTAGTACTTCCCTCGAGAATGAGTGCAGCCTTGTCTCCGTCGATGACAAAATCCACAGCCTTTCTACCTTTCTCTATCCTGTAAATCACTGCGGCTTTCTTTCCCTTCACCTTGTAGCCGGGATAGATTACTCCTCTCTCCACGGTCCCCACGAGGGTTTCGCGTCCCATGATGTGGAAGACCTTTTCAACATGGAACTTTCCAACCGGCTTCCTTGAGACTATCTGAATTTCCTCAGTACCGGTTTCCTTCTTCCCACCGAACAGCCTGCTCAGGAATCCCATGCTCTCCCCCAGAGGGATTGGAAAAGAGGAGATAAAAAGATTGCCGGCTAAAGCTTCACGATGTGTACCGAGCAGGATATGCACGGATCAAAGGCCCTCACAGTCTCCTCGAGCCTCTGGATTAGCGAGCCCTCATCGAGCTCGCCGTAACCTCTCTTGGCTTCCCTCAGCAGGCTGAGCTCCATCATGGCGTGGTTGAGGGCCGTGGGCGTTATAATGTTTGAGTAAACGACCTTTCCAGAGCCGTCTATGCGGTAGTGGTGTATGAGCACTCCCCTGGGAGCCTCGACGTAGCCGATGCCCTCGCCTTCTTTGACTTCAACGGGAACGTTCTCCCCCTTTATGCCCTTGTCGAGGAGTTTCTTTGCTATCTCTCCCGCCCTTTCAAGCGCGTAGACGAGCTCTATGGTCTGAGCGAGGTTGTTGTAGCTGACGTAACCTGTAGCAAGTTTTTCTCTGTGCTCCTCAAAGAGTCTCTTCGCTGTGGGCGTCAGCATCTCCGCCTTGAGCAGGAGCCTCGGCAGTGCGCCAACGAAGAAGGGCTCACCCTTATAGCGGCTCTGCTTTGCGAAGCTGTAAACCAGGGAACGTTCCTCTATTCTCTCCATGTAGTGGAAAGAGCCATCCTCATCGGAAATCAGCTTGTCGCCCAGGAGGTAGCCGTCCGTCGCAACAAAGTGTTCCGCCTTTTCGCCGTAAGGCTCGAACGAAGCGAATAACCTCACCGCTCTCCTCGCGAGTCTCAAAAGGGCTTTACTCTCCCTTTCGATGTTTTCAAGTTCCTCAACCGTCGGATACCTGCCAAATCCACCGGGTTTAACGTTTATGCCGTGGATCTCCCTTCCTCCGATGAGTTCCCTTATCCTGTTTCCAAATGCCTTTAGAGCTAATCCCTCCTTCACTAGCTCGCCGTGTTTGGTAGCCATTCTTATCGCGTCAGGATAGCCGAAAACGTCCGGAGCAACGAGCAGGTACAAGTGAAGTGCTTGGCTCTCCAGCAATTCACCGATGAGGCCGAGCTCCCTCAGAAGGGTTATCTCCTCCGAAACTTCAACTCCGAAGGCCTTCTCTATACTCAGAACCGAGGCGACGCTGTGTGAGAGGTAGCATATGGCGCATATCCTCGCTTCCAAGTCTGGAACGTCATAATAATGCCTTCCCAAAGTCAGCAACTCGAAGAAGCGCGGCCCTTCAACGATTTTGAGCCTGACGTTCTTAACTTCACCGTTCTCGACAACTATCTCGGCTTTGCCGTTGCCTTCAACTCTCGTGAACTCCCTCAACTCGATTATCATGGCTCCCACCTCGCGAAGGTCTTGAACTTCCTGATGATGTAGTCGTCATCGTAGCCCAGATCCTTGAGTATCTCGTACTCGCTTGCAGGATTCACCTCGCCGGGCAACGGCCCGCGGCAGCCTATGCATCCCAGCCCGGAGCGTATACAAGCAGCGTTGCAGCCGCCGTAGGTTATCGGACCTAGGCACAGAAGGCCCTTCTTCACGAGAACACATTCGTATTCGTTGAGCTTGCACTCAATGCAGACGGGATAATCCTTCTTTACCGGCTCAATGCCTTTGGCTATGTCTATCAGAACCTGATAGACCTCATTTTTGTCGTAGGGGCAGCCTGGGAGGGCAAAATCGACGGCGACGTACTCAACGACGGGCTTTGAGTCCAGCGCCCTCATCGGGTTGCCCTCGTCTCCATAAACCCTCTTCAGCTTCTCCCTTATGCTCCCCTCGACGCTAGCCTGAACCGAGCCGTGCGTTGCGCAGGTTCCGAGGGCTATGAGGTAGTCGGAGTGGTTTCTTGCCTCCTTGAGGAGCGCTAGGTCGCGCTGGCTTGAGACCGTTCCGGTTACGAGGGCCACGTCGTAGTGGCTCCCCTCGCTTAGGCTGGTCGCCATGTGGAACTCCGTTATCTCGTAGAACTCGAGCAGGTCAAACAGCTTCTCGTAGAGGAAGAGAATACTCAGCGCACAACCGCCGCAGTCGGTAAGCTCGAAGACGGCCAACTTGAGCTTGTCCATCATATCAACCCCCTCGTGGAGAGAGCATCCCAGTATGTGAAGACGGGGCCGTCCTTGCAGACGTACTTTATGGAGGTGCTTGTTCCCACTATACAGTGGCCGCACTTGCCTATTCCGCAGCGCATGCGCCTCTCGAGGGTCATGTATATCCTGCCCGGCGAGAGTTTCCTGTCTAGGAGCTCCTTGATGACGAAGCGGTACATAACCGGCGGTCCGCAGATGAGGGCGTAAGCCTTGTCGACGTCGAACTCCTCCCCGCGGAAGAGGTCGGTAACGACACCCTTGCACACCCTGTCAGAGAAGCCCCGCTCGGGGTAGATGCACGAGGGGCTTTCGACCTCATAGGCGAGCTTTACGCTGCAGCCAACCGCGTCGCCGTGCTTCAGCAGGTGGATTATCTCGTCGCGGAAGAGTATGTCCTCGTAGGCTTTGGTGCCGTAGAGGAGCCAGACGTGCTCGTACTTTCCGGTGTCTATCGCGTACCAGAGAACCGAGCGGAGGGGTGCCATACCGAGTCCACCGGCGACCAGGATTAGATTCGAGCCCTCCATTTTCTCCATCGGGAAGCCGTTGCCGTAGGGCCCGCGGATGCCCACCACTTCTCCCTCTTTCATCTGATGGATGAACTTGGTCATCCTTCCGGCTTTTCTGATGCAGAGCTGAATGTATCCTTTTCTCGTTGGTGAGGAGCAGAGGCTTATGGGGAACTCACCGAAGCCCCGTATATCGACGATGACGAACTGGCCGGGCTTGAATGTGAAGTGTTCGCCAATTTCCGGGTCTAAGAAGCGGAGCGTGAAGAGCTTCTCCCTAGGTGTTAGGTCCTTCACTTCCAGAATGCGCGCATCGTAAGTTTGATGTGGATTCTCGCTCATCTCAGCGACCCCCTGACCTCCTCAAGAACCTTGACGTGCTCTATCTTCGCCGGGCAGAACTCGTCACACCTTCCACAACCTACGCAGTTATAACCCGAGGAGGGATCGAAGTAGCTCTTGCAGTAGTATCTGTGCCTGAATCTGTCGAGTCTAGTTGGCCTGAAGTTGTGGCCTCCGGCAACCAGTCCGTGGTTCTCCATAAAGCAGGAGTCGTAGCGTCTCTCTCTGACGGCGTCGTAGGCGCTGATCCATTTATCGCAGACCTCGTAGCAGCGGCAGGTAGGACAGACCATGTTGCAGTTGCCGCAGGCCAGGCATATCTCGGCGTACTCCTTCCAGACCGGGCTGTTGTAGGCCAAATCGAGCATGTCTGCGAGTCCTTCCTGCGGGATCTCCTTCTGGAACGCATTTGCGCGCCTCTCCTCGAACTCCTTGAAGTGCTTCAAGTCCTCGTCGGTCACCTCCTCGAAGAGCTCACCGTTCTCCCAGACTACCTCGTGTCCCCTCACACTTCCTATCCTGACGAGCCATCCGTCGGGAAGCTCGTGTAGGAAGAGGTCAAAGCCGTCCATGGCAAAGTGCGTGCCGAGACTCTTGCAGAAGCAATACTCGTCGGGCATGCAGCTTATCCCAACTATGAAGGTTTTCTCGCGCCTCGCCTTGTAGTACGGGTCGGCGGGCTCGTCGAGATAGACCTTATCGAGAATCTTGAGCCCGTGCATATCGCAGGAGTGGAGGCCGAAGAGAACTATCGGCTCTGCGTCGGTTCCATTTTCCCAGCGACCGTTCTTCAGGCGAAGAATTTCGTCCCTTGGCCTCACGAAGAACTTTTTTGGAGGTAGCATTGTCCTTGTATAGTTGAGTTCTATCTCTCCTAGCTCGTGAACTTCTTGGAATGTGTAAATGCTTCCTCTTTTGATGGGAGCGTAGACTTTGCCCCAATTCCTTAGAGATTCAAAAAATGAGCTAAAGTTCTCAGATGATAGTTTTACATATCTCAAATACACTGCCTCCGTTATATGGCATTCTATAATATACAGTTTGTAGAAGAATGATTTAAGGGTTCTTCAAACCAACAGTTACCAACGGATGGTTGGGTATTAGAAAAGGATTTTATAGGAGCTTGCCCCAAAATACCCAGGTGGGGAACTGTGTTTAGGATAGTTCACAAGGAGAAGCTTTCTCCTGGCATAAACCTATTCGAAATCGAAGCGCCAAGGGTAGCGAGACACGCTAAGCCCGGCCAGTTTGTCGTTCTCAGGCTTCATGAGAAGGGCGAGAGGATACCGCTCACCATAGCCGACAGCGATGCAGGTGGGGGCACTATAACGATAGTTGTCCAAGAAGTTGGAAAGACCACCTACGAACTCGGTACCTATGAAAATGGCGATAGCATACTTGATCTCTTGGGGCCACTTGGAAGGCCAAGTCACATAGATAACTTCGGTACGGTCGTTATGGTAGGTGGTGGCGTTGGAGTTGCTGAAATTTATCCCGTTGCAAAAGCGATGAAGGAAGCTGGCAACCATGTAATTTCTATACTAGGTTTCAGGACGAAGAAGCTCGTCTTCTGGGAGGATAAACTTGCGGAGGTAAGCGACGAGGTAATCGTTACCACCAATGACGGGAGCTACGGTATTGAGGGCTTCACCACGCACGCTCTAGCGAAGCTGTTCGATGAAGGTAGAAAAATTGACCTCGTGCATGCTGTTGGGCCCGTTGTCATGATGAAGGCCGTTGCGGAACTCACTAGGCCCCATGGCGTAAGAACCGTCGCGAGCCTGAATTCAATTATGGTCGATGGAACTGGCATGTGTGGCGCTTGTAGGGTAACTGTCGGCGGTGAGATAAAGTTCGCTTGCGTTGATGGACCCGAATTCGACGCCCATCTTGTTGACTGGGACGAGCTGGTGAAGAGGCTTAACTATTACAGAGATTTGGAGCTCATAAGCCTTGAGAAGTGGAAGCGGGAGAGGAGGATGGTCTGATGCCGAGAAAAATTATTAAGAGGCGTATTTTGACTCCTGAACGACCGCCTGGGGAGAGAGTTAGGGATTTCGAGGAGGTAAACCTTGGATATACTTTCGAATTGGCTGTGAAGGAGGCCGAACGCTGCCTTAACTGTCCAATTGACTATGCTCCCTGTGTTAAGGGCTGTCCAGTCGGAATAAGGATTCCCGAGTTCATATCTAAGCTTGTCCAGTACCGTGATGATCCTGATAGGGCCGTTAGAGAGGCTTTAAGTGTCATCTGGGCCTGTAACTCACTTCCAGCTATAACAGGCCGGGTTTGTCCTCAGGAGGATCAGTGTGAGATGAACTGTGTCATGGGCAGGGTTGGTGACAAAATCAATATCGGCAAGCTCGAAAGGTTTGTGGCAGATTACTCCCGCGAGAATGGCATAGACATCCAGCTCTTAGAGGAAGGGACGAGGGAAATACGGAGGAACGGCAAGAAGGTTGCGGTCATAGGTGCTGGTCCAGCGGGTCTGACATGCGCAGCAGAGCTGGCTAAGCTTGGCTATGAGGTTACGATTTTCGAAGCCCTCCATAAACCGGGGGGAGTCCTGATCTACGGCATCCCAGAGTTCAGGCTACCAAAGGTGATTGTTGAGAGGGAGCTTGAGAACCTGGGGAGGCTCGGCGTTAAGATAGAAACCAACGTGCTCGTCGGCAAGACCGTGACCTTTCAGGAGCTGAGGGAGGAGTACAACGCGATATTCATAGGCACGGGTGCTGGAACGCCCCGCATATACCCATGGCCAGGGGTAAACCTCAATGGGATCTATTCGGCGAACGAGTTTCTCACTAGGGTGAACCTCATGAAAGCCTATGCGTTTCCAGAGTACGACACCCCCATAAAGATAGGAAAGAATGTGGCAGTGATCGGTGGTGGGAACACTGCCATGGATGCCGCCCGTTCAGCCTTGAGACTCGGTGCAAAGGTGTGGATATTATACCGCAGGACAAAGGCAGAGATGACTGCCCGTGAGGAGGAAATCCACCACGCCGAGGAAGAGGGTGTGAACTTCATGTTTCTCGTCTCGCCCAAGCGTTTCATCGGCGACGAAAATGGGAACCTTAAAGCCATAGAGCTTGAGAAAATGGAGCTCGGCGAGCCCGATGAGAGCGGCAGGAGGAGACCCGTACCAACGGGTGAGACAGTAACGATGGAGTTCGATACTGCTATTATAGCCATCGGTCAGACCCCGAACAGAACGTTTCTCGAAACCGTCCCCGGACTCGAGATTGATGGGAGGGGCAGGATAAAGGTCGATGAGAACCTGATGTCGAGCATCCCAGGGGTCTTCGCTGGGGGAGACGCAATAAGGGGAGAGGCAACGGTTATTTTGGCTATGGGGGATGGGAAAAAGGCGGCAAGGGCAATTCACAAGTACCTAAGTGGTTCGTGAATTCTCTTACTTTCATTCTACTAGTCACGGTGCAGTTAATTTTGACTGATTAGAAGAAAGAAAAGCATGTCATTATATGATTGCTGGAATCCCCGGAATTCTCGGGAAGGGCTGAACCTCCGCTATGTGCTCAGCCCCGACCAGGTACCTGATGAGCCTCTCGATGCCTATGCCCGCTCCAGCGCTTGGCCTCAGGAGGCCCGCTTTGGCGACTTCGAGGTAGGGTTTGAAGGCGTCGAGGCTTATGCCTGCCTTCTTAATTTTTCTGACTATTACTTCGTACTCCCACTCCCTCTCGCCGCCGCTTGAAACCTCGCCGTATCCCTCTGGCAGATAGAGGTCGTAGTTCCTGAAGTGGCCCGGCCTCTCTGGGTCTTCCCTGTCGTAGAACTCCCTTTCAATGTCTATCACCCAGAAGGGCTCGTCCATGGCTTTACTTGCCTCATCCTCGCTTCCAAACTCGGCCTTAATTTCCTCAAGAGTGAAGCGCTTGAAGGGTGGCGCTACCTTGGGCACTTCCCTCTCCAGTCCCCAGTTCCTAGCTTCCTTAAACAATCCGCTTATCAGCTCCTCTATGAGGCTCATGACGTCGTCCATGCTCGCATAGGCTATCTCGAAGTCAAGCTGCGTAAACTCGTAGGCGTGTCTGCCATCGTCGGCGCTTCTCCCTTCGAGCCTTATGTTCGGCGAGAGTATAAAGAGCCTGTCAATTCCCATAGCTATCGCCATCTGCTTGTGGAGTATCATGCTGTGAGTTAGCCTTAGCCTCTCGCCGTAGACCTCGACTTCTGGCGGCTTTAGGGCCTCACTGGCGGCCGGGTCTGGCCATAGGGGGTCAGTTATGGAGCTGAGCATCACCGGAAGCATCCACCTGAAACCCTTGCTCACCATGTATCTTGTCATATAGTCAATCACTCTCGTTTGAACTTCTATAACTGGTTCAATTTTCCGGGTTACAATTTGGAGAGCGTTCATCTTCATCACCTGTTCTTTGTCAGTGATTTCCACCTTTATGTCCTTTGTGCAAGAAAAGTTGAATTTTGGGCAAAATTCGACATAAAATAAAGGTTAATTTTGAATAAACGTCAGAAAATCACAATCTAATTGGCGAAGATGGCGGCGGGTAAACGATAGCGTTATAATGCCCCAAGGAGAACCCTATACGGTGGTAAAGCATGGGCGTCTACATATTCACTCCCGAAGACCTCCTTAGATACGGAACGATAACCGAGGAACAGCTTGAGATCTTAAAGGATGCCCTCCTTGAGAGGAAGGACATCTTAATCGTTGGCTCAAGCAGGTCTGGAAAGACCAAACTCGTCGAGGCTCTGATCCATCTGATACCTGATGACAGGAAGGTTGCTGTAATAACCGCCTACAGCGAATTCAAGCCATTCAAACCGAATATCGTTGTTATAGACACTCAATTTGACCCCGAGAGCCTTGAGAAGCGCACCAAGGATGTTATCGAAAAAATAAAGCGCATAAACCCGGACTACATCGTCATAGACACCATCCACACCGTCCACGTGCCCACGATTCTGGACGAGCTCCTTGATGACTACACATTCATAGCAACCTCGCTAACAATCTCTGGCGATATAATCGAGGAAGTCAAGCACTGGCTAAGGGCCAGCAATGACGTCATGAGCAAGTTTGATATTGTGGTCGAACTCAAGAGGGACTTCAGAACTGGAACCAGGAAGATCAACAGGATATATGCTGTCAAAAAGTCGGGAGAAAAAGTGGAGCTCGAGCCGCTTCTTTAAGGTTATTTCCTTATCCTCTTAAGGTCCTTGTGTATCTCTTCCTTCAGTTTGCGGTAGTATTCCATGGATAGATAGCCCCTTTTCCAGCCGGCATAGAGAGTCACGTTGAACAGAACGGTTATCAGAACTGCTATCAGGAGGGAGTTTACAGTAACACCACCGATAGTCTTCTGGGTTCTTCGGAACATGCCGAGGGAAACATAGTCGTCCACCGTCATTTGTCTCATAGGGAGGTTCTCAACCCTGATGGTGCCGTTCTCCGGAGTCAGCGAGAGCATGTGGTTCCAAGTCACGACGTAGACCTTCACGTGGGTTCCCTTCTCGGTGCAGTCTGGGATGGTCTGCCCGTTCCAGAGGCAGCTCTCGTCGGGCTGTATCGTTGCCCATACATCGGTGTGCTCGTAGGTTTGGAGATATACACTGTTATTGTCTGGGTAGATCTTCACGGCCTCTATATCGTAAGTGTTCCCGTTGTAGACCAAGGAACGGAAGAAGTGGTAGAGCCTGTCGATTATCGTGTTGTGAAAATACTCGTCCTCCCATACGATGTAGTAGTAGATGTTACCTTTTATGTCCACCATGTATAGAATTCCGTAAGGTTCATCTCCGGGGAAGGTGTGGATGATGGGGGTATACTCTTGAATCTTGGCGCTTTCCCATGGGAGGTAGCCCTCGAGGGAATATCCGCTAGTGTAGAGTCCAACACTCCAAAATATCAGAAGATTGATGAAAAGCCACAGTGCAATCCATATTTTCTTTGCCATTACTTTCACTGGAGAAATATAAAGGGAGCATCAGGCCTTAAGCTTTTCTATGACCACCCTCAGGTTGTCGAGCATCTCCCTTATGTCGTCGAATGTCATGTAGCCCATGTTTCCAATCCTGAATGTCTTTTCAGCGACGCTTCCATAGCCCTTGGCGAGCTCAAAGCCCCTCTCGCGCATGGCGTTGTAGACGTCAACGCCCTTCATTCCCTCAGGAACGACGACGGCAGTGATGGTTGGGCTCTCGTAGCCTGGCTCGGCGAGGATTCCGAGGCCCATCTCCTTGACGCCCTCGCGTATCATCTCACTCCTCTTCCTGTACATATCGAGCCAGGCACCTTTGCCGCCCATCTTCTCGATTATCCTGAGGACGACGTTGAGGCCAAATATCTGTGGGAGTGGTGGGGTTGAGGGCGTTCCCTTCTTCTTCTCGTTGAACTTCTTGTAGAGCGGCAGGTCGAAGTACCAGCCGCGCTCGGGCATCCTCTCGGCGATCTCAAAGACTCTCTCACTAACGGCGGCAACCGCTAATCCTGGTGGAACACCGAAGGCTTTCTGGCTGCTCGCGAAGATAAGATCGATGTCCCACTTGTCAAACTTGATGTCCGCTCCACCCATGGCAGAGACGGCATCGACGAAGAGGAGCTTGTCGTGCTCCTTGACGACCTTAGCAAGCTCCGGAAGCGGGTTAAGAACACCAGTGCTCGTCTCGTTGTAGGTTATGGTGACCGCGTGAACGTCAGGGTTCTTCTTGAGGACTTCATCAAGCTCCTCTGGTTTGATGGCCTTTCCAGGTTCCTTTTCAAATACAACGGCGTTCCTTCCGTTGGTGTTGACGACGTCAGCAAAGCGCTTTCCGAACGCACCAATGATCGTGACGAGAACTTTTCCACCGCGCGGAATGGTGTTTCTCACAGCGGCCTCCATGAAGCCCGTTCCGGAGCTCGGAAAGAGGATTACCTCGCCTTTATCGGCCTCAAGGAAGGCCTTGAGCCTGTTGAGGATATCAACGTGAACTTCCTTTGCCTCAGCCGAGCGGTGGCTGAACATCTGGACGCTCATTATCGCGAGAACCTCCGGGAAACAAGCAACAGGACCTGCTGTGAAGAGCTTGTACTTCGGCCTGACTATTTCATAAAGCTCCCTGTAAGCTTCCTCATACTCCATGTCGAACCTGAGCTCCATCAGCATCACCTCGGCGGGGGTTGGAAGGGAAATATAAAAATGGTTCGTTAGTCCCTTCACGTGGCTTATCGAAGCTATGTTCGTTTCGCCGGCAATAAAATGAAGAATTTTCGACCTAGCCAAGACTTTTAAAAGTTCCACCCTAACGTTTAGAAGGGGGTTTGATGGAACGCAAACGCCTGGCTGGAATAATCCTGCTCATCATCTCTGCCTTCACAGGAACGATAGCTTTCCGCCTCGCGACTCCGGCGATAGCCTTCTATACAAGGAACATTCTCCAGGCCTCAATGCTTTCGGTCTCCATTGTTTCCATGTCATTTGTCCTGGCAAGGGCATTTTCGTCTGTTCTTGGTGGTCTCGCCCTTGAGAGAGGCAGGAAGCTCGTTTACATAGGAGCACTGGCTATGATTGGTAACGCTCTGGCGGTCCATCTCTACCCCATCACAAGCACCTGGGTTCAGGTGGCCGGAATAAAGCTTCTCAACGGCTTCCTCAATGGATTGAGCTGGCCAATGGCTCAATTCGTCATAGCAGTAACTACACCAAACGAGATAAGGGCAAGGGTCACATCAATTTACTTCCTCTTTGGCAGTATAGCTTCACTCCTCGGCAACTATGTTTACGCCTACACCATTAACTTTGGCTTGTCCGGTCAAATGTGGATTGCCTCTGTATTCTTTGTATTCACCGGCGTGATAATGATCCTTGCCTACTTCCTACTCTACGGCTGGATAGTGCCCAAGAGAAAGAAAACGCCCGATGGGGAGAAGCCGAGCCTCAACCCAAAAAGGATTCTCATAATCGCGTCGTTGATGGCGATCATAGTTGCCTTTACATCTGGCGAGATAACCTATATCTATGTTTCCGAAGCTTTGGGTATGGACAAAGCTAGGACAGCGATGCTTATCGGATGGGCAGGCTTTTTATCGGCACTCCTCAGCTACGTCATTTCCTGGCTCGCCGACGTCAGGAGCGAGAGAAGGATGGTTGTTCTGACGTCAGTTATGGCAGCGATCTCCCCAATCCTCGCTGCCGTAAAGACTGCTCCGACAGTTTTTCTCGGCATATTTATGGCTCTCTTAGCCTTCCAGAGCTTCAGACCGGTTTCGAGGAAAGTCTTGGCTTCATACTACCGCTCTTCGTTGGCTATAGGGGGTGTGAACGGAATTCAGAACCTCTCGACCTTCGCTGGGGGAATGCTCTTCGGCCTGGCCTACTCTCTCGGGGAGATAAGTGTTGGCGTAACGTTGAACCTCGCCCTGCTTTCCTTCCTGCCGTTTTCACTGGCACTCCTTCGGGAGTCCGTTAAGCTTAAAGGGACTGGAGAGTAAGATGGGGTGACGGGCTTTCCAAAACTTTTATAAGCCACTCCACTCGCCTAAGTTTAGGCTTAGCTTACGCTCATTTGGAGGTGAGAGTATGGGACTGAGACCAGCCAAGATTGATAGGGACGTTGACAAGCCCGCTTACACAAGGAGGGAATACATACGTGGTGCCCCTGGACCGAAGATAACCATCTTCGACATGGGCAATCTTTCCGCCGAGTTCCAGTATGAGGTGAGCCTTCACGCTGAGCAGGCCATGCAGATAAGGCAGAACGCCCTTGAGGCCATCCGTATACAAGTCAACAGGTACCTCCAGAAGAACGTCGGTAGGAGCAACTACCACTTCAAGATAAGGGTCTACCCGTTCCAGGTCCTCCGTGAGAACCCGATGGCTACCGGGAGGAAGGCAGACCGTTACGGTAACGGTATGCGCAGGCCCTTCGGAAAGCCCATCGGACTTGCCGCTCGCGTCAAGAAGGACCAGAAGATACTCACCGTCTGGGTCAACGAGGGCCACCTCAAGTTCGCCCTCGAGGCAATGCGCAGGGCTGCCATGAAGCTCCCCTACAGCGCCTACTACAGGATCTACGACAAGGAAGGCAACGACATTACCAGCAAGGTTCTCTCGACCATGAAACGCTGACGCACAACGCTAAAGCGCAGCGCTGGAGCGCTTCTTCCTTGCTCCTTTTTCTGTTCGAGTTTTGCAGTATATTCATAGATGATTATTAACGATGTCGCTCTAATTTTGTGCATAGTGATGATTCCTCACGTGCAAGGGGTGTTGATTTCATTTAACTTTAAGTTCGATAAGTCCAAATAATTATTAATACCAACGTCTAAACTTCTTTGGTGGGATGATGGTAAGCTCTCACTTCAGGAACATTCTGCTCAAGCTTGGCATCCCTGAGGAGCGATTATCGGTCCTCGAGGGTAAGGGGGGTGTCGTCGAAGACGAATTCGAGGGCATCAGATACGTCCGCTTCCGCGATTCTGCCAAAGGCTTCAGGCGTGGAACTGTCGCCTTCGAGAACGGTGATGTTGTTCTTGGCTTCCCCCACATAAAGCGCATCGTCCAGCTTGAGAATGGGATAAGACGTGTCTTCAGGAACAAGCCCTTCTATGTGGAGGAGAAGGTCGATGGATACAACGTTAGGGTCGTTAAAGTGAGAGATAAGGTTCTCGCCATCACAAGAGGAGGTTTCGTCTGTCCATTCACGACGGAGAGGGTTGAGGACTTCATAAATTTCGACTTCTTCAGGGACTACCCGAACCTCGTTCTGGCTGGGGAGATGGCTGGACCTGAAAGTCCTTACCTCGTTGAAGGTCCGCCCTACGTGAAGGAGGATATTCAGTTCTTCCTCTTTGACATCCAGGAGAAAGGGGGTGGGAAGAGCCTTTCCGTAGAGGAAAGGCTGAAGCTCGCTGAAGAATACGGAATTCCCCATGTTGAAGTGTTCGGAGTTTATGATCGACGCCGCATCGACGACCTCTACGACCTCATTGAGATGCTCCACAGCGAGAGAAGGGAAGGAATCGTCATGAAGAGCCCCAACATGAAGAGAATCGCGAAGTACGTAACGCCCTACGCCAACATCAACGATATCAGGATAGGCTCGCATATCTTCTTCGACCTGCCGCATGGCTACTTCATGCAGAGGATTAAACGTCTCGCATTCTACCTCGCGGAGAAGCACGTAAAGGGCGAGGAGTTCGACGAGTACGCCAAGGCCCTTGGAAAAGCTCTTCTGAGGCCTTTTGTGGAGAGCATCCATGAGGTTGCCAACAGCGGCGAGGTCGAGGAGGTCTTCACGGTGAGGGTCAAGAACATAACGACCGCCCATAAAATGATGACCCACTTTGAGGGGCTAGGGGTCAAGATCCACATCGAGGACATCGAGGACTTGAAGAACGGCTACTGGAGGATAACCTTCAAGCGAGTCTACCCAGATGCCACGAGCGAGATTAGAGAACTGTGGAACGGGCTGGCGTTTGTGGATTAATTACTCCTTCTTTTTTGCCAGCGCTGAAGCTTTTGGAGAAAGCTTCACCAAAAGTTGGTAGCTCTCCGACCTTATAATGCTAAGGGGGGTTTCTCTTTTGTGTTTTCGTTGGATTGAAGAGAACAACGATTAAGTACCAGCTTATCCGTGGGTTTGCATCTTTTCGACGCCCGAAGGGCGTCCTCTTGAGATAAACCCCTTTTTATGAGGGAGTTCCCAGGGCTTCTCTATAATATTGCTCTTGGAATAATAAACCCAAGAAAAAGATTGGCTATGCTTTAATGAGCTACGAACTTTGATGAAACTTTGCCCTGCAAAGTTTCTTTGCAAAAAATTTGTACACCTCCAAACCCAAAAAAGGGTGGAAGGGTTCGAAAGCCTTTTAAATAGTCTCCATAGACCCCACTTCAGCGTTGAAGTTACCATAGCGAAGGATGACGGAAAAATGGCCTGGCACATCTTCATTCCGGATTCGCTACTAGAAGAGACCGATGACCCGAAAATCAGGACGTACAAGGTTGGGCAGATAGCAAGGGCAGCAGCAATATTCGGTATCGAGCACATCTGGATTTACAGGGCCGGCGGGAAGGACGGAAGGTTCATCAAGCTCATCCTCGAGTATGCGGAAACGCCCCAGTACCTCAGGAAGAGGCTCTTTCCCCTCATGCCTGAACTCAAGTACGTTGGCGTGATTCCCCCGCTTAGAACGCCCCACCACAAGCTCAAAGGCAAGCCCAAGGTTGGAGAAATCCGTGAGGGCTTCGCCTTCAGGAGGGGGCGGAGGGTCTACGCCGACATCGGTCTCGACGAGCTCGCTTTGGTAGGGGGGGACGTTGAGGGGCGTGCAACGTTCAGAATTGTCTCAACGAGGCCGCTCAGGGTCATACCAGCGAAGCCAGAAGAGTACTGGGGATACAGGGTGCACCTCACGAAAAAGTCCTTAGCAAAAACACTTAAAAAGGCCGGGCTTGACTTGGCAATCGCCACCTCCAGGAAGGGGCAAGACATTCGAGAGGTGAAGCTTCCCCCGCTCGAGGGGGAGGTCGGATTCATCTTCGGCTCACCGAGGAAGGGTGTGATGGAGCTCCTCGGCGAGGAGGATTATTCCTTTGATCTAATCCTCAACACCATTCCAAATCAGCGGACAGCTACCGTCCGCACCGAGGAGGCCGTGCTGGCCACCCTCGCGGTGTTTAATCTCATAAGGAGGGATTGAGATGGGAAAAATACACAGGCCAAGGAGAGGTTCACTGGCTTACTCCCCGAGAAAGAGGGCTAAGAGCATAGTTCCGAGAATCAGGAAGTGGCCGAAGGACAGTGAGGTCAGGATGCTCGGTTTCGCCGGCTACAAGGCCGGCATGACCCACATCCTCATGATAGACGACAGGCCAGGGCTCACCAAGGGCAAGGAAATATTCATGCCGGTCACGGTAGTCGAGGTCCCGCCGCTCTTCGTCTACGGCATCAGGGCCTACAGGCAGGGCTACCTCGGACTTGAGACAGCCACCGAGGTCTGGTTCCACGAGCTCAACGACTACGTCAAGAGGAGGATAAAGACCCTGCCGAAGGACTACAACGAGGAGGCCTTCCAGGCCAAGCTTGGCCAGCTCGAGGACCTCGTTAACGACGGCGAGATAGTTGACGTTAGGCTTCTCGTCCACACTCAGCCGTGGCTCATCAAGCTCAAGAAGAAGCCCGAGGTCATGGAGTACGCCATCGGCGGTGACGACGTCAAGGCCAAGTTTGACTACGCCAAGGAGAAGATAGGCAAGGAGCTCCGCGCGAGCGAGGTTCTCCACGAGGGAGAGCTTCTCGACGTCATAGCAGTCACCAAGGGCAAGGGAACCCAGGGTCCAGTCAAGAGGTGGGGAATAAAGATCCAGTTCCACAAGGCCCAGAGGGCTGGAAAGGGTAGGCACGTCGGCAACCTTGGTCCATGGCACCCGACCAGGGTCATGTGGACCGTCCCGCAGGCTGGACAGATGGGCTTCCACCACAGGACTGAGTTCAACAAGAGGCTCATCGCCATAGGCGAGAACGGCAAGCTCAAGCTCGACGAGAAGAACGAGATAGAGATTACCCCGAAGGGAGGCTTCCCGCACTACGGCATCATAAGGAGCGACTTCCTCATGATACAGGGTACTATACCGGGTTCCTTCAAGAGGATAATCAGGGTCAGGCCGGCTATAAGGCCGCCGAAGAAGAAGCCGCCCGTTGAGAGGCCGCAGATAACCTACATCAGTAGGGAATCCAAGCAGTGAGGTGAGATAGATGAAGGTTAAGGTTTTCAATCTCGAAGGCGAGCCAGTCGAGGAGATAGAGCTTCCAAATGTCTTCGCCACTCCCTTCAGGCCCGACCTCATCAGGAGGGCTGTCATTGCCTCATGGACCCACAGAATTCAGCCCCAGGGTAGGGACCCGCTCGCTGGAAAGAGAAGGGTCACCGAGAACATCGGAAAGGGCCACGGAATGGCAAGGGTTGAGAGGATAAAGACCTCTCCGAGGTTTGCCGCCTTCGTCCCATTCGCGAGGGGTGGAAGGAGGACCCACCCGCCAAAGGTCGAGAAGATAATCTGGGAGGATATCAACAAGAAGGAGCGCAGGCTCGCCATCATGAGCGCCATAGCTGCCACCGCCAACTACGACCTTGTTAGGGCTAGAGGTCACATCGTTGACAACGTCCCGCAGGTTCCGCTCGTTGTCGTTGACGACCTCGAGAAGGTCTTCAAGACCGCCCAGACTAGGGAGATCTTCAAGAAGCTCGGCGTCTGGGATGACATAGAGAGAGCCAAGAAGAATACCAAGATAAGGGCCGGTAAGGGTAAGATGCGCGGAAGGCGCTACAAGAAGGCCAAGGGCCCGCTCATCGTTGTCGCCAAGAACGAGGGAATCGTCCAGGGAGCCAGGAACCACCCGGGTGTTGACGTCGTCACCGTCGAGAACCTCGGCGTCGAGCTGCTCGCTCCGGGTACCCACCCGGGAAGGCTCACCATCTGGACCAAGGGCGCTATAGAGAGGCTTAGGGAGATTTACGGGTGATGAGAGATGGACCCATACAAGGTTATTATCAGGCCGGTCGTCACCGAGAAGGCCGTTGCCATGATCGAGAACGAGAACAAGCTCACCTTCATAGTTGACAGGCGCGCCACCAAGCAGGACATCAAGAGGGCCGTGGAAGCGATGTTCGACGTCAAGGTCGAGAAGGTCAACACCCTCATCACCATGAGGGGAGAGAAGAAGGCCTATGTGAAGCTCAAGCCTGAGTACAGTGCAAGTGAGATTGCTGCCAGGATAGGATTGTTCTGACGGGGTGAGTGAGATGGGAAAGAGTTTGATTCAGCAGAGGAGAGGTAAGGGAACCACGACCTTTAGGGCCCCCTCCCACAGGTACAGGGGTGCCGTCAGGTACGTTCCGCTCAACCTGACAAAGGAGAAGACCCTCGTCGGTAAGGTCGTTGAGATACTCCACGACCCTGGAAGGACCGCTCCAGTGGCTCGCGTCAAGTTCGAGAACGGCATGGAGAAGCTCATTATCGCTCCCGAGGGAATCCTCGTCGGTGAGGAGATTGCCATAGGGCCGAACGCTCCAATCAAGATAGGCAACACCCTCCCGCTTGCCATGATACCAGAGGGAAGCTATGTCTATGACATAGAGGGAACCCCTGGAGACGGCGGTAAGTACGTTCGCGCTGGCGGTGTCTACGCCCTCGTCGTCAGCAGGGAGAAGGACAAGGTCATCGTCCAGCTCCCGAGCGGCGAGCTCAAGCAGTTCAACCCAATGTGCAGGGCCACCATTGGTGTCGTTGCAGGTGGTGGTAGGCTCGAGAAGCCTATCGTCAAGGCAGGAAAGGCATACTACATCGCCAAGGCGAGGAACAGGTTCTGGCCGAAGCCGAGGGGTGTCAAGATGAACGCCGTCAACCACCCACACGGTGGTAAGGAGCACCACATCGGAAGGCCAAGCACCGTTTCGAGGCGCGCTCCGCCTGGAAGGAAGGTCGGTCACATAGCCGCGAGAAGAACTGGTAGGAGGAAGTGAAGATGGCGAGAAAGAAGGAGTTTAGGTATAGGGGTTACACCTTCGAGGAACTGCTCAACATGTCACTTGAGGACTTTGCTAAGCTCCTCCCTGCGAGGCAGAGGAGGAGCCTTAAGAGGGGTCTCAGCCCCGAGCAGAAGAAGCTCCTCAGGAAGATCAGGCTTGCTAAGAAGGGCAAGTACAACAAGCCCATCAGGACCCACAGCAGGGACATGGTCATCCTTCCAGAGATGGTCGGCATGACCATTCACGTCTACAACGGAAAGGAATTCGTTCCAGTCGAGATTAAGGAGGAGATGATAGGCCACTACCTCGGTGAGTTTGCCCTCACGAGGAAGATCGTCCAGCACGGCTCGCCTGGTGTCGGTGCAACCAGGTCATCGATGTTCGTGGCCATCAAGTGAGGTGGTTTAGATGAGCAGGGGCAGGTTTTCCTACTCATTCCAAAATTTTGACCCCGAGAGGATGGCTCGTGCGAGCGGAAGGGACCTCAGGATTTCCCCGAAGCACAGCGTTGAGCTCCTGAGGGAGATAAAGGGCATGATGCTCAACGATGCACTCAAGTACCTTGACGACGTTATTGCCCTCAAGAGGCCGGTTCCAATGAGGCGCTTCAACGACAGCCAGGGTCACAAGCCGGGCAAGGGCTTCGGTCCAGGTCGCTACCCGGTCAAGGTCGCCAAGGCCGTTAAGAAAGTCCTCCTCAACGCCAAGAACAACGCAGAGCAGAAGGGTCTTGACCCGGACAGGCTCAAGATAATCCACGCTGCTGCCCACAGGGGACCAGTGCTCCGCGGATACATCCCGAGGGCCTTCGGAAGGGCCACACCGTTCAACGAGCAGACCACCCATATCGAGATAGTCGTTGAGGAGATTAGGAGGTGAGACGTTTGGCGATCGAGAGATACTTCATCAAGGAAGGCGTTAGGGAGATGCTCATCGACGAGTACCTTGAGAAGGAGCTTAGGCGCGCCGGTTATGGTGGTATAGACATCAAGAAGACCCCGCTCGGAACTAAGGTCATCATCTTCGCCGCCAACCCCGGTTATGTCATCGGAAGGGGCGGCAGGCGCATTAGGGAGCTCACCAGGATCCTTGAGAGGCAGTTTGGCCTCGAGAACCCGCAGATCGAGGTCGAGGAGATCAAGAACCCCTACCTCAACGCCAAGGTTCAGGCAGTCAGGCTCGCCCAGGCCCTTGAGAGGGGCGTCCACTTCAGGAGGGCAGCCTACGCTGCTATAAGGGCCATTATGAGAAACGGCGCTAGGGGCGTCGAGATAAGGATCAGCGGCAAACTCACCGGAGAGAGGGCCAAGAGTGTCAGGTTCTATCAGGGTTACCTTGCTAAGGTCGGAAACCCTGCCGAGACCCTCGTCAGCAAGGGTTATGCCCAGGCCCTGCTCAAGCTCGGCGTCATAGGTGTCAAGGTCTCCATCATGCCGCCCGACGCCAAGCTCCCGGACGAGA
Organism: Thermococcus sp. GR5; assembly: GCF_012027535.1. NCBI lineage: Archaea > Methanobacteriati > Methanobacteriota > Thermococci > Thermococcales > Thermococcaceae > Thermococcus > Thermococcus sp. GR5. The sequence goes on along the minus strand of NZ_SNUN01000003.1, from coordinate 146,623 downwards.
TTGAGGTCATCGAGAAGCCCATCCAGGAAGAAGAGGTGAGTGAAGAATGAAGCCGAGCGAGATTAGAGAGATGAGCATTGAGGAGATCGACAAGAAGATTAGGGAGCTCCGCCTCGAGCTTGCCAAGGAGAGGGCTGTGCTCACCATGGGGGCCTCTCTTGAGAACCCCATGGTCATCCGCAACATCAGGCGCGATATCGCGCGCCTGCTTACCATAAAGAAAGAGAAGCTTAGGGAGAAAAGGTGATGGTTAGTGCCTAGGATTGTTAACCCTCTGGATGAGATGCTCTTTAAGGAGGTCCTGAAGGAGCAGCAGAGGATTAGAGTTTACATAGAGAAGGCCCGCTACGGAAAGCTTAAAACCATAATCGAGGGCATAGACGAGAAGGAGTTTGACCTCGAGGATATAGCCAAAAAGCTGAAGGCGAAGCTGGCATGCGGCGGAACGGTAAAGAAGGGAAGGATAGAGCTCCAGGGAGACCACAGAGAAAAGGTCAAGAAGTTGCTAGCAGACCTTGGATTTTCAGAGGACTTGATAGAAATCGAGTAACGGCGAAAAACATCCTCTGGCACGAGCTCATAGGGCTAAAAGCAAAAATTATAAGGGCATCTCATCCAGAGCTGGTTGGCATTGAGGGCTATGTCCTTGATGAGACGAGGAACACCCTCACCATATGCGGTGAGAGGGTCTGGGTTATCCCGAAGGACGTGGTGGAGCTCGAGTTTGAGGTTGGCGATAAAAGAATCCGGATCAACGGAAGGGAACTGATTGGAAGACCCGAGATGAGATTGAAGAAGAGGTGGAGACGATGAGAGAGATTGGATTGAAGATTCAGCCTCCCGCTGAGAAGTGTGATGACCCGCACTGCCCCTGGCACGGGAACCTCAAGATACACGGCAGATACTTTGAGGGCATCGTCATCAGCGACAAGCCCAAGAGGACCGTTACCGTTGAGAGGCAGCACTACCACTACCTCAAGAAGTACGAGAGGTATGAGCTAAGGAGGAGCAGGATACACGCACACAACCCACCGTGCATCAACGCCAAGCCCGGCGACAAGGTCCTCATTGCTGAGACCAGGCCGCTTAGCAAGACCAAGAGCTTCGTAGTCGTTGGCATACTTCAGAGGGCAGAGGAGAGGTGATAACAATGGCTAAGAAGGGTGCAGGTGCTACGAGAGGTATTAGTCCCGTCAGGCCGACCCGCGCTCTGCCAATCGGCGCCTACCTCAAGGTCGCCGACAACAGCGGCGCCAAGCTCATCCAGATAATTGGTGTTGTTGGTTACAAGGGAACCAGGAGGAGGCTTGCCAGTGCCGGCGTCGGCGACATGGTCGTCGCCACCGTCAAGAAGGGAAGGCCGGACATAAGGCACCAGGTCGTTAGGGCAGTTGTTGTCAGGCAGAGAAAGGAGTACAGAAGGCTCGATGGCATGCGCGTTAAGTTTGAGGACAACGCTGCTGCGATAGTCACCCCCGAGGGTGTTCCGAGGGGAACCGAGATCAGGGGTGCCATAGCTAGGGAGGCCGCCGAGAGGTGGGTTAGGCTCGGTAGCATAGCGAGCATTGTGTTGTGAGGTGAGAAGGATGAAGTTGGATACCAGGCAGCCGAGGAAGCAGAGGAAGTTCCTTTACAACGCTCCCCTTCACCTTAGGAGCAAGATAATGAGCGCCACCCTGAGCAAGGAGCTCAGGCAGAAGTACGGCGTGAGGAGCCTTCCGATAAGGGAGGGCGACAAGGTCAAAATCATGCGCGGCGACTACAAGGGCAAGGAAGGAAAGGTCGTTGAGGTTAACCTCAAGAGGTACAGGATCTATGTCGAGGGCGTTACCCAAAAGAAGGTCGACGGTACCGAGGTCTTCTACCCGGTTCACCCGTCGAACGTTATGATAGTCGAGCTCAACCTCAAGGACGAGGAGAGGGAGAAGATAATTGAGAGGAGGGCTGGTTGATGGCGAGGAAAGGCGCTAAGAGGCACCTTAAGAGGCTTGCCGCTCCAAATCAGTGGTATATTGAGAGGAAGGCCTACAAGTGGGCTGTCAGGCCAAGGCCCGGTCCGCACAGCATGAAGACCTCCATTCCGCTGCTTTATATCGTCAGGGACTACCTTGGCTATGCCAAGACCGCTCGTGAGGCTAGGAAGATACTCAACGAGGGCAAGATACTCGTTGACGGCCGTGTTAGGAAGGACTACAAGTTCCCGGTCGGTATAATGGACGTCGTTTCCATCCCCGAGACTGGTGAGCACTACAGGGTTCTTCCGAACAGGATTGGCAAGCTCATACTCCACCCAATAACTGAGAAGGAGGCCAACATAAAGCCTCTTAGGATCAGCAACAAGAGAATGGTTAAGGGAGCCAAGGTTCAGCTCAACCTTCACGACGGAAGCAACCACCTCGTTGCCTTCAGCGAGAAGGACAGGTTCATGACCGCCTACACTGTTCTCATGAAGGTTCCGGAGAGGGAGATAATCGAGGTCATCCCCTTCGAGGTCGGTGCCTACGTCTTCGTTACCCAGGGTAAGAACGTCGCAAGGAAAGGTAAGGTCGTCGAGGTCAGGCAGTTCCCAATGGGATGGCCGGATGTCGTCACCATCGAGGACGAGAACGGCGAGCTCTTTGACACCCTGAAGGAGTACGCCTTCGTGGTTGGAAAGGACAAGCCGGAGATTTCCCTTCCGTGAGGTGAGATGAGATGCAGATCAACAGAGAGGCCATACTTGCTGACTGGGAAGCTCATCCCATGAGGAAGCCCCGGATTGCGAAGGTCACCATAAACATTGGAGTTGGCGAGAGCGGTGAGAGGCTTACCAAGGCCGAGACCATGCTCGAGCAGCTCGTCGGCCAGAAGCCGATAAGGAGGCACGCGAAGCAGACCAACAAGGACTTCGGAATTAGACGCGGCGAGCCTATCGCTGTGAAGGTCACCCTCAGGGGTAAGAAGGCTGAAGAGATGCTCAGGAGGCTCCTCGCTGCGGTCGACAACAAGCTCAAGGCGAGCAACTTTGACGAGCATGGCAACTTCTGCTTCGGTATAGATGAGCACATCAACATCCCGGGCGTCGAGTACGACCCTGAGATAGGCATCTTTGGTATGGACGTCTGCGTTACTCTTGAGAGGCCTGGATTCAGGGTTGCCAAGAGGAAGAGGCAGAGGAAGAAGATACCGAACAGGCACAAGCTGACCAAGGAAGAGGGTATCGTCTTCGCTATGGAAGAGTTTAACGTCCAGGTGGAGGGATTGTGAGATGGCGAAGGCTGACTACAACAAGAGGAAGCCGAGGAAGTTTGGGAAGGGCGCCAGGAGATGCGTCCGCTGCGGACAGTACGGCCCAATCATCAGGATCCACGGCTTGATGCTCTGCAGGCACTGCTTTAGAGAGATAGCCCCCAAGCTGGGCTTTAAGAAGTACGAGTGAGGTGAGAGGAGATGACTTTGCTTGACCCGCTGGCTAACGCTCTCTCCCACATAACCAACAGCGAGAGGGTCGGAAAAAAGGAGGTTTACATAAAGCCAGCCTCCAAGCTCATTGGAGAGGTCCTCAGGGTTATGCAGGAGAACGGCTACATAGGTGAGTTCGAGTTCATCGACGACGGAAGGGCCGGTATCTACAGGGTGCAGCTCATAGGCAAGATAAACAAGGCCGGTGCGATAAAGCCAAGGTTCCCGGTCAAGGCGAGGGAGTACGAGGCCTGGGAGAAGAGGTTCCTTCCGGCTTTCGAGTTCGGTATCCTCATCGTCTCGACCTCCCAGGGCGTCATGACCCACAAAGAGGCAATAGAGAAGGGAATCGGCGGAAGGCTGATAGCCTACGTCTACTGAGGTGAGAGAGATGCCGATAGACGCGTGGGTAAGGGAAGAGGTTGAGATTCCAGAGGGAGTCGAGGTCACCATCGAGAGGAACGTCGTTAAGGTCAAGGGCCCGAAGGGCGAGCTCGAGAGGGAGCTCAAGTACCCGGGCGTTCAGATATTCACCGAGGACGGCAAGGTTGTCATTTACAAGGAGTTCCCGAGAAAGAAGGACATTGCCATAGCGAGAACCTTCAAAGCCCATATAGCCAACATGATCAAGGGCGTCACTGAAGGCTTCACTTACAAGCTCAAAGTCGTCTACAGCCACTTCCCCATGACTGTCAAGGTTCAGGGCGACGAGGTCGTCATCGAGAACTTCCTCGGTGAGAAGAATCCGAGGAGGGCCAAGATACTGCCCGGTGTTACCGTCAAGGTCATGGGTTCAGAGGTCATCGTCGAGGGCATTGATAAGGAAGCAGTTGGCCAGACTGCCGCAAACATCGAGCAGGCCACCAGGATAACCAAGTGGGATAGGAGAGTCTTCCAGGACGGTATCTACATAGTTGAGAAGGCGGGTAAGCCGATAAAGTTCTGAGGTGTGAGAAATGAACGAGAAAGCGAGACTCCTTAGGATTAGGGCCAGGCTCAAGAGGAAGAAGCCCAGGTTCCTCAGGCAGGAGTGGTGGCGCTATCCGAAGTTCAAGAACGACCCCAAGTGGCGCAGGCCTAAGGGTATTGACAGCAAGATGAGGCTCAAGAAGAAGGGTAAGGCCCGCTCACCGAGCATAGGCTGGAGCTCACCGAGGCTCGTCCGCGGGCTCCACCCGAGCGGCTACGAGGAAGTCCTCGTCCACAACGTCAAGGAGCTTGAAGCAATTGACCCGGCCAGGCAGGCTGCCAGGATAGCGAGGACCGTCGGCGCGAGGAAGAGAGAGATGATACTTGCCAGGGCCAAGGAGCTTGGTGTGAAGGTACTCAACCCGTGAGGTGAGACTGATGCTCAAGATGCAGAGAAGGATTGCCGCTGACATTTTGAAGTGCGGTGAGAACAGGGTCTGGATCGACCCTGAGAGGATTGATGACGTCGCCGCTGCCATCACGAGGGAGGACATCAAGAGGCTCATCAACGATGGCGTCATAAAGAAGAAGCCCATCAAGGGCCAGAGCAGGGCTAGGGCAAGGGCCTACCAGGAGGCCAGGAAGAAGGGCCGCCACAGGGGCCCGGGAAGCAGGAAGGGTAAGAAGACCGCCAGGATGGGCAAGAAGGAGCGCTGGATGATGACCATCCGCGCCCTCAGGAAGGAACTCAGGAAGCTTAAGGCCGAGGGCAAGATAGACGAACACACCTACAGGAGGCTGTACATCAGGGCCAAGGGTGGCCAGTTCAAGAACAAGAGGCAGCTTTACCTGTTCATGCAGGAGCACGGCATACTGAAGGAGTGAGGTGAGAGAGATGGCGCACGGACCGAGGTATAGGGTTCCGTTCAGGAGAAGGAGAGAGGGTAAGACTAACTATCACAAGAGGCTTGCCCTCCTCAAGTCGGGCAAGCCAAGGCTCGTCGTTAGGAAGAGCCTTAACCACCACATAGCTCAGATCGTCGTTTACGACCCTAAGGGTGACAAGACTATCGTCTCTGCTCACACGAGGGAACTCATGAGGGACTTTGGTTGGAAGGGCCATGGAGGAAACACCCCGAGTGCCTACCTTCTCGGCCTGCTTATAGGCTACAAGGCCAAGAAGGCTGGCATTGATGAGGCAATCCTTGACATAGGCCTGCACCCACCGACCAGGGGTTCGAGCGTCTTTGCCGTCCTCAAGGGTGCTGTTGACGCTGGCCTCAACGTCCCACACAGCGAGGAGATATATCCAGAGGACTACAGGATAACTGGCGAGCACATCGCCAACTACGCCAAGGCCCTCAAGGAAGAGGATGAGGGGAAGTACAGGAAGCAGTTCAGCGGCTACCTTGTCAAGGGCCTCGAGCCCGAGAAGCTTCCCGAGCACTTTGAGGAAGTCAAGGCGAGAATAATCGAAAAGTTTGAGGAGGCGAGAGAATGAGCGACCCGAGGGAGATCGCCCAGAGGGTTTTGGAGGAGTGGCAGCCGAGGACCAAGCTCGGCATGCTCGTCAAGGAGGGTCAGATAACTGACATTCACGAGATCTTTAGGAAGGGCTACCAGATCAAGGAGCCCGAGATCGTTGACGTCCTCCTTCCAGAGGTCAACCTCAGGGAGAACCAGGAAGTGCTCGACATAGCCCTTACCGTCAGGATGACTGACAGTGGCAGGAGGATCCGCTTCAGGGTTCTTGCTGCGGTGGGCAACAGGGACGGCTACGTTGGCCTTGGAATTGGGCATGGCAAGGAGGTTGGAATAGCCATCAGAAAGGCCATCAACTATGCCAAGATGAACATCATCGAAATCAAGCGCGGTTGCGGTTCCTGGGAGTGCAGGTGTAGGAGGCCGCACTCAATCCCGTTCGCCGTCGAGGGCAAGGAAGGAAGCGTCCGCGTCAAGCTCATGCCCGGACCGCGTGGCCTTGGACTGGTCATTGGTGACGTTGGCAAGAAGATACTCAGTCTCGCTGGTGTTCAGGACGTCTGGTCCCAGACCCTCGGTGAGACTAGGACTACCGTTAACTTCGCCAAGGCAGTCTTCAACGCGCTCTACAACACCAACAGGGTTGCCATCAAGCCCGGCATGATTGAGAAGTACGGTATCGTCGTCGGAAGGGAGATGGCGACGAGCTTCGAGCTGGAGTGAGGTGAGAGAGAATGGCAAAGCTCGCACTCATCAGGCTTAGGAGCGGAATCAGGGCGAGGGGAGAGGTTAGGGACACCCTCGCCATGCTCCGCCTCCACAGGATAAACCACCTCGTCCTCATCGACGACACCCCGAGCTACAAGGGAATGGTTCAGAAGGTTAAGGACTACATAACCTGGGGCGAGATTGATGCAGAGACCCTCGCCAAGCTCATCAGGAAGAGGGGCAGGCTCATCGGCAACAAGCCGGTTACTGACGACTACGTCAAGGAGAAGCTTGGAATGACCATTGAGGAGTTTGCCCAGAAGGTCGTCAGTGGAGAGATGAAGCTCACCGACCTGCCGAACATCAAGCCGGTCTTCAGGCTCCACCCGCCGAGGGGCGGCCTCAAGGGTAGCAAGAAGCGCTCCTTCAAGGAGGGCGGAGCACTCGGCTACCGCGGCGAGAAGATAAACGAGCTCATTGAGAGAATGCTCTGAGGTGGCGAGAGATGATAAGGAGGAAGAAGAAGGTTAGGAAGCTCCGCGGAAGTCACACTCATGGATGGGGCTGCAAGAAGAAGCACAGAGGTGGAGGAAGCAAGGGCGGTAGAGGAATGGCCGGCACCGGTAAGAGGAAGAACACCAAGTGGACTTGGACCATTAAGTATGCTCCTGATCACCTCGGCAAGAGGGGCTTCCACAGGCCTAAGGCTGTTCAGTACACTCCCAAGACCATAAACCTCAACGAGATCGACGAGAACCTCCCGCTCTTCCTCGATATAGGCGTTGCCTACGAGGAGGAGGGGAAGATCATCGTCGACACCACCCAGCTCGGCGTCGACAAGGTTCTTGGAACTGGAAAGCTCACCAGGCCCCTTGTCATCAAGGCCTACTACGTCACCCCCAAAGCTGAGGACAAGATTAAGGCCGCTGGCGGCGAGGTTCTCCTCGCCTGATTTCCATTTAATTTAACTTTTGGCGGGTGTTACTCATGGGGCTCAGAAACGTAGTGTTCGCGATTGAGAGGTACTTCCCAGAGGTTGAGCGGCCTAAAAGACACATTCCGCTCAAGGAGAAGTTCATGTGGACCGCCATTGTTCTGCTGCTGTACTTCGTTCTCGCGGAAATTCCGCTCTACGGAATCCCGCAGCAGATCCAGGACTACTTCGCCACGCTCAGGTTCGTCCTTGCCGGTAGAAGCGGTTCTCTTTTGACGCTGGGTATAGGCCCAATCGTCACCGCGAGCATAATCATGCAGCTTCTCGTCGGTTCCGAGATAATTCACCTTGATCTCTCAAATCATGAGGATAGGAGGTTTTACCAGGCAGCTCAAAAGCTGTTCGCTGTATTCATGAGCTTCTTCGAGTCGGCAATATACGTCTTTGCCGGCGCTTTCGGTAAGGTTGACACCAGCCTTGGTGCCTTCCAGACAGTCCAGACTCCGGGAGGCGCGGCTTACATAGGAATAGGGCTCGCCATACTGATACTTCTCCAGCTGGGATTTGCCTCGGTGATGCTCATCCTCCTCGATGAGCTTGTCAGTAAGTGGGGTATAGGTAGCGGTATCAGCCTCTTCATCGCCGCGGGAGTTTCACAGACAGTTATCGTCAAGGCTCTCAACCCTATGACTACTGCTGAATACATTGATCCAGTAACTGGCGGGCCGGCCATAGTTGGTGCTGTGCCTGCGTTTATCCAGCACTTGTTCTACGGTGATGTTACCGGAGCCCTATACAGGGGAACGCTACCAGACATGATGGACCTGCTGGCAACCATAGTTGTATTCCTAGTCGTCGTCTATCTGGAGAGCATGCGCGTTGAGATCCCGCTCAGCTATGGAAGGGTTACCGTTCGTGGAAGGTATCCGATAAGGTTCATGTACGTCAGTAACATTCCGATAATCCTGACGTTTGCTCTCTACGCCAACATACAGCTCTGGGCCAGGCTCCTCAACAACTTTGGCTACACTTGGCTTGGAACCTTCGATGCCAATGGGTATCCCATAAGCGGATTTGTCACATATCTCTACCCACCAAGGGACATCTACCACGTCATAGCAGATCCAACGAGGGCACTAGTTTACGCCCTAATGACAATATTCTGGTCGATAATCTTTGGTTTCTTGTGGGTAGAGCTCACCGGCCTAGACGCCAAGAGCATAGCCAGACAGCTTCAGAGCGCTGGACTTCAGATTCCAGGATTCAGAAGGGATCCGAGGATACTCGAGAGGGTTCTCAACAGGTACATACCCTACGTTACCTTCTTGGGTTCATTCACCCTAGCACTTGTCGCAGTGCTGGCAGACTTCCTTGGAGCTCTCGGAACTGGAACAGGAATCCTCCTTACCGTCGGTATCCTCTACAGGTTCTATGAGGAGATAGCCAGAGAGCAGGCCACCGAGATGTTCCCCGCTTTGAGAAAGTTCTTTGCCAAGTGAACTCTTTCCTTTCTTTACAAAACCTTTTAAACCCGGTTCGATTACTTCTTCCAGAAACCTCCTTGGGTGAGCATGATGCCGTTTGTGGTCATGATAACAGGAATCCCTGGCGTGGGGAAGAGTACCATAACCCGGCTGGCTCTCAGAAAAGCCCGAGCTAAGTTCAGACTGGTAAATTTCGGGGATCTAATGTTCGAGGAGGCAGTTAAGGCTGGCCTGGTGGAGCACAGGGACGAGATGAGAAAGCTCAATCCGAACGTCCAGAAGGAACTCCAGATGAAAGCGGCAAGGAGAATCGTTGAGATGGCAAAAACTGAACCAATACTCATTGATACTCACGCCACCATACGAACCCCTGTCGGTTACTTGCTCGGTTTCCCCAAGGAGGTTATAGAAGTCATAAACCCTAACTTCATAGTCATAATTGAGGCCACGCCAAGCGAGATACTCGGTAGAAGGCTTAGGGATCTTAAGCGCGATAGGGACGTTGAAACTGAAGAGCAGATACAGAGGCATCAGGATCTGAACCGTGCCGCGGCGGTTAGCTACGCGATGCACTCCAACGCGCTTATAAAGATAATCGAGAACCATGAGGATAAGGGCCTTGAGGAGGCTGTCCACGAGCTTGTTGAAGTACTGGATTTGGCGGTGGGAGAGTATGATTGAGGGAATATATACATTCCTTGACAACCTGTTCGGACCAATGATAACCTCGTACCACCCGATATGGGTAGTTACCGTGTCGGGAATAATACTCGGTGCGTTCTTCACCTTAATCAACTACGTTCTGGTTGATCAGGAGAAGGTTAAACTGCTCCAGAAGAAGAGCAAGGAGTTTCAGAAGAAGTACAAAGAGGCTCAGGCCTCCAGGGATGAGAAGAAGCTCAAGAAGCTCCAGCAGGAGCAGATGGAGCTCATGAAGCTCCAAAGTGAGGTCATGAAGGACACAATGTTCAAGGTCACCCTGCTGACGATGCCTATATTCTGGATATTCTTCACTTGGCTTAGGAGATGGTACTTTGAGGTAGGCATAGCAAAGGCTCCCTTTGACTTTTTCCTCTTCGACTGGTTCCATGGCCTGTATCACTCTGGCCTTCCTCCCAGTGAGCTGGGATACATAGGTTGGTATATCATGACCTCCATGATAACGGGTTACATCCTTAGGAAGCTCCTTGATATGGGTTAAATTTAAAAACGCTTGACAAAAAGGCATTGCGAGGTGAGAGAAATGAAGCCAATGTACAGGTCAAGGTCATGGAGAAGGAAGTACGTCAGGACTCCGGGCGGAAGGACGGTCATACACTTTGAGAGGAAGAAGCCAAAGATTGCCCACTGTGCCATGTGCGGCAGGCCGCTCAATGGTGTCCCGCGCGGCAGGCCGAGCGAGCTCAGAAAGCTCCCGAAGACCAAGAAGAGACCTGAGAGGCCCTATCCGAACCTCTGCCCGAGCTGCATGAGGAAGGTTATAAAGGCCCAGATTAGGGCCGGGATTTCCCTTTGAGGTGCGAACATGCCCAAGGGCTGCCTCGTCATAACCGTCAGCGGCCTAGCCGGTTCGGGAACGACCACTCTGTGCAGGAATCTCGCCAAGCACTACGGCTTCAAGCACATCTATGCCGGCTTAATCTTTCGCCAGATGGCCAAGGAGATGGGGATGACCCTTCAGGAGTTCCAGGAGTATGCCGAGCTTCATCCCGAGATCGACAGGGAGGTTGACAGGAGGCAGGTTGAGGCAGCCAAGGAGTGCAACGTCATTATTGAAGGCCGCCTTGCAGGCTGGATGGTTAAGGACGCTGACCTTAAGATATGGCTCGACGCTCCGATAATGGAGCGCGCTAGGCGTGTCGCTCTCAGGGAGGGCATAACCGTAGAGGAGGCCTTCGTGCAGATAGCCGAGCGCGAGAAGGGCAACAGGAAAAGGTATTTAAACCTCTACGGTATTGACATCGACGACAAGTCGATTTATGACTTGATAATCAACACCGCTAAATGGGGTCCCGATGGGGTCTTCGCGATTGTGAAGGCCGCCATCGACCACCTTTACCCCGACGGTGACGCGGGGTCGGGCGTTAGCCCGGGCAACAAAAAGAAGGAGGTGGGATGAATGCCAGCCATTGAGGTTGGAAGAATAGCCGTTATCATTGCAGGAAGGAGGGCTGGCCAGAAGGTCGTCGTCGTTGACGTCATCGACAAGAATTTCGTCCTCGTTACCGGCGCTGGCCTTAACAAGGTCAAGCGCAGGAGGATGAACGTCAAGCACCTCGAGCCCCTCCCAGAGAGGGTCAACATCGAGAGGGGTGCTGACGACGAGGCCGTTAAGGCCGCCCTTGAGCAGGCTGGAATCAGCCTCGAGTGAAATCCCTGGAGGCCATTTGGCCTCTTTTTAACTTCTCAACACTTTTAAGGTCCTTCTCTGGAGACTCTTTTGGTGATGGCATGAAAACTGCACTTATAACAGGTGCGACCGGCGGCATTGGGAGGCTTCTGGTGGAGGCTCTCGTTGGGAGGGACTACCGGGTTATAGGCGTTGCGAGAAACGAGGAGAGACTGAAGGAACTCCAATCGTTGGGCAACTTTGACTATATCGTGGCAGATCTGCGGGGGAGAAACGTCCCTAAAGTTATTAGAAGTGAGTTGAGAAACCTCGGTGTTGAGAGGCTCGACGTTCTCATAAACAACGCAGGCTTTGGTATACTGAAGCCCCTGGTAGAGCAGAGCGAAGAGGAGCTGGAAGAGATTTTCAGGGTGAACACGATAGCCCCGGTGGCTCTCACACGTGAGCTCTTGGACTTAATCCCTCTGGGTGGCAAGGTTGTGATGGTTTTGAGCGGTGTGGTTTTCGTGAACGTGAGGGACCTTCCCTCCTACGGTGCCTCAAAGGCGGCCCTCCACTATCTCTCAGTTAATCTAGAGCACGAGCTTGAGAAGAAGGGAATAACGCTCATCCGGGTTTATCCCAAGCAGGTCTCCACACCCTTTTGGAACGACAGGGTTCCACAGGGGGCACTACACCCTAAGGATGTCGTCAGTGCAATTATCACCGCCATCGAAAAGAACAAGCGCGAGGTCTTCATTCCGAGTTATCTTAAGCTCGTGAAGTACCTCCCCCGTTGGCCTGTCTTCAACTACCGCTTCAAGTTCTGAGGGCAGGTTTATAAAGCGCGAACTCGAGGTTACCACGATAACGCTCATCGGGTGATGCTCATGGCGAGGGACGAAGTGAGGAGAATCCTTCCAGCCGATATAAAGCGCGAGGTTCTGATAAAGGACGAGAAGGCTGAGACAAACCCCAAGTGGGGCTTTCCGCCCGAGAAGAGGCCTATGGAGATGCACATGCAGTTCGGCATAATCAACCTCGACAAGCCTCCAGGCCCTACAAGCCACGAGGTAGTTGCTTGGGTTAAGAAGCTCTTCAACCTTAACAAAGCCGGTCACGGTGGAACCCTCGACCCCAAGGTGAGCGGCGTTCTTCCAGTTGCCCTCGAGAGAGCTACAAGGGTGGTTCAGGCGCTGCTTCCAGCGGGTAAGGAGTACGTTGCTTTGATGCATCTCCACGGCGAGGTTCCGGAGGACAAAATCTACGCCGTCATGAAAGAGTTTGAGGGGGAGATAATCCAGAGGCCGCCCCTGAGGAGCGCGGTCAAGAGAAGGCTGAGGACGAGGAAGGTGTACTACATCGAGATACTCGAAATAGACGGCAAGGACGTGCTCTTCAGGGCCGGTGTTGAGGCGGGAACCTACATCCGTTCACTGATCCACCACATTGGCCTTGCCCTCGGTGTCGGTGCCCACATGGCCGAGCTTCGCCGTACCAGAAGCGGCCCATTCAAGGAAGACGAAACTTTAGTGACCCTCCACGACCTTGTTGATTACTATCACTTCTGGAAGGAGGACGGCATTGAGGAGTACTTCAGGAAGGCGATACAGCCGATGGAGAAGGCTGTTGAGCACCTGCCGAAGGTGTGGATTAGGGACTCTGCGGTTGCGGCGGTTACTCATGGCGCTGATCTTGCAGTTCCGGGAATAGTCAAGGTTCACAAGGGTATCAAGAAGGGCGATTTAGTTGCTGTGATGACCCTCAAGGACGAGCTCGTCGCACTAGGTAAGGCCACCATGACGAGCGGTGAGATGCTCCAGAAGAGCAAGGGAATAGCGGTTGACGTCGACAAGGTCTTCATGCCGAGGGACTGGTATCCCAAGCTCTGGTGAGGGACTTGTCTCGGTTTCTCACTTTCTTGATACCTTTCTCTCTCCGGTTGAGGCATTCTATAATGAACGTTTGTCTTCTCCGGTCTACTCTCTTACTCTTGCTTTTTTCGTCTCATTCTCTTCTTGATGCTACGGTTGGAAATTGGAAATCCTACGAAAAAACAGAACTAATTTTAACTTGTAATTGGAAAAGCTTTTAAGGATTTTGACATTGGATCTGGTGATAATCTCCGAAGGTGTCCTCCGTGGAAGGCCGGGTCAAGAAGGTTGGTGCTGTCTTCTTGCTTGCCCTGCTGTTGAGTCTTCAATTGATTGCCGCACCACAAGCTGCGGCAATGACCGCCAACAACTCAAGCGTGACCTTCCGTAGGGCCGTGGTTGCCTGGTATGATGAGAAGGGTAGGCTTCAGATGAACGTGACCTGGGTGAACAGGACCATAGACTTCGCGAACTTGACTAACACTTCCTACCCCTGCCACAACTCAAGTTCCTGCACTTCCAACTTGACCACCAATGTAAACGTCTCGGTGGTCACGCTTTACAGCATGACGGAAAAGCACGAGCAGTTGTTGTTCTTTGGGATAACCCTTTACAACGAGACTTTCAACTACACCATGTATGTCCTCGTTTACAAGGCTGAGAGGAGTCAGTACAACCTAAGTGTTATTACAAGAATAATACACATAAACGGCACTAACTTGTTCACAACAATGGTGAATATCGAACCGAGGGATAGTAAGGCCCAACCTGTAGCGGATATAGTGTTCTTCGCGAACAAAACCCCTCTTGCTGACCACTATAGATTTGTTGGCAAAGTGCTGAATGAAATCAGGAAGAACGATACCACAAGCTGGATCTGGAATAAAGTCAGGATTGAGCTTAACGATTTAGCTAAGAAAACTGAGAGGGATTTAGGAGACTATAATATAGTAGGACACAGCACTTTCATAATAATGGATGATACATGTACATCAAGTTGTGGGCTCATATGTTCATTGCCTACAACCCCTTTCTTCTGTGAAGAATATGCGTGCGCTCCAGCTTGTACCGGAGCTTGTGAGGTGGTATGTGGATGAGAGGGAAGAAACATTTTCTCCTTCTAAACTTTTTTATTGGGGCAGTTTTTCTGGCAATCCTGTTCCACTACGCCCTTTCGCTTTCATTGGGGGAAAGCTTCTTATTTGCAGTCATCTTGTCACTTCTCTACACCTCTGCGCATATTTTCTGGAAAAGACCGGATAAACAGCAGAGAGAGTCTCAATTTTTAAAATCTCCAAGTATCGGACTTATACTCTTTGTTCTGATTTCGTTTGGGTTCGGAGTGCTTTTATTTGAGCTTATCCACGCGGCGTTTGCAAAACCGGGCACCTCTTTCATCCCTCTCGCCAAAGTGCTCGGCGTTTTGTTCATAATCGGCGCGTCTGTGCTGTTCCTCGTGGCAATGCTACATGAGAGAGGTAAGAAAACACCCGAAAAAGTCGTCTATTCCTGGCGAAACTTCCTCAAGGAACTTTCAACGTCCCTCCTCGTGTTCACAATTGCATACTCCTCCGGGGTGAGTTTGGAAAAGAGCGTCTCGATGGCGCTTTACGTTTTTGTTTTGGCCAGCTGGTACTATTCCATGATGGCTCACAAGTATGTGATATCCGAGCGGATACTTAAAATCAGGGCCGTTGTAATTTTTGTGGCGGTCACTTCCGGGCTGTACCTGTTCGTAATTGACAACATAGTCCTAAGTGGGCTGATTGGGGCACTTTTCGCGGTTGTGTCTGAAAAAGACTACAAGATAACCAGGAAACTTGTGGCAGAGGAGTTGCTGGGGAAGAAATACGCCGAAAGCGGAGCCTGGCGCCTGTTTTACGGCATCTTTTATGGATTTGGGGCGATGGTAGCTTTGATGATAGTCACTGGGGATTACAGTGCCTCGTTTATCAGGGAATCTTTGTTAACGGTGTTCAGGCTCCTGTACATATTTACGACGATTTTCCTCCCCTTCGGGACGCTTGGCGGGTGGTTAAGGTTGAAGATTCATGGTGGAAAAACTTAATGAACCAATAAATGTTGGGAAAAACTCTCTATTTGTCGCGTTCACTCGTCCACTAGGTTACTTTGATTTTGGCTTGTTCTCGTCGTTTTGATTTGTTTGGAATTGATAAATACTACAAAAAGCGTTGCCAAATACGACTCGTAAAAGAAAAATCTTATATATGATGAAGGCTTAATTTTTATTAGCCAAAGTGAGGTGATCCGTGAGTGTTTGGGGGTTAATTGCTCTGGTGGCATTTGATAATCATGGCAGTCGAGGGCATCCTTGGGGGTATCAGGAAAAGTTGCAATAGAACGGCACAAACATGTTATTCGGCCGGTTATCTGAGTGTGATGGCTATAACAATGCTCGGGGCATTATTAGCTTGGGAATCGTTAGTAACGACTCTCACTGGGTTTGGTTAGCACCGGTATTTGCGAAGTCCGCGTTATTTGCGGCTATATGCGGAACTTTAATGGATAGGAAGTCTGTGCATATCGCGAGTAATTAGGGATTGATTAAGGCTTATTCACAAACGCCGACATCCGTAAGGTGATACCCATGCCTACTATAGAGGGGTATCTCTTGGGAGCGGTGCTCGGAATTTCCCTCTGGTTGCTGGTCTCAGGACTGGTTGAGTACTTTAGGAGGCCTAAGACGTTCTCATTCGTGCTCAGGAAGAGCGACCTCAAGACTGTTTCGGAGGATGAGCTCCCCGAGGATGTGGAGAAATACCGGCGAGAACTTGAGGAGAAGTTGGTTTCAAAAATCATGGAGGAAAGAAGGAAACGCGCATTGTTAAAGCTCAAGCTTTCCGTGGTTGGGATCATAATCGTTATGTCGGCGTTGCTCCTAATAGGGTGAAAAGACCTGGGGGTGGTTACATAGACAAAATACTCGAGGAGGAGCTTTTGAGGACGTTCCTAATATTCGTCTTTTTGTTTTTGGCTATGGATAGTGGTGGATGAACTCGAACTCTGACCTTCCGGCCGGTCAAGATGATTATATTCCCTCGTCCTGAGCCTGCTAACACTACCACCAAGGCTGTGGATTAGGAGGAAACTTGGGGATTAGCTTTCATGAAAGCGGTGTGGATGGTTCTCGTACCCTTCATGGTTGTTGTAGTGGTCTATGGTCTGTATGGGGGCAAAGCATTGCCGCTGGTCATTGGATTAGTGTCATTATTTCTCTACGTGCTCAGCCTTAGGGGAGAAGGGGAATCAATAAAGCTGACGGGCCTCGTTGCGATGTTCTCATCGATATTCGCACTGTGGGAGAACGTGCTTAAGTATCTGGCAATAATCGGCGTTGCCCTGTTGATTCTCCTTGAACTCTTCGTAGAAATGAGGAAAAAAGAAAACAGAGCTCGTTTGAGGAGGTAATCCCATGGTTAACTCCAAAGGAGGGTTTGTGCTATGGATATTGCTAGGAGCAATTGGTGGAGCTATTGGATTATTGGCATTATCAAAGGGCATGGAACAAGAATTTCCTATGGTGGTCTATCTAGGATTCATTGTGGGGTGGAGTGTCGTGGGGTTTGGGCTATTTAGGGCTGGAAAGCTATTCGGCTCTTCATCGAGGTCATGACATTGGTTAGTAGTGGTGTTTAGTGAACTTTTATGGAAGAATCCTTCTCGGGGAGACAGGACATTGAGTTCGTGTGCATCCCCATCTTTATAAACCCCTTTTCTTATCCCTGCACATGAGCCACTACTACTCCAAAGAGCCAAACGTTCCCCTCAAGACAAAGACCATTGAGGTCTGCCTTAGGGGTCACTGCTTTAAATTCATAACGGCCAGTGGAGTCTTCTCCTTCGGGAAACTCGACAGAGGAACGGAACTGCTCATAGAGAGTATGATACTTGACGGGAACTGGCGTGTCCTCGACCTCGGTTGCGGCTACGGTGCGATAGGGATTGTTGCCTCTCGTTTTGTTGAATACGTCGTCATGACCGACGTGAACAGACGGGCGGTAAGCATAGCGAGGAAAAATTTAAAAATCAACAACGTTAGAAACGCCGAGGTTAGGTGGGGAAGCCTCTATGAGCCCGTCAGGGGCGAAAAGTTCGACACAATCATCACTAACCCCCCGGTGCACGCGGGAAAGGAAATCCTGAGGGAAATAGTTATAAATGCTCCCCGGCATCTCAACGATGGAGGCCTCCTGCAACTTGTTATCAAGACAAAGCAGGGGGCAAAATATATTAAGGGTTTAATGGAGGAGCACTTCACCGAAGTGAGAGAGCTGGCAAAGGGGAGCGGTTACCGCGTGTATGCCGGGATCGCCTAGCCTGGGATGGCGCGGGCCTTGAGAGCCCGTGTCCGTATGGACACCGGGGTTCAAATCCCCGTCCCGGCGCCAAAATCCTCTCTGAAGGATTGATATGGAGGTGTATTCGTAATGACGGACAACTTCAGACACATCGTCCGTGTAGCGGGAGTTGATTTGGACGGAAATAAGCAGCTGAGATGGGCCCTTACGGGCATCAAGGGCATAGGGATAAACTTCGCTACCATGGTGCTCAGGGTTGCAGGGATTGACCCGTACATGAAGACCGGTTACCTGACCGACGAGCAGGTCAAGAAGATTGAGGAGATCCTCGAGGATCCGGTCGCCCATGGAATCCCGACTTGGGCGGTCAACAGGCCGAAGGACTATGAGACCGGTAAGGACATGCACCTTATCACCGCCAAGCTCGTCATGGCCTGGCGTGAGGACATCAACAGGCTCAGGAGAATCAGGGCTTACCGCGGCATAAGGCACGAGCTCGGACTGCCGCTCAGGGGACAGAGAACTAGGTCGAACTTCAGGCACGGTACCACTGTCGGCGTGAGAAGGAGAAAGAAGTGAGGTGGTGTAAATGGGAGACCCTAAGAGGCAGAGGAAGAAGTACGAGACTCCCTCTCACCCGTGGATTAAGGAGAGGCTTGACAGAGAGCGCGTGCTCATGAAGAAGTACGCCCTCAAGAACAAGAAGGAGCTCTGGCGCCACGAGACCCAGCTCAAGGAGTTCAGGCGTAGAGCCAGGCGCCTCCTTGCGGCGAGGGGCAAGCAGGCTGAGATCGAGAGGGCCCAGCTCCTCCAGAGGCTCAACAGGCTCGGCCTTCTTCCGGCCGATGCCGTCCTGGATGACGTTCTCTCCCTTACCGTTGAGGATGTCCTCGACAGGCGCCTTCAGACCATTGTCTTCAAGAAGGGACTCGCCAGGACCATCAGGCAGGCCAGGCAGCTCATAGTCCACGGCCACATCGAGGTCAACGGCCAGATAATCCGCTCTCCGGGTTATCTCGTCCTTAAGGAGGAGGAAGACACCATAACCTACTCCAAGACCTCTCCTTTCGCGAAGGAGAGCCACCCCGAGAGAATGGTTATCGAACAGGCTAAGCAGGGTGAGGCCTCATGAGCGAGGAACAGCAGGTTGTTAACCTTAAGAAGAAGGAGAAGTGGGGCGTTGCCCACATCTACTCCTCCTATAACAACACCATCATCCACATTACCGACCTCACTGGGGCCGAGACCGTCTCCAGGTGGAGCGGCGGTATGGTCGTTAAGGCTGACAGGGACGAGCCCTCGCCCTACGCGGCTATGATTGCCGCCAAGAGGGCCGCCGAGGAGGCCATGGAGAAGGGCTTCGTCGGTGTTCACATCAAGGTCCGCGCTCCGGGAGGAAGCAAGAGCAAGACCCCCGGTCCGGGTGCCCAGGCAGCCATCAGGGCCCTCGCTAGGGCCGGCCTAAGGATAGGAAGGGTTGAGGACGTCACCCCGATTCCGCACGATGGCACTAGGCCGAAGGGCGGAAGAAGGGGTAGGCGTGTCTGACCCTACAACTTCTTTTTTGGTGGTGCAAATGGAGCCAAAGTTTCGCATTCTTGAGAAAAGGGAGGACTCGATTAAGTTCATCGTTGAGGGAATTGATGTTCCCTTCGCCAACGCCCTCAGGAGAACCATCTTAGCCGAGGTTCCGACCTTTGCGGTTGACGAGGTTGAGTTCTTCGAGAACGATTCCGCCCTGTTTGACGAGATAATTGCCCACAGGCTGGCCATGATTCCGCTCACCACTCCAGTGGAGAGGTTTTCCCTCGATGCCCTCGAGCTTGACGATTACACCGTTACCCTCTCTCTCGAGGCAGAGGGGCCGGGTATGGTCTACTCTGGTGACCTCAAGAGCGACGACGAGGGAGTTAAGCCGGCTAACCCGAACATACCGATAGTCAAGCTGGCCGAAGGCCAGAATCTCACGCTGAACGCTTATGCCAAGCTCGGTCGCGGAAAGGACCACGCCAAGTGGCAGCCGGGCTTCGTCTACTACAAGTACCTCACGAAGATCCACGTGAGCAAAGATGTTCCAGACTGGGAGGAGCTCAAGGCTTTGGCTGAGAAACGCGGTCTGCCCGTTGAGGAGACCGACGAGGAGCTCGTCATAACTACCACGAAGGCTTTCTACCTTCCGAGGAAGTTTGAGCCGTACGAGGGCGATAAGATTAGGGAAGAGGTAGTGCCCAATACGTTCGTCTTTACTGTGGAAAGCAATGGAGAGCTCCCCGTTGAGGAAATCGTCACCATAGCCCTCAAAATCCTCATGAGGAAGAGCGATAGATTTATAAGCGAACTCCATAAATTAGCGGACTGACGCGGGGGTAGCCGAGCCTGGCCAAAGGCGCGGGATTCAGGGTCCCGTCCCGTAGGGGTTCCGGGGTTCAAATCCCCGCCCCCGCACCATAATTCACGCTCACCCCGTCCCTCGGTGCGAGAATTGTGAAGGAGGAATGCTCATGAAGAGAACCGGTCCAACCGACATTAACCTGAGGAGGCTCATCCGCTACCTCAGAAAGAAGTCGAACGAGGAAGGAGTTAAGATATGGAAGGACATTGCCTGGCGTCTTGAGAGGCCTAGGAGGCAGAGGGCTGAAGTGAACGTCAGCAAGATCAACCGCTACACCAAGGAAGGCGACACTGTCATCGTCCCGGGAAGCGTTCTTGGAGCCGGAAAGCTCGAGCACAAGGTCGTCGTTGCGGCGTGGAAGTTCAGCGAGACTGCTAAGAAGAAGATAACCGAGGCCGGTGGAGAGGCCATCACGATTGAGGAGCTCATTGAGAGAAACCCGAAGGGAAGTGGAGTAATCATAATGGAGTGATGGGCCATGAGGATTATTAACGCTGAAGGACTCATACTTGGAAGGCTCGCCTCGAAGGTTGCCAAGATGCTCCTTGAGGGCGAGGAAGTGGTCATAGTTAACGCCGAGAAGGCCATCATCACCGGCAACAGAGAGGACATCTTCGCCAAGTACAAGCAGAGAACCGAGCTGAGAACCAGGACCAACCCAAGGAAGGGTCCGTTCTATCCCAAGAGGAGCGACGAGATAGTCAGGAGAACCGTCAGGGGCATGCTTCCATGGAAGACCGACCGCGGAAGGAAGGCCTTCAAGAGGCTTAAGGTCTACGTTGGAATTCCGAAGGAGTTCGAGGGCAGGGAGCTTGAGACTATAAGCGAGGCCCATATGTCGAAACTTGCCACACCCAAGTACGTTACCGTTGGCGAGGTCGCCAAGTTCCTCGGTGGAAAGTTCTGAGGTGAGAGAAGATGAGGGTCATCCAGACTGCTGGAAAGAGGAAGACGGCCGTTGCGAGGGCCACCATTAGGGAAGGAAAGGGTCGCGTCAGGATCAACCACAAGCCGGTTGAGATAATCGAGCCAGAAATTGCGCGCTTCACAATCATGGAGCCTCTCGTCCTTGCCGGCGAGGAGATCGTCAGCAAGGTTGACATCGACGTCAAGGTCGAGGGCGGCGGCTTCATGGGTCAGGCAGAGGCTGCCCGCGTTGCCATCGCCAGGGCTCTCGTGGAGTGGACAAACGACATGAACCTCAAGGAAAAGTTTATGAAGTACGACAGGACAATGCTCGTCGGAGACAGCAGAAGAACCGAGCCGCACAAGCCCAACCGCTCCACTAAGGGTCCGAGGGCCAAGAGGCAGAAGTCCTACCGCTGACCCCTTTAATATTCATTTGAGAAGGTGATACGGGTGATAGTTCCCGTCAGGTGCTTCACGTGTGGAAAGGTAATAGGCGACAAATACTATGAATTTAAGGCCCGCGTTGAGAAGGGCGAGGATCCCGAGAAGGTCCTAGATGACCTCGGGGTCGAGAGGTACTGCTGCAGGAGAACCCTGCTGAGCCACGTCGAGCTCATCGACCAGGTAATGGTTTACAAGGTGTACTGAAAAACCGCATTTCTGGGGGGCCGTGGGGTAGCTTGGTCTATCCTCCCGGCTTGGGGTGCCGGAGACCCGGGTTCAAATCCCGGCGGCCCCACCAAAATTTGCACGGGTGGTTGGAATGTTTAAGTACACGAGGTTTGAAAGGGCGAGGATTGTGGGGGCGAGGGCCCTCCAGATAGCGATGGGTGCGCCCATACTCATAGACGTTCCGGAAGGAATCACGCCGCTCGATGCCGCGTTGCTCGAGTTCGAGAAGGGCATAATACCGCTCACCGTAATAAGGCCGAGCTGATGAGAGATGACGGTGATAGAGAACGTAATCGGCAGGGTCGCGGTGCTCAAGGGCGGGAAGTACTCCGTTGAGGTAGACGTTATTACGAGCTCGGGCTTCGGCCGCTTCGCGGCTCCGATAGACGAGAACCCGAGCCTCTATATAGCTGAGGCCCATCGGGCTGTCAGCGAGGTCGACGAGATAATAGGGCCCGAGCTGATAGGCTTCGACGCGAGCGAACAGGAGCTCATAGACAGCTACCTGTGGGAGATAGACGGCACCGAGGACTTCAGCCACATTGGTGCCAACACAGCTCTGGCCGTCTCGATAGCAGTTGCCAAAGCTGCGGCGAGTGTCAAGAGGATGCCCCTCTACAGCTACATCGGTGGAACTTTCACCACTGAACTGCCCGTTCCAATCCTCGAGATAGCCAGCGGTGAGGACTTCGACTACTACGTTATGGTCCGTGACCTCATGGAGATAACCGACGTGGTCGATGCGGCTACAAAAGTGCTTGAGAACGCCGAGGGCAGCACTGTTGAGGCTCTGTCAAAAGCCACTGAAAAAGCTGGTGATGAGCTTGGCCTTGAGGTGGCGCTCGGTCTCGTCCAGAAGAGGCCAATGGAGACTGAAGAAGTGCTCTCAATCGTCGAGGACAATAACATAGCTTACATAAAGCCTATCGGCGACGAAGAGCTGTTCCTCGAGCTAATAGCTGGCACTCACGAGGTGTTCGTGGACGGCGAGCACCTCTTCCGCGAGAAGGACATACTCGACAGGCGCTACTATAATGCGTTGTCCATAAAGCCTATCAATCTGGGCACGCTCACCGACTTATACAACCTTGTGAACGACGCGAAGTCGGAGAGAATTACTCCAATCCTCGCGGAGGCTCTCTATGAGTCCTCCGACGAGGCACTGGCCCATCTTGCGGTGGGTTTGAGATGCCCGGCGATGGTCCTTAGGAAGGATTCCATCGCCAAGCTGAACGAGCTGATAAGAATCGCCGAAGATTTGGGCGAAAGAGGTAGGATAATAACCTTTGAAGGATGAAGGAGGTGTGAAGAATGGAGGAATACCTCGTTCCACTCGACCAGTACCTTGCTGCCGGTGTCCACATCGGAACCCAGCAGAAGACCCAGGACATGAAAAAGTTCATCTACCGCGTTAGGCAGGACGGCCTCTATGTCCTCGACGTCAGGAAGACTGACGAGAGGCTTAGGATTGCAGGCAAGTTCCTCGCCAAGTTTGATCCGGAGAGTATCCTCGCTGTGAGCGTCAGGCTCTACGGCCAGAAGCCAGTCAAGAAGTTCGGCGAGGTTACCGGCGCCAGAGCCATACCGGGCCGTTTCCTTCCGGGAACCATGACCAACCCGCAGGTCAAGAACTTCTTCGAGCCAGACGTTCTCATAGTCACTGACCCGAGGGCAGACCACCAGGCCATGAAGGAGGCCATTGAGATAGGCGTTCCGATAGTTGCTCTCGTCGACACCGAGAACTTCCTTAGCTATGTCGATGTTGCCATTCCAACCAACAACAAGGGTAGGAAGGCTCTCGCGCTCATCTACTGGATCCTCGCTAGGGAGATACTCTACAACAGGAAGGAGATAGAGAGCAGGGAGGACTTCAAGGTTCCGGTTGAGGACTTCGAGATGCGCATAGTCAGAACCTGAGGGCAAAGCTTTTTAATTTCCCCAATTTACTCTCCCTCGCGCGGGGGTGCCCGAGCCTGGCCAAAGGGGGCGGACTTAAGATCCGCTGCCGTAGGGCTGCGCGGGTTCGAATCCCGTCCCCCGCACCAAAGCTTTAAAAGTGAGAAGGAATAGGTGTGTTGGATTCAAGATCATGGGGTGATTACGATGGCGAGATTCCCGGAGGCTGAGGCCAGGATATTTAGGAAGTACATCTGCATGCGTTGCGGTGCCACTAACCCGTGGAAGGCAAAGAAGTGCAGGAAGTGCGGCTACAAGGGCCTTCGCCCGAAGGCTAGGGAGCCGCGTGGTGGAATGGGACGCTGAGGGCTTTAGCCCTCTTGTATTTCTCCATTTGGAGCTTTTCTTCGATATTTCATTGGCACTAGATGCCAGGGAGATTTGAGAAATTTTGAGAAAAGCATTTATTCCTTGAGTTTCAAGAGCATCTGCTCGAGAAAAGCTATCCCCTCTTTAAGGAGCTTCTCCCCCTCAGGCGTGAGCCTGTAGTACTTCCTTGAGGGCTTCCCGGTTTCGCTCTCTTGCCATTCCGCTGTTACGTAGCCGTCCTTCTCCAGCTTGTAGAGGACAACGTATGAGCTAACGGTTGCTGGTTCGAAATTAAACGCCTCTTTTATCCTTTCCTTCAGCTCGTAGGCGTACATTGGCCTCTCTCTGAGCAGGCGGAGGATGTAGAGCCACAGAACCTCTTTGGTAATCTTATTTTTGAGTCTCTCCATGGGGCTCGTCATGCTCCCACTCCCAAACTTTTATGATCTACAAATATTTTGAAGCCGTTTAATTTAAACGTTTTGGGCAAAAACGTTTTATCTTCTATTGATGTAGGTGTCAGTGGTGGTGTGAATGGATTTGAACCTAAATGCCATGATTGGGGATATGGGTGTCGGTGGAATAGCAGGATTTCTGACAGGATTTGCTGTCAAAAAAGTCATGAAGTTGGCGATGGCCTTAATAGGCGCCTACCTGCTCAGCCTCTTCTGGCTTCAGCAGAAGGGAGTGATAACAATAAACACCGACAAACTCTTCAACCTCACTGGGGACCTAACGGCCCAGATAGCGTCCCTTGGCCAGAAAGTCCTTGGGATTCTGCCTGGAACCGGTGCATTCATAGCTGGCTTTTACCTAGGCTTCAGTAAAGGTTAAATTCTTCACTCCTATCTTTTATCCATGAGCTACGAGCGCCGCGTTCTCCTGAGACATTCACTGGCATCGATAATTGCCCTGGGACTGACGGGAATCAGCAGATTTCTTTACAATGTAATCGTCTCCAGGAGGTTTGGTGTTGAAGAGCTCGGTCGGGCAAACTCCCTGATTTCGCAGGCCTTTTTTCTGGCGATTCCCCTGAGCTTCTTTGCGGTTGCCCTCGGGAAGTATGCATCGGAGTTCCTTGGAAGTAACAGGGAGGAGGCCATTCGTTCAATCACGCTTCCCTCTTTTCTCCTCCCGTTGGCTGGTCTTCTGTTGCTTCCGTTTAACGTTTACCTCTCCCTTTTGGCGGTCTTTAGAGGGATACAGCTTACTATAAGGAACTTCCTCTATGGCATCCACCGCGGTGAGCACTACGCCTATTTAATAACACTCGCCTTTTTGGGCTTCATGCCAGGCTTTTTGGTGCATGATGTCTTTGCTCCCTACTTGCTCTTTCTTGGGTTCATCTCTGCTTTTGCCCTTGTCTACTTGGTGAAATTTAACCTCATAGGAAGGCCCAGAAAGCGTGAACTTAAGCTTCTCCTATCCTACTCATCCTTTGCATTTCTCGGCACGCTTTCGGGTGTGTTTCTCATTCAGGGACCTTACTTCATGAGCGAATACCTCGCAGGGGCTGAAGTAGCAGGAAAAGTCTCTGCGGTTCTCTCGGCTGCATTCCTGCTCACTTATCTTCCCCAGGTGCTTCAGTCTGCGATAATGCCTCTCTTTTCCTATAAGTATGGAAAGAATGAGAATGAGTACATCAAGTTTCTAGCTGAGAAGACAACAAGGCTTTTAATTCTAGTAACTGGTGCGGCAATATTTGTTCTCATGCTCCTTGGTAGGGAGGTTCTGTCCTTCTTTTTCAGCTTTGATGTAGGTCCGGCTTTTTACATTGCCCTGATGGCGATGGAAGTTTACATTTCTTACAACCCGAGCATAGTTGCCCTCAATTCGACGGCCTACGTGAGAAACGGGACGATTGTTGCACTTCTTGGTGCGGTTATTTCTTTCCTTTCGTGGCTTTATCTTATACCTCTCTCCGGTTCGATCGGCGTTATGCTTGGCCTTCTTTTGGGATACTGGGTTATACTTATTGGCTCCGCCCACTACTCTCGCAAACTGCTTGGAATTTCTTGGGGGATATACAGTCCCCTCATCGTTGCCCTTGCCCTCCAGTCGCTGATCTTTCTGTCAAAAATTGCACTCCTAATTGGATTCCTCACTTTTTTAGCCTATGGGAGAAAAGATGTTAAAGAGATCCTGGGTCTGCTCAAATTTTTCCGTGGTAGAGAATCCTAATGAGCTCTTCTGGGAGGCCTTCCCTCTTTATCCTCTCCTCGACGAGCTTCTTGTCATAGTCTACTTCTATGAACTTGGTGTGAAGTGTATCGACGTCAACAAGGGCGAAGGTTGCCTTGTGCTCCCTTCCAGGTGGGAAGCCCACACTTCCTGGGCAGATAACCCTGCCGTATCTTGTCATAGCATTCACTGGGTACCTCGGTGAGGCGACGAGCAATATCTCGTAGTCCTTGACGGGCCTCATTATAGATTCATAATAGCTCGTCGGCTGGTCTGGAAGAACGACCCCTTCGAACGGGTTCAGGGGACTTCCATAGACTCCGAAGACGTCGTTCTTGCCAATCCTGTCCACAAGGTATACCGGCAGGTCGCGGATGAATTCCCTCCCCTCGTGATCGAGTACTTTCCATGTGTGCTTGAGGGCCACTTTTATATGCATGGGAATGTCGAGCCTATTGATGTAGTCCGGACCTTCCGCGTGGGGATCGCTTGCCGCAATTATCTGGTCGAACTCGCCGCGGATGACCTTGACGGTGTCCTTCTTTATGAGGTCATCCAGAGTGTCGAGGACTTCCCTTGGATATGGGAAGAGTCCAATGATGTTCCCAAGGATGTAGTACTTCTCAATCTTATATCCTTCCTCTTTGAGCTCTTCAATCCTCTCAAGAGCCTTGGCGAGTGCTGGAAGGTTACCATTGATGTTTGCCAGAACAGCTACGTAGACCATGGCCATCACCCCCCAACTTTTTCTTACTCAAATTAACTAAAAATCGGAAAAATATTTAAAGGTTTCGGAAGGGTTCAGATTAGGAAGCGCTTTTTCTTCTTACGTCTTTTCTCAGAGTTTATACTTGCTATGTAGAGCAGGAGGGCGTCCTCCACCATGCTCTCACCTCCTCTAGCTTTTTGTCTCGCAAAGTTTGGTCAGGTGTTAGCCAGTAAAAGCGGACTGAATTGAGTTTGCACGTCTTTGTAAGTCTGGAGTTTAATGTGGATTTAACTCCAAATTGAGTGAGTGGGAGGTTTCTATGAGTGAAACACTATAAGACTTGCAATTGGGGAGTAAATCCACTGAAAGACGGCCATTCTAAAAGTGATATGAAAACCCTGATAAAACTCTGATCGGCAGAATTTCAGTGTGCTGGCGGACCGGCGGGGATTTGAACCCCGGACCTGCGGCTTAGGAGGCCGCCGCCCTATCCTAGCTAGGCTACCGGTCCACTGCCCGCTATTCCCTCAAGGGGAAGGGTATTTAAAGTTTACGGTCTATTCTCTCCGGTGGTGAGGATGGTGGATGAACTCGACCTCAGGATACTTTCCCTGCTCCAGCAAAATGCTCGTCTCTCCTACCGTGAGATAGCGCGCGAACTTAAAATTGCCGTTGGCACTGTCTACAATCGGATTAAGCGTATGGAGGAAGAGGGAATAATAAAAGGATTTGCACCAATCCTCGATTACGAGAAGCTTGGCTTCGGCCTTACGACCGTCATCGGGGTGAAAGCTCAGGGACGGAAAATCACCGAAATTGAACGGCAGATTGCCGAAAACGACAGGGTGATAATGGTCTACGACATAACCGGTGAGTTCGATATTGTGGTTATCGCCAAGTTCAAAGACAGGGCTGATATGAATCGCTTTGTTAAGTGGCTCCTCTCGCTGGACGGTGTGGAAAAAACGAACACGAGCGTCGCCATGCAGGTGGTGAAAGAAGACCTAAGGCTCAAACTAACGGAGGACTAAGATCTCCTCCATGAAGCGCTTTGCGAAGTCATCGAGGCTTTCCACCGGAAGTCTAACCTCTTTTCCGTTTACAGCCCCCTCGAATATCAGGTTTCTAGCCGTTATCTCCCTTATTCTCTCAAAATCAGAGTTTTCGGCTATCGTGTTTTCGAGAACCCTGTTGAATTCATCCTCGTTGACGGTTTTCACGACTCCCTCAATGACTATCTCTTTTCCGCACTCCTCGATGCTGCAGTGGAATGTGAAGGGGAGGCCGGGCTCGACCTCCACAGGAATCGTTAGGCCATCGACGTTGTATATTAAAACCTTCATTTGGATCACTCCAGCCTTATGAGGCTCTCCACTGGAATGTTGTACTCCTCCTTCAGGCGATCTATGATGTCCCCGACACTTATGAGGAAAAACATGCCGACTGGTTTCGCCCCTGCCTGTCTGCACATTCCTAGGAGTGCCTTCTGAGTCTCACCGCTCCTAATGACGTCATCAACTATGAGGACATTTTCACCCTTTTTGAGTGCCCACTGTGGCAGATAGAGTGTCGTAACGCTTCCCGAAGCGCTTGGGACGTAACTGACCTCGTAGAACTTCTCGACGCCGACTTCTTTCTTCTTCTTGGCGTATACAACATCGACGTTGAGCTCCCTCGCGATGTGAACACCAAGTGCTATTCCATCGGTTGCAGCAGTGAGAACCTTGTCAACGTTTTTGTCCATGTATCTGCTTGCAACGTCCTCCGCTATAAGGCTCATCAATGCCGTGTCGCTAAGAACTGGCATGTTGTCGAAAAAGCCGTACTCATCGAATTTTATCCTTCTTCTAACTTCCTCCTCGATGTTTATATAAGGGAGCAGTAGCTCCAGGAGCTCTCTTGTTCTTTCAGTGCTCGGAAGGACCTTTCCCCTGACGTATCTGTTGAGGACTGTAATGGGGAGGCCCGTTATCTTAGAGAGCTCCTCGTAAGTGTAATTTTTCTTAAGCAGTCTGAGCACCCTGACAAGCCTGAGCTTTTCCTGAACCGACTTTAGCTGACTCATTCTCTCACCTCCGGTGGCCAAAAATTAACAAGAAAATGTATAAATATGTTTCGGTTACTCGCCTGTGTTCACAACTTTCCTGCGGTAATCTTCTATGACGTCTCCATATTCTCTGAGGAGGAATTCCTTTGTTACAGGCTCTCCGTCTGGATGGTTAATACCCGGGCAGAAGGAGTCTTTCTTGACGTAGACTTCCATTTTATTCCCATGTTTCACGAAGACAAAAGGGTAGAGTCTGCACGCTAGAGGCCTGTGGTTATAGATTTTACACTTCAGGGTCCCTGGATTGAGAAAAACGCAGCCTCCGTCGAAGGGACGCTTTTTGAGGGCGTAGCTTAAGAACTTGTCCCCACGGTAGAACATCTTCTCATAATCAACGAATTCCCATGCGTTGTAGCCGAGTTCCTCTATCTGGGCTATATCTTCATCCCGAATCGGAATCTCCAGCTCGTAGCAGCATTTTCCACAGTTCTCAACACACTTAAATTTAAAGGTGGGATCGTACTCCACCTTCAGCGTGTCGAGGTGGATGGTCGCGACCCACCTCTTCTCCAAGCCTTCACCCCCTGTAGGAGCTTGCTATGAGGGTCTCGGTCATCTCGATGTTGCTTATTCTTCTGAGTATTTCGTCGTGGAACCTGTCAAGCTCCCCTATGTTCTCGACCTCCACACGGAGGATTATGTCGTACTCGCCGTAGACGCGGTATATTTCCTTAATGTGTTTTTCCCCTGCCAGGGCGTTATAGACCTTCTCCTCAGTTCCAGGCTTGACAACAACCAGCACGAAGGCTTCTATCATAGCCCAAACCCCCCGAGGTTAAACTTGCGGGCCATCTTGGAGAGTTTCCTTTTATCCATGCTCTTGAACATCTTCTTCATTTGATTGTACTGGTGAAGGAGCTCTCTTACCTCTTGGATGCTCGTTCCTGAACCGCGGGCAATCCTCTTTATCCTTGAGTAGTTGATTATCTCAGGATGCTCGAGTTCTTCCTCGGTCATTGAGTCCATTATGACCTTGAACTTCTTCAACCTTTCCTCTCCAACCCTGACAGCATCGTCCGGCAGGGAGTAGCCCATTCCCGGAATCATCTGGAGTATCTGCTTCAGCGGGCCCATCTTCTGCATAGCCTCAAGCTGGGCGTACATGTCCTTGAGGTTGAACTTGCCCTTAAGGAACTTCTCTAAGTCTTCCTCCCTGAATTCCTGCTGCTTCTGGAGTTCCTCAAATTTTTCGAGAAGGCCCTGAATGTCACCCAGACCAAGGAGCCTTGAGACGAACCTCTTGGGGTCGAAGGGCTCTAAATCATCAATTCTCTCGCCCACACCGATGAACTTTATGGGTGCCCCAGTTGCTGCAACCGCCGAGAGCGCCCCACCACCCTTGGCGGAACCATCGAGCTTTGTAACAATTATTGAGCCTATTGGAGTGGCCTCTTTAAAGGCCAGCGCTTGATTGTAAGCCTGCTGACCGATGGTTCCGTCTATGACAAGGATTACCTCGTGGGGCTTTATGGCTGCGCTTATCTGTTTCATCTCCTCTATGAGGCTTTTCTCCTCCTTGTGCCTTCCTGCTGAATCCACGATGATTATGTCGACGCCCTTCTCTCTGAAGTGCTCGACGCCTTCCTTTGCGAGCTTTATTGCATCTTTCTCCTCGGGATCACCGAAAACCTCTATGCCGAAGGGTTCAACAAGCTGTTTGAGTTGCTGGTAAGCTCCTGGACGCCAGGTATCTGAACATACGAGACCGACTTTATAGCCCCTCTTCTGGAAGTATCTGGCGAGTTTTGCGATGCTGGTCGTTTTACCGGAACCCTGGATACCCACA
Organism: Thermococcus sp. GR5; assembly: GCF_012027535.1. Classification (NCBI taxonomy): domain Archaea; kingdom Methanobacteriati; phylum Methanobacteriota; class Thermococci; order Thermococcales; family Thermococcaceae; genus Thermococcus; species Thermococcus sp. GR5. The sequence continues at coordinate 116,122 of NZ_SNUN01000003.1, read as the reverse complement.
GTCAGCAGAACCGTCGGCTTCTCCTTTATCTCGATGGGCTTAGCTTCCGTGCCAAGGAACTTCGTCAGTTCCTCGTAGACTATTTTAATTATGTGCTCCTTCTTTGAAACTCCCGTGGGAGGCTCTTCCTCCAGAGCCCTTTTTTCTATCCTCTTGGTTAAGTCGAGAACGAGTCTAACGTTAACGTCGGCCTGAATGAGTGCCCTTTGAATGTCTCGCACTACTTCCTTAATCGTCGCCTCATCAACGGTGCTTGAACGGGCGAGCTTTCTCAGGGCATTGTTGAGTGCCTTTCCAAGCTTTTCTAGGGCCATCTTCTCCCACCGTAGTGATGGGGTTTCCAAAGTTTATAAACGGTTGGGTTGCTTTTCCCCGTTCTGATGTATTCTTTTGGCAAAAACGACCCGGTTAAATCCCTTTAAACTGTCCAATCTTGTTCATTTAATATCAAAAACCGTCATCATTGCTTTTTTGGGAGAACAGAGACATTCTAAGGGCATTTATGGAGTTTCGAGGTCTCATAAGGCTTTTAAACCTGAAATTTAGTTAGTATAAACTAGAGAGACCAAAAGGGGGTGAGAGAGATGATATGGATGACCGCACTCTACGAGTACATGCTCGAGAGGGAGATGAAGAGGAAAAGGAAGCCCATCCCAGAGGAGCTCGAGTACGTTGAGAGACTCATGGAGTGATTTTATAAGTTCAAACCTTTTCTATTTCCCTCGGTGATGGTATGAAGATTCACTACGAGTGCATTGCATGTGCTGTAAATCAGGCCCGGAAAATAGTTGAGATGAGCACTCCGGATTTAAAAAAGCGCAGAGAAGCAATGGTCTTTTTCGGCAGGAGAATTGGTGAGTTTTTTGAGGAAAGCTCTGTGCCGGCAACTGATGGAGGGAGGTTGTTCCTTGAACTTTACAGCTTTCTGGGAGATGATGATCCGTTCAGGGACTACAAACGTCGTTCTACTGAACTCGCAGCAAAGGTTGCCACTGATATTGGGGACGTAGAAGATTTTGGCAGGGCTCTGAAGCTGGCTATAGCTGGTAACGTGATTGACTTCGCGGTCGGCTACGACCCCGAAAAGATAGGGGAGGACATCCTCCGTATGACTGAAGAAGAGCTCTACGTGGATGAGAGCAATGAGCTGTTTGAAGAGCTAGGGAGGGCAAAGAGCCTGCTGTACCTCCTCGATAACTGTGGGGAAATTTACTTTGACAAACTGTTCCTTGAGCTCATAAGAAAACTGTTCCCCGGGCTCACTATATACGTTGCGGCCAAAGAGGGACCGATAATCAACGATGCAACCGTTGAAGACTTGAGAGAAGCTGGCTTTGAAGAGCTGGCTAATGTGGTCTCCACGGGCTCATGCCTTCCGGGGGCTCCCATGGAATATGTATCCAAGGAATTCAAGGAGATTTTCAGAAAGGTTGATGTCGTCATCGCGAAGGGGCAGGCAAACTTTGAGACGCTGAGCGATTTAAAGGACTCGAGAATATTCTTCCTGCTTAAGGCGAAGTGCAGGCCAATTTCCAGAGAGTTGAATGTTCCTCAGGGTTCATTAGTGTGCATAAGGGGCGCGTAATAGACAATTGTCGATATTAACTTTAACGAATGTCTATAGAAAACCTTTTTATACTTTTAAGTGGTATATATAAACGGTGATACCAGTGACAACGGTAATTAGACGTGATGCGGATAGATTTTTGAAGGAACTCAGGGCCCATTACGGTGATGTCTGGAAGATGCCTGCCAGTAAGTACCTTTCAAAGCCGGATTTTGTTGTTGTGGATCCTAAGAGCGGTAAGAAGACAAAGGTAAGCTTCGTGTCCCTCGACGATGGTGAAGTAGTGGGTGTCGTTTACGACGAACTTGGCTGATCTTTCGTTTTTTGACTAGATATATCCCATTGTGTTCTACATGCTGGAAATAATTAAATACTCCGATATCATAAATCTCTCTGGTGGAAATTATGCCAGTGGATGTTTATCGTGAGGCCCTTAGATTAGCTTCTGATATTAGGGACAAGTATCTTCGTGCGGTCACTTACGCTAAAATAGGGTACTATATGCACAGGGCCAAGAACCCAGGATATAAAACTGCTTTTAAGTACGCATTCACTGCTACGGCTTCTATTGAAAACCCTGTTCTGATGGTTAAAGCATTGATGGAGATAGGGACGTACCTCGAGAGGACCGGTTCAAAAACAGCTCGGAAGGTGTTTCATCAGGCTTACGAATCTATAATGGCCTTTCCTCTGCCACTGCGGGACGATCTTCTAGAGGAACTGGCGATCAAGCTTCTAGAGCTGGACATGACTGATGATGCCCTCTTCTACGTCACGGACATTGATGACACTGTAAAGCGCAACGACCTCCTTCTGAAAATACTTCGCGTCTACCTCAAGAAAGGCAATATGCGTAAGGCCAAGCTCATTATAGAACAAATTGATGACGAGCCTTGGCATTCGATAGGTGCAATTGAAGCCATAAAGGAGCATCTCAAGAGGGAGGAGTTTGGAAGTGCAATCAGGATTCTCTCCGAGCTGAAGAGCGAGTACTGGCTAGGGGAAGCCATGAAGGAAGTAGCAGTTTACCTGAAAACCTCAGACGTTCCCAAGGCCACCTACGAAAAGTTCGTTGAGATAGCCCTCAGCATGTCGTCTGAGACAGGCTTTGACGTTCTGAAATCGCTCCTCGTTGGACTAGGCAACCAGGGGGAGCTCGAGTTCGTGGCGAGGATACTCGAGAGACTTTCCCTTAGTGCTAGACTGTCTATCCTCAGGGGAATAGTTGAGACATCCTTGGATAGGGCGGAGATACTTTCTCACCTTATCGACTCCCTGGAAGGTTCGGAGTTTGAGGAAATCACCGGCTTTATTCTTGATCAACTCCTCAGTAAACCTGTGGATGAAAAGTACGAGCCTCTCATAAAGAAGATAGGCAATCGCACAAACGATGATGCTCTCCTCGTTAAGGTCACTACATACCTGGCAAAACTCGGAAAGTTCGATGATTCACTAAGCTTTGCTCAGCGTGTCCGGGGTCATTATCTCCGTTCCCTTGCCTTCGGTAGCATTGCTGTGGCGAAACTCAAAGTTGGGGACATAGACGGAGCCATCGATGCTGCCCTTGAAGTTAAGGATTCCAAATGGGGCTCCTGGTTGCTTAGCGAGATACTCACCAAAATCCTCGAGCTCCAGACCGAAGGCAGGCTTGAGGAGAACATCGAGGAGAAAGCTATGCACCAGAAGATCATCTGGGAAAAACACTAATGTTTTAAGGCCTCTCCCGTTTCTTTCTCCAGGTGATACCATGCCGAGGATAGCCATTATTGGAGGTTCTGGAGTCTACGATCCGAAGCTTTTGCAGAATGTCAGAGAGGAATGGGTCAGCACCCCATACGGGAAGGTCAGGGTGAAGATAGGGGAGTACAACGGAGAGGAGATAGCTTTCCTGGCAAGGCACGGTGAAGGCCACAGCGTTCCACCGCACAAGATAAACTACCGTGCGAACATTTGGGCCCTCCACGAACTCGGTGTTGAAAGGATTCTCTCGACTTCGGCCGTTGGTTCGCTCAACGAGACCATGAAACCTGGTGACTTTGTCATCCTCGACCAGCTCATGGACTTCACAAAGACTAGGCATTACACTTTCTATGACGGAGACGAGAGTCCCCATGACAGGAAGTTCGTCGCCCACGTCGATTTCACTGATCCATACTGCCCTGAGCTGAGGAAAGCTCTCATCACTGCCGCTAGAGAACTTGGCTTCAAATACCACCCAACGGGAACCTACGCCTGCATGGAGGGCCCACGCTTCGAGACGAGGGCCGAAATAAGGGCACTCAAAATACTCGGTGCGGATGTTGTCGGCATGACTCAGTGCCCCGAAGCGGCATTAGCCAGGGAGCTTGAGATGTGCTACGCCAGCGTGGCGATAGTCACCAACTTCGCGGCAGGAATAAGCAGAGAGAAGCTCACCCACACCGAGGTTGTCGAGCTTATGGCCCAGAAGAGCGAGGAGATAAAGTACCTCCTCATGAAGTCCATCAAGTATATTCCTGAGGAGAGGCGCTGTGGATGTAAGGATGCCCTTAAGGGTGCCACCGGAGAGTGACTCTTCTGTTCTCTTTTCTTCATTGATCAAATCTTCCGTGCTTGCATTTTAAATCCAAGGTTGACGAAAGGTTAAAAATCCTTTGGTGGGTAACCCTTACTGAAAAGCTTTAGGAGGGCCTAATATGAAGTATGATGTTGTTGTTATAGGCGCGAGCGCGGGGGGATTAACCGCCGCGATCTCCGCCAAGAGATTTTATCCTGACAAGAGTGTTCTTGTAATTAAGAAGGAGCAAACAGGCATGATTCCATGCGGTATTCCTTACATCTTTGGAACTTTCAAGAGTGTTGACGATGATATCCTTCCAGCCGAAAAGTTTCTCGAGCCCCTCGGTGTGGAGACACTCGTCGATGAGGTCGTCGAGATAGATCCGAAAGCCAAGATTGTGAGGACTAAGAGCGGAAAAGAAATTGCCTGGGAGAAACTCGTCATAGCAACTGGCTCGAAGCCAGTCTTTCCGGAGCTACCCGGGGCTGAGCTTGAGGATGTTTATACCGTTCCTAAGGACTACCACTACCTGAAAGCTCTCCGCGAGAGGCTTGAGAGCGCCGAAAAAGTCGTTATCGTGGGTGGAGGTTTTATAGCCCTCGAAGTTGGCGACGAGATAAGAAAGCTCGGCAAGGACGTAACCCTTCTCGTTAGGAGCAGGCTCCTGAGGAGCTCCTTCGACCCCGAGTTCAGCGAGATGGTCGAAGGGAGACTTAAGGAGGCCGGTATAAATATCGTCTACGGCCAGGTTGAGAGACTCCTGGGAAGCGAAAAGGTCGAGAAGGTTAAGCTGGTCGACGGTAATGAGCTCGACGCTGATCTGGTGATATTCTCCATTGGCTACCGCCCGAATGTTGACCTAGCCATCAAAGCCGGCCTGAAGGTTACTCGCTACGGCATCTGGACGGACGAGTATATGAGAACTTCTCACCCGGACATCTTTGCAGTCGGTGACTGTGTCGAGCACAGGGACTTCTTCACGGGCAAGCCCTATGGCTTAATGCTCGCATCAACCGCAACCTTCGAGGCGAGAATCGCTGGGGCCAACCTCTTTAGGCTCCAGATAGTCAGGGAAAACAGGAGGACAATAGGCGTTTACTCCACCCACGTTGCCGGTCTGACCTTGGCTGCAGCAGGTCTAACTGAGGAGGCGGCCAGGAGGGAGGGCTTCGAGGTCATAGTCGGCTACGGAAAAGGACCGGACAGGCATCCGGCGAAGTTCCCCGACACTTCAATGGTTACGGCCAAGCTAATATTCTCAAGGGATAGGGGAGCGATTCTTGGTGCCCAGATAGCCGGCGGAAAGAGTGTTGGCGAGATGATAAACATACTCGCCCTAGCGATACAGAAGCGCCTTACCGCGAGCGAACTCTACACGCTGCAGATAGCCACTCATCCCCTGCTTACCGCCTCACCCGTCGGCTATCAGATAGTCAAGGCTGCCGAAGATGCCCTCGCGAAGCTGAGGACTTGAGGCTTTCTTTTCTTGTGTTTTATCCTGTTTTCATTTTATTTAACGAGAAATCCTCACAAAACAGCAATTCTAACATGAACATGAATATGCACTTAAAAAAGCATTTTAGAACATCCAGAAACTTTTGATCAAACTTTGCACAAGCAAAATTTGTGGTGCGGTGGCCGGGATTTGAACCCGGGCCAGCGGCGTGGCAGGCCGCTGTCCTAGACCAGGCTAGACTACCACCGCACTGCGCGGCCCGTTAGATACTCACCTCTGGGCGCTTTATAAATCTTTCGGTGGTAGAAAAAGGTTAAATTTATAAAGCGTCCCTAAGAAGGTTTAGCGGGCAGTGCCCCGGTGGCCTAGTCTGGATAGGGCGCGAGGCTGCGGACCTCGAGGTCCGGGGTTCAAATCCCCGCCGGGGCGCCATAATTGTTCTTTTCTGACATGAACACTGGGCGCTTAAATGTGGATCCTTTCTCGGGATGTTAGTACCGCAGGAGTTTTCATCTGAAGTACCACCGGTCTGAATTCTCTGGATAGTCCTTTTAGCACTGCAATATTCTCAACAAACTCATTTTCCTTTAGTATACCTTGTGTGAATATTACATAATCACTAATGCTGACCATCCAAGAGTGGAGCTCTTTGGGTACAACGTCCCTATTGACAATAAGAATATCCCAAAACCAATATCCATTTTCCACCAGTTTTTCACCAGCAAACAAACGTGTTTGGAATAGTTTCTTCACAGTGGACGCCTCAAACCGCTCGTATAATGTGTCTAAAGTTACAAACGCATGAACTACCTTCCTTTCTTTTAAATTGTATTTTTTAATTATCTGCCTTTTGACTTCGACATATTTCGAAATGAAGGTTCCCCCATCGACATTGCCCACCTTGTAAACGAAATCGTAGTGAGTTTCTCCTTCAAAAACATTTATTATCGCTAGATTGCCATTTTTACCCTCCTGAATCACATCTAATCCCGCGGCCTCTATTCTTGCACAGAACTTTCTAAAAGGAACTGCAACATTGGTCAAAAGTGCAAAATTCCCTTTCTCTATCTCTTCTTTCACAAGTCTAACTCCGATTTTCCAACCTAGAGAGTACTGGTCATATGATAATAGCAAAATCCCTCCAGGGGTGATTTCTCTTAAATATTCCCTTACAGTTTTTACCTTGGTCATATTGGAATCACCATTATTTATCTTTCGAATATTTTGATTATAAGACTTGTGGCATATTTTAGCATAATCAAAACAATGAGTTTCCAAATATTAGGTTATTGATATTAAATGTTACAAACAATGCTATTTTTTGGATGCTTCATGAAATTGTGAAAATTGGGCAAAAATTCAAAGAATTCCGTGTGACGCAGGTTAATTCCACAGAAAATTAAAGGTCAAACAGAACAGCTAAAGCTTCCTCAATCCCGGGAACCACACCTTCTTGCCTTTCTGCTCCTTCTCTTCGTCCCATTCGGCGAGTATCTTTACGGCCTCAGTGGCGACCATTGCGGCTTCCTTCTCTCCAGCTTTGCCGAACTCGTTGGTTACCCTGTTAGCAAAGACTGCACAGACACAGCCAGCCCTGAGGCCGTAGATGTTCGCCAGCGTGAAGAGGGTCGCTGCTTCCATCTCAAAGTTGGTGACCCTGGCCTGCCTGAGGTCGTCGAGGATGTTCTTGGCGAAGCTCGGGAAGTAACCGTTTAAGCCTGGCCTTCCTTGGCCGAGGTAGAAGCTGTCGGTCGAGGCGGTTATGCCGATATGATAGCGCACTCCGAGGGTCTCGGCGGCCTCGATTAGTGCGAGGGTAACTTCCAAGTCGGCAACGGCTGGATATTCAATCCTCACGTACTGCTTTGAAGTGCCCTCGAGCCTAACCGCTGCCTTCGCTATGATGAGGTCGCCTATTTCCATTCCACGCTGGATAGCGCCGGTGGAGCCTACTCTTATGAAGGTATCTGCTCCAATGGCTGCGAGCTCTTCAATCGCTATCGCCGTTGATGGTCCACCTATCCCGGTTGAAGTTACGCTTATTGGAACCCCCTTGTATTTGCCCGTGTGAGTTCTGTATTCCCTGTGGAAGGCTATCTCCTTTGCCTCATCCCACAGAGAGCTTATCTTTGGAACCCTCTCCGGATCACCGGGCAGGAGAACATATCTTGAAACATCCCCCGGCTTGCATGCTATATGGTACTGATAGCCTTCCTCAGTTTGGGGCCTGTCTGCAGATAGGAACTTTGTCATGGCAATCACCCATCGCTTTTGTGAGAATACCTTGTAGAATTGTGGATAAAAAGTCTTCCCTAACTAAAAGTCTATAAAATATGGAGCAGAAGCCTCTTTGGGGTGAGACTATGGTGAGGTATCCTGCCGTGGCCGGGAGCTTTTACCCTGGAGATGAAACGCTCATCGAGATGCTTGAGAAGTTCTTCAGAGACTTGGGTGAGCACGGAAGCGAGAGGAAGATAACAGCGGGTGTTGTGCCTCATGCAGGCTATGTATTCTCTGGCTACACAGCCTCAAGAACATTTAAGGCCATCTACGAGGACGGTCTGCCGGAGACATTTGTAATTCTCGGGCCGAACCACACTGGCATCGGCTCGCCGATAGCGGTCTATCCATCCGGCTCTTGGCTGACCCCGCTGGGGGAAATCGAGGTCGATTCAGAGATGGCCAAGACCATAGCGAAGCTCTCTGGGATAGCAGACCTCGACGAGCTGGCCCACAAGTACGAGCACTCCATTGAGGTTCAGTTGCCATTCATCCAGTACCTGGCCGAGAAAGCTGGAACGGACGTCAGGATAGTCCCAATAACCCTCGGCATCCAGGACGAGGAGGTTGTGGAGGATCTTGGCAAAGCAATCTACGGGGCTGCTAACGAGCTCGACAGAGACGTTGTGATCATAGCGAGCACAGATTTCATGCACTATGGCCCAGCCTATGGCTACGTGCCCTTCAGGGCTAGAGCAGACGAGCTCCCACACCGCGTCAAGGAGTGGGACTTTCGCGTTATTCAGAAAATCCTCGACTTTGACGTCAAAGGAATGTTCGGCGAGCTGAGGAAGATGGACCACACCATGTGTGGACCGGGAGGAGTTGGAACTGCCATCGTTTACTCCCGCTTGGCTGGAGCTCTTGAGGCTGAGCTTTTACACTACACGACGAGCTTTGAGGTGAGCAGGAGCACGGACGCGATAGTTGGCTATGCCTCTATAGTCTTCAGGAAGTGAGCTTGATTTGACCAAAACTCACATAAACTTTCTTCCCTTTTCTTGTTTGGAGGGTCAGAGATGAGGGTTCTCGCATCAGCTCCTGCTAAAATTATCCTCTTCGGTGAGCACAGCGTCGTCTATGGAAAGCCTGCCATAGCGGCTGCGATAGATCTAAGAACCTATGTCTGGGCAGAGTTTAACAACAAAGGGGCGATAAAGATAGAGGCCAAGGACATCAAGGTGCCCGGATTGACAGTCTCCTTCTCAGAGGACGAGATATACTTCGAGAGTGACTACGGTAAGGCCGCCGAGGTTTTAAGCTACGTCAGACAGGCGATTGAGCTTGTTCGCGAAGAGGCCGACAAGAACGGAAATGGGGTCACAGTCTCGATAACCTCACAGATTCCCGTTGGAGCTGGTTTGGGCTCCTCAGCGGCCGTTGCGGTTGCCACCATTGGTGCGGTCTCAAGGCTTCTTGGCCTGGAGCTGAGCAACGAGGAAATCGCCAAACTTGGCCACAAAGTCGAGCTCCTCGTCCAGGGCGCTTCGAGCGGGATAGACCCCACCGTCTCGGCCATAGGTGGCTTCCTACACTACGAGAAGGGTAACTTCGAGCACCTCCCCTTCATGGAGCTGCCAATAGTTGTTGGCTACACCGGTTCGAGCGGCTCAACTAAGGAGCTCGTTGCAATGGTCAGAAGGAACTACGAGGAAATGCCTGAAGTTATAGAGCCGATTCTCGTTTCCATGGGCAAGATAGTTGAGAAAGCCAAGGACGTTCTCCTCTCCGAACTCGACAATGAAGTCCGCTTTGTCCAACTTGGCAGGCTCATGAACATCAACCACGGCCTGCTTGATGCACTGGGCGTTTCTACCAAGAAGCTCAGCGAGCTTGTTTACGCTGCCAGAACAGCCGGAGCGCTAGGAGCGAAGATAACCGGCGCTGGAGGAGGCGGATGCATGTACGCTCTCGCCCCTGAGAAGCAGAGTGAGGTGGCAACTGCAATAACCATCGCCGGAGGAACGCCGATGATAACTAAAATCAGTGACGAAGGGTTGAGGATAGAGGAGGTTCTGCCATGATAATTGTCAAGCTTGGTGGAAGTGTTATAAGTGACAAGAATGTGGAGAAGTCCTTCCACGAGGACGTTGTGAGTCAGATAGCAAGTGAGATAGCCCAGTTTTATCCCAAGGAAGATTTCGTAATCGTTCACGGTGGCGGTAGCTACGGTCACCCACTCGCGAAGGAGTACAACCTCAGGGAGGGCATCGAGCCGAATCCAGATAGTAAGCGCATTGGCTTCTCAAAAACTCATCAGGTGATGCTGGAGCTTAATGAAAAGATAATCGACCTTTTCCTAGAGAAAAACCTTCCGGCCTTCTCGGTCTCTACTTCCTCAGTCTTCATAACTGAGGGTGGCTCAGTCGCCTATGGTGATGTGAAGGTCATCAAAAGACTGGTGGAGCTGAAGTTCATCCCAGTCCTTTTTGGCGACGTGGCGATTGACCTTGAAAAGGGCATTGACATACTCTCTGGCGACCAGATAATTACATACCTGACCAAAATGCTGAAGCCAAGGAAGGTTGTCTTCCTTATGGATGTGGACGGCATCTACGATGGCAAACCTGGCGAGGGAAGCCTCATATGGGAGCTCAAGGTCAGGGAGATTGACAGTCTAATCGAGAGGCTCTCCGGTGCAGCCGGGACAGATGTCACCGGTGGTATAGTCAACAAGCTCAGGGAGGCCAAAGAAATAGCCCAGTTCTCAGAGGTCTGGTTCGTGAACGGCAAAATAGCTGGAAGGCTAAGCGGAGCGATAATGGGAGACGGCTTTGGGACGAGGATTAAGGGGTAGTTCCCGGCGACCCAAAATCTCTTAACCTCCCCCGCCTTTTCTCTTCTGGTGGTTGAGATGAAGGCCTTCGATAAGGAAGAGCTCACGATCATCAGGAAGTTTGAACATATCGAACACTGCCTCAAGAGGAACGTTCAGGCTCATGTCAGCAATGGTTTTGAGGACGTGCACTTCGTCCACATGAGCCTGCCTGAAATTGACAAGGATGAAATCGACCTCAGTGTTGAGTTTCTCGGGAGGAAGTTCGATTACCCGATAATGATAGCCGGCATGACCGGCGGAACGAAGGGCTCTCAGCTCGCCGGAAAGATAAACAAGACCCTCGCAAAAGCCGCCCAGGAGCTGAACATCCCGATGGGCGTCGGAAGTCAGAGGGCCATGATAAGGAAGCCAGAAACGTGGGAGAGCTACTACGTTAGAGACGTTGCCCCCGACGTTTTCCTCGTCGGCAACCTTGGCGCACCGCAGTTCGCCGAGACGATGCCCGACAGATACGGGATTGAGGAAGCACTGAAGGCAGTCGAGACAATTCAGGCCGATGCTCTTGCCATACACATGAACCCCCTCCAAGAGAGCGTCCAGCCGGAGGGCGACACACAGTACCGCGGAGTGCTGAAGGCCCTGGCCGAGCTCAAGGCCGAGTTCCCCTACCCGATAATTGCTAAAGAAACCGGCGCGGGAGTTTCAATGGAGGTCGCGATACGGCTCGAGAGCATTGGAATAGACGCGATTGACGTCGGCGGCCTCGGTGGGACGAGCTGGAGCGGCGTTGAGTACTACCGAGCTAAGGACGAGCTTGGTAGGAACCTCGCTCTGAAGTTCTGGGATTGGGGTATAAAGACTGCCATAAGCGTGGCTGAAGTCAGATACGCCACCGAGCTGCCTATTATAGCCACTGGGGGAATGCGCGACGGAATAGCGATGGCGAAGGCGCTAGCGATGGGAGCCACCTTCGCCGGCGTTGCCCTGCCTCTTCTCAGACCCGCGGTCAAGGGCGACGTCGAGGGCGTCATCAAGGTACTGGAGCGCTACATCGAGGAGATAAGGAACACTATGTTCCTCGTCGGTGCCAGAAACGTTGAGGAACTTAGGAAAGTTCCGCTCGTAATCACTGGCTTTACCCGCGAATGGCTCGAGCAAAGGATTGACCTGCCTGTTTACCTACGGGACAGGCGAATTTAACCTTCTATTTTCACGTTTTGGGTTATGCCTGTGTATACGTTCTTGATGCACTCTCTCAATGCACACCTTTTTAAACTCTCAAAAACAACTATGACCAACGGGGCCTTATGCTCTTATGAGCTTAGAGGCCGAAGGAGGAAAGAGCATGATAAAGATTTACACGCTCAGCGGTTACGAGGAAGTCGGTAAAAACATGACCGCCGTCGAGTACAACGGAGAAGTCGTTATAATCGACATGGGAATAAGGCTTGACAGGGTTCTCATCCACGAGGATGTAAATATTCAGCAGTTCCCCGCGAAGGAGCTCCAGAAGCTTGGGGCTATTCCTGACGATTCACCAATCAGAAACAAAAAAGTTGTCGCCATTGCTTTTACCCATGGCCACCTTGACCACATAGGTGCCGTCGGCAAGCTCGCTCCCCATTATCCCGACGTGCCGATATATGGAACTCCCTACACCATAAAGCTCGCCAAGAGCGAGGTCAAAAGCGAGCAGTACTTCGAGGTCAAGAACCCCATGTACGAGACCGAATATGGAGAGATAGTTCAAGTTAGCGAGAACTTAGCAATCGAGTTCGTTCAGATTACCCACTCCGTCCCTCAAGCTGCCATTGTTGTAGTTCACACGCCCGAAGGCGCCGTTGTCCACACTGGGGATTTCAAGTTCGACAACAACAACCCTCTCGGCGAAAGGCCCGATTACGACAGGCTTAAAGAGCTAGGGAAGGAGGGTGTCAAGGTTCTCATTCCAGAATCGACGCGCGTTGCTGAACCCACCAAAACGCCGAGCGAGGCAGTTGCTCAGATGCTCCTCGAGGACTTCTTCCTCTATGAGGGTATGGAATCTGATGGACTGATAGCCACAACCTTCGCCAGCCATATAGCACGCCTTCAGGAGCTCATCTGGATAGCCAACAGGATGGGCAGGCAGGCTGTCTTAGTTGGTCGCTCCCTGGCTAAGTACACTGGGATAGCCAAGCAGCTTGGTCTCATCAAAATGAAAGGAGCCAAGGCCGTGAGGAGCCCAAATGCCGTCAGAAAAGTCCTTAAAGAAGTTTCCCAGGCAAGGGAGAACTACCTGCTGATAGTCACCGGCCATCAGGGTGAACCCGGTGCCATTTTAACCCGGATGGCAAATGGGGAGCTCTACGACATAGGCAAGCGCGATACCGTCGTTTTCTCCGCCGGCACCATTCCCAACCCACTCAACAGGGCCCAGCGCTACGTTCTCGAAACCAAGCTCAGGATGAGGGGCGTTAGGATGATAAAGGACCTCCACGTTTCAGGCCACGCCAGCAGGGAGGACCACCGCTACCTGCTGAGAATTCTCAATCCAGAGAACATCGTCCCTGGCCACGGCGACTTCAGGATGCTCACCCACTACGCCGAGCTGGCTGAGGAGGAGGGCTACCTCATAGGTAGGGACGTCTTCGTCTCGCGCAACGGCTACACTGTGGAGATTAAGTAGGGGTAAAACTGATAAAGAGTTACCCCTTTTTCCCTTTGACATTGCTCTCATCGCTCATGAGGTGATAGAATGACGAAGTACGATGAGCTGTTTGCAAGGGTTAAGAAGATGGCAAAGAGCGTTGATGATGTGCTCTTCAAGCTCATTCCGGAGAGAGAACCGAGAAAGCTCTACGATGCTGCCAGACATTATCCGCTCGCCGGCGGCAAGAGGGTTCGCCCGTTCGTCGTTCTGAGGGCGGCTGAAGCCGTTGGCGGTGATCCAAGCAAAGCACTCTATCCTGCGGCCGCGGTCGAGCTTATACACAATTACTCCCTCGTCCACGACGACATAATGGACATGGACGAGCTCAGGCGCGGAAGACCGACCGTCCATAAGGTCTGGGGCATCAACATGGCAATCCTCGCCGGCGACCTGCTCTTCAGCAAGGCCTTCGAGGCTGTTGCCAGGGCCGAGATCAGTCCCGAGAAGAAAGCGAGGATTTTAGAAGTCCTCGTCCAGACCTCCAACGAGCTGTGTGAGGGACAGGCTCTCGACATCGAGTTCGAGACGAGGGAAGAGGTCACCGTTGACGAATATCTCCAGATGATAAGCGGCAAGACCGGAGCACTCTTTGACGGCTCCGCAACGATAGGTGCTATCGTTGGAACGGACAACGAGGAGTACATTCAGGCGCTCTCTAAGTGGGGCAGGAACGTTGGAATAGCCTTCCAGATATGGGACGACGTTCTCGACCTTATCGCCGATGAGGAAAAGCTCGGCAAGCCCGTCGGCAGCGACATAAGAAAGGGCAAGAAGACCCTCATAGTCAGCCACTTCTTCCAGAACGCCAGCGAAGAGGACAAGGCTCAGTTTATGAGAGTCTTTGGAAAGTACGCAGGCGACGCCAAGGACGACGCACTGATTCATGAGGACGTTAAGGGGGAAGTGGCTAGGGCCATCGAGCTCCTCAGGAAGTATGGCAGCATAGACTATGCCGCAGAATACGCTAAGAACCTCGTCAGGGAGGCCAACGATGCCCTGAAGATCCTTCCCGAGAGTGAAGCACGCAGGGATTTGGAGCTTCTCGCCGAGTTCCTCGTGGAGAGGGAGTTCTAATGGGGGAGCTGCGGCTCTCCGATTATTCCTCTGATATTGTTATCCTCTCTCTTCTCCTTCTCATTGTCTCGGCTCTGGCAGTTCCCTGGGTGGAGGTTTCAATAAGTTCCTTCCGGGATTTCTTCTATCTGCTGGTTCTGCCGTTTGTAGTAATAATTCCCCTCCACGAGGGCCTGCACGCGCTAACCGCGAGGCTTTTGGGGGCAAAAGTTCGGTTCGGCGTGACGGTCATTGATAGGGTTATCATCGCTCCCTACGTGGCCATTGAGACGCCTTTGTCCGTTAGAAGGTACATTCTATTTTCCCTTGCTCCTCTCCTTCTGTCGGCTGTTTCTCTCTCCTTTGCCTGGTTACTCCGCTCGAACTTCTGGGCACTCATCTACATCTTCAACACCTCGGGAATGGTGGGAGATTTCCTCACGACTCTTGCCCTCCTCAGAATGCCCCCGGATGCAGCCGTCTTCGACGACGGGACTGTCCTCCGCTCCGATGAGGAAATACCCAGACCTTACCCGCGCTGGGTCTCGTCCGCCATAAAGGTCGTGATAGCATTGGTCTTCTTAGTTATCCTCATTTTCGGTCGGATTGAAGTTGTGATTGAGAAGTGAAAATGAGGGTTGTATAGCAGGCTACCCCATTACCTCTGCGATGAGCCAGCCGGCCGGCGGATGCTCCGCACCAGCTTTCCATTTCTCGTAGGCCCTATCCCACCACCCCAGAAGTTCGGCGCGCTTTTTCCCATCTTTTATCTGCTCCACATATTCCCGTGGGATGTAGGCTAAGTAGTGCGGCAGGCTCGGCTCAAAGGTTCCGCTTTCGATTATCTCTCCACCGGCCGTTTCCACCAGCTCCTTCAGCCTTTCCAGCGGGAGATAGTGCAGGTCGTCCTTCCCGCCAAACAGAGCTTCAAAAATTCCCTTACGCAGGTTGTAGAGCTCAAGATGTGCCCTTTGCCTCTCGTTGCTCGCTATAGGAAGACTCTCCGCTATGAAAACCACCTCTGCCACGCGGAGCATCTCGGAGAAGACCCTAACCATTGTTTCCTCATTTCGTAAGCTTCTAACTCCATGAACGAGGACGGCTAAATCGAAGGCCTTAAACGGAAAAGGCAGCTTCTTCGCGTCTATCTTGAGTGGGATTATCCTATGCTTTAGGCCAGCTACGGAAGCTATCTCTTCAAAGAAGCGCCATCTTGCCCTGTCAACCGCCACAACGCGGCCGGTCTCGCCGACGAGGTAAGCGAGGGGAACTGTTGTTAATGCATGCGCACCACAGCCGATTTCAAGGACGTTCATGCCAGGCTTTATCGAGGCGAACCGAAGGACGCGGAAGCGTTCGAGCATCTCGATGTGAAGCCAGTCTGGAGGTAGCGGCGGCTCGTCTCGGAGTGGGATTCTGGAGAGAACATCTTTCTTAAATGTTTCCTCGTCAGCGAGCATGGAAAACACCAAAAAATGCTAAGGAATTAGCTTTAAGGAGTTTTCGGAGAAAAAGTTTTATAAGATAGTGTTGAATTCATATCCAACTTAAATCTCGTAAGTTAAGAATGAGGGCGACTAATATACGTAACGCACAGGTGATACTATGAGGCTGGGAGCAAAAGATGCCCTGTATCTCCTCATTATTTTTCTTTTGATCGTCCAGCTTTGGTCAGTTTCACATGAAAACGAGCGTTTGAGAGAAGAACAAAGAGGCATAAAAGAAACCCTAGTAACCTCTCAACTTATACATGAAATTTTCGAGTTAAGGCGTCATGCAAAACTAACGAATGCCCTTATGGACACTCCTCCCGGTACTGAATCCAAACTTGCCTTGCTCATTGAATTGAACAATACAAAATATTCGCTTTCGAGGCTGGAAAGGGATGTCGATCACTTGGGTGCCTGGTTGGGGTATGAAAATGACAGCCTTTCTCCTTCCGGTGGGGACTGTGTGGAGCTTCTCGAAGTGGTGTACTACACAGTCCAAAGCGAGAACATGACTCACGAGGACGTTCTTCTTGCCTCTAACGGCCTCGATACAATAATAAACTTCACCCGTGTGTACCCTCCGACCTATGGGAACATCATCCAAGGATTGAGTGATATGAATAAAGAATGCCGGAGGTTACTTCAGGAGGCAAACAGAACGCAGAAAAAATAGAGGAGGAAATAATCTCGAACTCACTCCACAAACACCGCCGGCTTCAGCGGTATTTACTCCTGTTTACGTGCTTTATAAGGCTCTGAATTGTTATCTCGGTTTTCTCTGGTTATCATGTCCGTGTCAATAGTAATTCTTTACAATTGTTTTAAATTTACTTTAAAAAAAAGAAAAGTTTATAAACATACAAGTTCATAATCATTTTGCAAAACATTATCGGAGATGAGCTCAATGAAGTGGAGGTCCCTGCTTGCAGTCCTACTGGGACTGCTGATGGTCGGAACGACTGCGGGGAGTGCTCTGTCCGCTAAAGTAACGGGATCTTGCTTCGACTCAGTTGACATTGCTAGTTATGAAAACCAGAGATCGATAGCAAAGTTACATGGCTTTCTCAATAACAATCTAAGCGTGCCTGTGAGTTATCTGGATCTTCTTACGATTCAGAGAATAACACCTGAAGACATCAAACAAGTCAAGGAACTAAAAACTCTGGGGTTAGCAACCTCAGAATCTAGCATACTAAGATTTATAAAAAAGATACAATTGATGGAGTTTGTAGCCTCAAGGAGTGGGGGCAATCCGGAAGTTATCATAAAACTAGCCCAATTCTTAGGAGATCGTGTAGTTCCAATTAAAAAACCTCCTATCCAGCCAATGAGCGGAGATTACAACGATTTACTGTTGGATGTTGGAGGTGCTCACTTTTACCAAAACGATCCGGAGATGCCGTATTACGTTATGATATGGGGAAATTATTTATGGAAAGAACTCGAGGGTACTCTTTATAGAGGATCTGATGATGTAGTCTACTACAAATGGGACGAGGCGGATGATTTAATATTGTTTAAAGACGTGTATGCCTCCCCAGAAATGAGAAGAGCAGGATCCGATCTCGGAGCAATAGCATATTATACACCAGATAGTCTCCACTCTGGATACGTAAGACTATATTTTGTACCAAAAACTCCATCAGTGTCTGGAAGATGGACAAGAGTGTCAATGACCTATGTTCATACCTACGGAATAGGGGGAGATCTTAGCGTTACTGTTGGATATAAGTATGTTAGTGTTAGTTATCAAACACATTTGGGAGATGAATGGGAAAAATCTGATTACGTATCGTTTAAAATAGACCCAGACGGAGTTCTAAAGGGGTGACTTGGAAATGAAAAAAATCATTGTCTCCCTTTTTGTTCTTATCTTTCTTTTTATAGCTTCTCAATGGATTACTGTTGAAAATCCCATCGAGACAAAAGTTCTTATCAACGGTAACTCCCCGTATGATACAGTTTATGTAACTCCCTCCCAAAATGAGTTTGAGGTCAATATAATTTCAAAGCTCAGCGGAACTTGTGAAATATGTGTAAACCCAATGAATGCCAGTATATCGCCTTCTTGTCTTAGGAAACAGGTTACACAAGGTAAAAATACTTTTAGATTTCTTCTCTCTCCTGAACAGAACATCACGAGACTGTTTATAGAGTACCAAGTCTCCTGTAATCTTACTAACTACCTGACAGAGATATCAATTCTTCAAGATGAGCTATTGACCCCCGGTGTTAGATGGGAAAAAGATAGGTGACCTCTTCTCCGCCCTGAAGGGTAAAGGTTTCAGAAGAAAAATAAAATTTCACTCCACGAACACCGCCGGCTTCATCGGCATCGCGGCCTTTTTCTTTCCGCCCTTGTCCTCCTCTGGGTTGATGATTATCTCCAAGCCAAGCTCCTTCTCGATGAAGTCCTTGGCTTCTCTCAGGGCCTTTTCCTCGTCGATGCGCTTGATCTCAAAGGCTCTGTCCTTTATCAGGCGCTGTATCATCTTGCTTATCTCCTTGCCGTGCTTCCTCATCTCCGGGTCCTTCATGAGCTCGGACATGGCTGCCTTGAAGTCCCTCTTTTCAGCGACGGCCTCAGCAACGCGCCACTTCCACTCTGGAGCCGTGTAGATGTATGCCCTCTTTGCGTCCTCTATCTTCGCAACGCGGATTATCTCCTTGATGTCCTCGATGAGGTTCTTGACGTACTCCTCCTCCAGTTCGATGGTCTCGTTCCACCAGGCCGGGTTAGGCTCGGGCCACTTCGCCAAGCTCACGAAGCCCTCTCCGCCGAGCTTCTCCCAGAGCTCCTCGCTGATGTGCGGTGTGAACGGGGCCATGAGCCTGACCCATACGTCGGCGAGGGTTCTCAGGACGTAGCGCTTTGCCTCGTCGTCCCTTCCCTCGGTTCTCCTTAGATACCAGCGCAGGTCGTTCAGGACTGAATAAAACGCCCACTGCACGGCCGTTCTCGTCCTGAACTCCTCCAGGCCCTTGGTGGCTCCTTCAATGGCCTTGTTCAGGCGGTGCAGCATCCACCTGTCGATGTCCTTCAGCTCGACGCCCTCTTTGGCCTCATAGCTCGCGAACTCGCTCACCAGCTCGTAGAACCTCTCGACCTGCTTCCTGAGCTTGCCGACCTCCTTCCTGCGCCAGTCGAAGTCGCTGTCGTGTTCAGCCAAACCCATTATGTAGAGTCTCACAACGTCTGCGCCGTTCTCCTCGATGGCGTCGATGAAGTTCAGCACGTTGCCCTTGCTCTTGCTCATCTTCTGGCCCTCAAGCGTTCCGAAGCCGTTTACGGCTATGCCCCTCGGCCAGTGCCCCTTCCTGAATATCGCCACGTGGTTGAAGATGAAGAACGTCAGGTGGTTCGGGATTAAGTCTTTCGCCGAGCAACGCCAGTCAAGCGGATACCAGTACTCGAACTCCTCCTTCATCTCGTGGATTATCTCTGCCGGAATGCCCGTTTTCTCAGCCAGCTCCTTCTCCCTCTCTTCGCTGAACTCCTCCCCGAACAGGTAGTCGAAGAACTCCCTGTCGAGCTTCTCAGGGTCGAGCCTGCCCTCTTCTCTCAGCTTGTTGATGTGCCTGCTTATGGTGTAGTAGGCCATGTAGATGGTCGAGTCGCTCAGGCTCTCGATTACCCACTCCGGATCCCATGGAAGTGGTGTTCCAAGACCAACTTTCCTCGCGCAGGCCTTCTTGTCGAGCCAGTCTATTACCGCCTCGAACTGTGTGCGCCTGCTCTCTGGGTAAATCGTCATGTTGGCTAGAGCTTCCCTCGCCTTTTCCTTCCACTCGGGGTTTCCGTAGTCGATGAACCACTGGTCGTGGATTATCTTGATGACCGCCTGGTTGCCGAACCTTGAAATGACCGGCTTCTCGGCGAACTCGTACATTATCTCGGCGATGCCCTTCTCCTGGAGCTCCTTCGCTATTAGGTCCTTAACCTCCTGAACGGGCTTGCCTGCGTAGGGCTCAATCTTGAAGACTCCCTTGTGGTACTCTGCCTTGTAGATGTTCTTGGTGGCTTCCTCGAGCTTTTCCTCGTCCTTCTGGCTCTTTACACCGAGCTTCTCAACTTCCTCAACCGCCGGGAACTCGCCGTAGCCCTCAAGCTTTATCAGCGAGATGTAGCTTATCTCCTCAACCACACGCGGGTCGATGTCGTACTTCAGCAGTATCTCGGTTTCCTTCTTTAAATCCTCTAAAGCCACGTGGTCGAAGGGAGCATGAGCAGGAACGCTCATAACAACTCCGGTCGCGTTGTCAGGGTCAACGAACTCAGCCGGCAGGATTATGACCTCGTCGCCCGTTACGGGGTTCTTCACGTACTTACCAATGAGTCTCTCGCCCTTGAACTCCTTGATGACCTCAATTTCCCTGTCCTGGAAGGAGAGCTTGTAAGCTGCCTCCTTGCTGATTATCCAGGTCTCTTCCCTATCGCCGCGCCTGACCTTTGCTTTGACGTAGATCGCCTCTGGATTCAGCCACATGTTGGTTACGCCATAGACCGTCTCCGGCCTCAGCGTAGCGGCCGGCATGTATATTTCCTCGCCGTTCTCCTCCAGGATAAATTTGATGATGACGTACTCCAGTATCTGAACGTCCTCGCCCTCCATTATGTCGTGGTCGCCGAGCGGGGTGCCAACAACGGGATCCCATCTAACCCTGTG
Source organism: Thermococcus sp. GR5 (assembly GCF_012027535.1). Taxonomy (NCBI): domain Archaea; kingdom Methanobacteriati; phylum Methanobacteriota; class Thermococci; order Thermococcales; family Thermococcaceae; genus Thermococcus; species Thermococcus sp. GR5. The sequence goes on along the minus strand of NZ_SNUN01000003.1, from coordinate 95,599 downwards.
GGCGCCCTTAACGACCAGTCCCATGTCTTTGAGCGTCCAGAACTGCCACTCGATGAACTTACTGAAGGGCGGGAACAGACTGGTGGTGTGGAACTCCCTGCTCCAGTCAACGGAGAAGCCGGCCCTTATGAAGGTCTCCCTCGCGGCCTTCATGAAGTACTTGACTATCTCCTTTGGGTCCTCGAACTTCCACAGTATCTCCTCGGGCACCTTGTAGACGTCGCGGTAAATGTGGATGGTTTTGGGGTCGCGGTTCTTTATGCGCTCAGCGATTCCGACTATCGGGGCTCCCGTGATGTGCCATGCCATGGGGAACAGCACGTTGTAGCCCTGCATCCTCTTAAAGCGCGCTATGACGTCGGGAATCGTATATGTTCTCGCGTGGCCAACGTGAAGGTGGCCTGAGAGGTATGGAAAAGCGACCGTTATGTAGAACTTCTTCTCCTTGGGTTTGGCATTTCTATCGGGTTCAAAGACCCTATCTTCCATCCAGCGCTTCTGCCACTTCTCCTCAATGGCCTTGAAGTTAAGCTCAGCCATGCTCATACCTCCTCAAAGTTTTTCCAAAAGAGCTTGAACGGTAGTCCAGAATAGGGGGGGTTATCGGGGAAATCAGTTATCGATGCGATTTGAACGGTGGAGAAGACACTCCCCCCTCATAGGCATCGCACCAAATAACGGTTTTGAGTATTTAAGGTTTTTGGACATTCAAAAGCGGACAGACTTTTTGTCCACTTTCAGCTCGGCATGGCAAATTATTTAAGCAAGTTGTAGCAAAGTATCCGCAGATTTTAGTTTCCCATCTAAACTTGTTTGGGTGATTGAGATATGCCGGGGAATCCTGAGTTAGTTTATGTTGATGACATTGAGGGTGGTCCCGTCATCGTGGTCAGAAAGTATGAGGATTATAAGTCTCTCTTAAATAAATACAAACCGGACGTTATGTATGCATCTAACAGATATTTCTACTTCTGGGACGGCAACAAGTTTTATGCACTCAGAAGGAGAGGATACAAGACGTTTAGGGATTTGGAGCTGTCGGTGAAGCTCGGGTTTTGGGATGCATCGGAAAATCTAAAATCTATTGAGTCCATTGGGGAGAAAGTTGATATCGACTATGTGAAGATAATAATACGCGGATATAACAAAGAGGGGAAACAGGTGACTCTGAAGTTTAACTCTGAAGGTGAATTGTTCTATTATGCAATGGACAGCGGATTTGAAGATTTTAATGAATTCGTGGACGCCCTGAAGCTTGGTTTCCTTGATGGTGAATCATTCAGAAAAGCCTTATCGGGAGGATTCGCAGGCGCATCCGAATATTTTGATGCAATTGAGGGAGGGTTCACTAGATTTGATGAGTACGACGAAGCTAGGCGGCTTAATATTCCCTCCAAGTGGGAATACGACCTATTTAAGGAACTCAGCCTGATAAATGAAAAGTACTCTTTGAAAACGATAGAAGAGGCTCATCTCATTAAAATTATATGCGACATGCCTGTTGGTGAGAGGGCTTCACTTCTGTCTCTTTGGAATCGTCTGCATTCTGAAAGGACAAAGGTATTGAGGAGATACAACATATGGAATCGGAATACAAACTGGTACGGAGAACCGGAAATCCTGATCAGCCCAAAATCACTTGAGGAGTATCTGGTCTCGTCGAAGATTATACGGAAGTTTGGAAAGTACGATGAGAAAGCCAAGTTGTTTGTGCGGATTCTGCCTGGAGGATTTTTAAGTGAAGACGAGTACAAAGATGCAACTTCTAGAGGGTACAGGAATAGGCGTGAATACTTAGATGCCCAGAAAAGAGGTTTCATTGGTTCCCTTAATAAGTTACGGTCTATCGAGCCCTTCACCATATTTGAAACAACCTACAAAGTTTCAGGAACTCCCAATTTAAACCTTGGTGAAGAGTGCAAGATAAAATCGGGGAGAATTGGTGAGTGGAAGAAGCTGACGCTTAAGGATCTAGGGATCTCAACCGAGGCTGAGCTTTATAGATATGCCGTTGATAACGGCTTTGAGTCATTTGGAGAGTTTTTTGAGTCCCTTAAACTTGGAACCCTGAAACGAGAGGAGTACCTTGCCGCTAAGAAGGGCAAGTTCAAGAGCATACTGGAGTTGTGGATTTCCAAAGGATTGGGTCATTCCAAGAGACAGGAATTGATACAGGAGATTTATGCTGATTATGAGGAGCTTAAGAAACTCAAGGAAACCTACAAACTTAGGACCTACGGAGATGCCTTGGTCTTTAGGTTGCTCCGTACGCTCCAGCAGAAGAAACGGAAGATTGACTTGGACAGCCTGTGGAGATGGCTAAAGGAGTGCGAGTACACATATTTTAGCAGGGAATCACTGTGGTATCACCTTGGTAGAAAAAGCAGGAATTACAGAACCTTCACCAGTAAGGAAGAGCTGGAAAAATACCTCATCACTCTGTTAAAAAGGCACGATGAACTCGGAACCTACGATCCTGAGAGCAAGTTGTTCGTACCGAAACTGCCCCCTGTCATTGTTGATGGAAGCAACGTGGCATGGGAAGGCAGGGATAAAAGGGGCGGGGAAAGGGCATTAGCAAAGAACATTGAACTCGTCGTCGAGAAGCTGAAGGAACTCGGGTACTCAGAAATATACGTCTTTGTGGATGCCAGTCTAAAGTATCAAGTAGAGGACAGGGGATTACTGGAGAAGCTGATTGTATCCAAGATTGTGAAGTTAATGCCTGCCGAAGTGCAGGCAGATGAGTACATAATAAAATACGCCCTTGACATTGACGCGTATATAATCTCCAACGATAGATACAAAGAATGGAGAAAGAAGAACCCGGACCTCGAAGAGTTCATCAAAACACATAGGGTTACTTTCACGATACACAAGGGAATCGTGCACTTTGACGAAAAGATTGAGGGTTTATGAGGGAGCTCACACGATTATCAGCTCCCTCGGTGCCTTCGTCAACCTTCTTCCCTTTCCGCCCTCAACGACCACATCGTCCTCTATTCTAACTCCCCCCAGGCCCGGCACGTAGATGCCCGGCTCTATCGTGAAGGTCATGCCGTTCTTGAGGATTACCTCGCCGTCCGGCCCGATGTATGGCTCCTCGTGGACGTCTAAGCCAAGTCCATGGCCAGTTCTGTGAGTGAAGTACTCGCCATAGCCCGCTTCCGCTATGTAGTCCCTTACCGCTTTGTCAACCTCCTTCGCCTTTATGCCCTCGCGGACGGTCTGGAAGGCGCTCTCCTGGGCGTTCTTGACGATCTCATAAATCTCCAAGAGCTTCTCGTCTGGCTTTCCTAACGCGATAGTCCTCGTTATGTCGGAGCAATAGCCCTCCCACCTGGCGCCGTAGTCGAGGATAACGAGGTCTCCCTTCCTCAGTTTCCTCTCGCCGGGCGCGTGGTGGGGATTTGCCCCATTCTCACCACTGGCAACTATTGGCTCGAAGGATATCCCGTCGGAGCGCTCCCTTATGAGGAGCTCAATCTTCAGGGCAAGGTCTTTCTCGCGCATTCCGATTAAGTTCATGCCGATTATCTCCTCGAAGACCTCATCGACGATCTTTGCTGCCTTCTCCATGAGTCTAATTTCCTCGGCGTCTTTTCTCATTCTAAGCTCTCGCATCAGAATACTTAACGGATGGGACTCGAAGCTTCCAAGCTTGAGAATACCTATCAGCCAGTCTGCCCTCATCGTGTTCTCCACAAGGATCCTGCCAGATGATAGGTCGAGTTCCTTTAGGATTTCGGCGAGCTTCCCGTAGGGATTCTCTCCATCACGCCAGAAGGTAACAGGGAAATCCCTGATGACGTTCTCGTAGAGGCTTGGCGCTAAAAGGTGGTACTCACCGTTCGAATTGACGACCAGAACCGTCAGTCTCTCTCCCGCTTCGTGGATGTGGAGGCTCGTTAGGTAGTAGAGGTTCGTTCCGGGGCTTATCAGCGCCCCGTCGAAGGCTTTTTCCTTGAGCAGAGAAGTGAGCTTGTTGAGGCGCATGGTTTTCACCGCTTCGACTACTCCGCAACTTTTAAAAACCTAATCTCGAACTTCGCCCGACTAGGCGGGGCAAACCCGCGGGATGTTCCCGTAAGGGAGAACCACAAACGAGGAAGGAGGGAGCAAGATGGGAATGTACAAGTACATTAGGGAAGCCTGGAAGAGCCCGAAGAAGAGCTACGTCGGGCAGCTTCTCAAAAAGAGGATGATAAAGTGGCGCCGCGAGCCGGTCGTCGTTCGCGTTGAGAGGCCGACCAGGCTCGACAGGGCCAGGAGCCTCGGCTACCAGGCCAAGCAGGGCTACGTCATTGTTCGCGTTCGCGTCAGGCGCGGCGGAAGGAAGAGGCCCAGGTGGAAGGGTGGTAGGAAGCCCTCCAAGATGGGTATGGTCAAGTACTCACCCAAGAAGAGCCTTCAGTGGATTGCCGAGGAGAAGGCCGCTCGCAAGTTCCCGAACCTTGAGGTCCTCAACTCCTACTGGGTCGGCGAGGACGGTATGTACAAGTGGTTCGAGGTCATCATGGTCGACCCTCACCACCCGGTCATAAAGAGCGACCCGAAGATCGCCTGGATCGCCGGCAAGGCCCACAAGGGCAGGGTCTTCCGCGGCCTTACCAGCGCCGGCAGGAAGAGCCGCGGCCTGAGGAACAAGGGCAAGGGCGCCGAGAAGGTCAGGCCCAGTGTGAGGGCCAACAAGGGCAAGACCAAGTGATCCCTTGGTTCCTTTCTATTCTAAGTTTTGTTAGTCTATTCTGATCGAACTGTTTCTTTGCTATTAATTTGTACTATTCAACAAAGTTAGAATATTCATGTTAATCATTCGGGAAGATAGAAAAGCTTAAATATTATAAAATTTTAATATGAACTGAGGTGATAAATTATGGCAAGATATGGATTGTGGTATTTTAAGCCTCAAAATGGGAACTACGAAGCATTTCCTTCCTCCGGAAGTCTTAAAGTATGGCAATATTCCTTTTAGTGGGTATTCCTACAATGATGGATACCGCGATGGAAGGTCCCTTGGAAAGTGGCTTGATTCCGTACTGAGGGGCATAGACTATCTAGTTGTAATTCCAGTTCTTATTGACGAAAGTAGAACCAGAGGAGTCAGAGGAATTCAATATTGGAAAGGATGGGTTAAGGGGGTGTACAACAGCACTGGAGGTTACCAAGTGGGCTTCTATTGGTATCTCGAATATCCCTGGCAGGTTAGTGATGGAATTGTCTATGAGGAGGACATCCAGGAGATTTCTAACTACATCAAAGATAAGTGGCAACAATTCATTTGGATACCATATTTCCATTATTCTTATCCTGATCATATCAGTGATATTACAAAAACAAATATTGGGCTTCTAGCTAAGTACTTTACGTATGTGTTTATTCAACCTAATTACTATCAAGGAACAACTAGAACACTGCAGGATTTTAACGTTGTATTTAATCAAATTGAGGAACTCAAAGAGGAGAACAATCTGAGCAATATCTTTATGGAAATGGAATGTGATGGGAGAGTTAGATCACATGATCCAGAAACTGCTGCGGAGTATAGAGAAAGGGCATGTACATATGTGAATTATACTAAGAACTACCCCCACAGAGCTTACTATTATGACGCTAATCTTCAGAATGTACGAACGATGGAGGAGTACTGTAATGCCCATGGCAAAAGGTATGTCTTTTAAGGTGTTCATTGGCTTTTTTATCTTTACGCTTTTCCTGCCTATTCCATCGGTTTCTGCGGCGTATTCGGGCGTGAAAATCACTACCAAAGTTGTTCCCGGAGACGATGATTTTTTCATTGAGGTCTCTGCATACGGTGTCTACCATCCGAGCGACACCCTAAGTGCTCCCAATCTCACCGAGGACGAATTTCCGTGGCAATCCTTCATGTTCTACGTCTCCAATAGGAGTTCATACATCATATGGCGGGGAGACTTTTCATCGAAGTTTCACAGGGCTTTCTACTCGAACGGCTCCTGGTATCTCCTTCTTCAGGGCGGCTATCCTCTCCTCAGGATAGATGGAAAGCCATTCTCACGGACTTATCCTTACAATTCAACATACACCTCGATAACGGTTTACAGAATTGAAAACGGATGTATAGGGCCAACATGGGTTATCCCCACCTCGTCTCCTGGGGTTTTTGGCTCCGCAAGATTGGAGAACAGCACGATCATTCTGTCATCATATTCTCAGGCTTCTGGGAGGGGATTTGTGGTAAGGGTGCCCTTAAAATCCTTTGAGAGACACATCTCAATAACCAACGCTTCTGCCTTTGCGGATTTGCTCTCGGCTGTACAATTGCCCAACGGCGACGTTATTATCTTCTTTCCAGAGCTCTACTATTTCAGATCAAACGGGACAGTCTATGGAGGAATGTTCAGGAACGGCCGGTTCATCCCGATTTTTAGGGGAAACGAGACATACATTTTCGTCTATAACGGCTCCCTCAGTGCGGTTCCCATTGTGAGGGTGGATCTCAACCTCGGGAAAGTTTTTCCCGAGATCACAGCTCAGTACGGCCTCCGCACCTGCTACCAGAAGAACTCCACAGAGACGCGCTGGTTTCCAGAACTCCCACCGGGACGGCTTTATTGAGCCTTGGCATCGGCCTTATAACTGGAACCATCATCGGATACCTGCTGAAAGGGTGGAGGAGGAAAGTTAATGCGCGGGATGATGAGTTAAGCTCTTGAGGGGATACGTGATTTCCCTATTCTTCCCGACTTTCGAGCTTTATCCTTTTGATTCCCAACTTGTCAAAGGCCTTGTCAGAGCTGATTATCGTCCCACCGCACTTTGCCGCGTGAACAGCATCGAAGGGATTGAGGCCGTGCTCCTTCATGTAGTATGCCGCCCGGAGGTAGTCCTCGTTTTCTTCCCCAATTATCGCCATGACCGCCGCCAAAAGTCTAACGGGGTCAAGGTCGAACTTCTTTGAAAGTATCAGTAGCTCAAGAAACGTCGCCTCCGATGTCGTTATCTCGCCCCTGTATCTTTCGTAGATTTTTCTGGCGCTCTCTTTGAGCCAGTCACTGGGCTTTAAAAGGGCAAGGAAAAAGTCGGTGTCAGCGTAGACCATTTCACTCACCCGCGAGCCTCTCGGCTTCTTTCAGTATCTCCTTCCTCAGCTCCTCAATGGATGTATCTGGCAGATCCTTTCCCAGTTCTTCGAGTTCTTTCAGAGGATCCTCCGGTTTGGGGATTATAAGAATCCCTTCCTCAACCCTGACCAGGTAAACTTCTCTTGGGAGGCCTTTCCTGAGCTCCTTGGGGAGGTACAGCCTACCTTTTGAATCCACTTTTGCCAGCATTTTCCCACCCTAACCTAGTTAGTGGGATTTTATTTAAGGTTTTTCCACAAAGGTTGCGGTTACCTTTTAAAGCGTCCCTTTCAAATTTTTCCGGTGAGACCGATGGCAAAGATAAAGGCACATCACGTCAGGCTGACCACCTTCATCCACGCGACTGAGGATGAGGACAAGGTTCTTGAGGCTATAGGCACCTTCATCCCGGAGGAGATTGACGACGATGACGTTCTCTTTGACATAGTGGAAACGCGGGGCTTCTTCGGCAACCCTATTAAAGTCGTGAACGTCGAGATAAAGCGGAGCAAGGCGGTTAGAAAGTTCATTGACTACTTCAAGGAGCTCCTGAGCGATCGGGATAAAACCTACCTCCTTGACCACCTTGACGAGAAGATTGACGAGGAAGGGACGCTCTATGTCCGCTTTAACAAGCAGAGGGCCTACCTCGGCGACGCGGAGGTTGATGAGGGAGAAGACGTCATCCAGGTCAGGATAAAGGTCAAAGCATTCCCGATGAGAAAGGACGCGGTGGTGAAAGCCGTCAAGGAGTGGCTGGAGGAATGACCCCCAAGCCTGAGGAAGCTTCCTTCTCCCGCGAGCACTGGGTTGAGATGGACGTAAGGAGTGAGGATGCCTACGAGCTGGCCAGTGGGTGGTTTGACGAGGTAGTTTTCACCAAAAGGCTCGTCCTGGAAAAGAGCCTCGACTTCGACGCTCTGAAGGCGGAAATCAAGGAGCTAAAAGAGAGGTACGGGAAGGTTGCCCTCCTCATCGTCACGAAAAAGCCGAGCCTAATAAGGGAAGTGAAGAGCCGCAACCTCAAGGTTCTCCTCTACGTCCAGGGCGGCGACATGAGGATCAACCGCTTCGCTCTAGAGGCCGGCGTTGATGCCCTTATAAGCCCGTGGCTCGGAAGGAAAGACCCCGGCTTCGACCACGTTCTAGCCAGGATAGCGGCCAAAAGGGATGTCGCCATAGGCTTTTCCCTATCACCCCTTCTCAGCGCTTCTCCCTACGAGAGGGCCCATACTCTGCGTTTCATGATGAAGGTCTGGCAGCTGGTGAACAAGTACGACGTCCCGCGCTTCCTCACAAGTTCAGCCGAGAATAGATGGGAAGTCCGCGGGCCGAGGGACTTAATGAGCCTCGGAATAGCGCTTGGCATGGAAATTCCCCAGGCCAAGGCAAGCTTGAACTTCTATCCAAGGATGATTTTGGGGAGGAAAAGCTAAACCTCCTCCCTCAAAGCTGGAAGCTCTTCTGGCTCGTAGTCCTCGAGCTTTCCGTCGAGGAAATCCTCGTAGCCCTTGAGGTCGAGCAGGCCGTGGCCGCTGAGGTTGAAGAGGATGACTTCTTCCTTACCTTCTTCCTTCGCCTTGAGGGCCCTGTCTATTGCAGCTTTGACCGCGTGGGCGCTCTCGGGTGCTGGGACTATGCCTTCCGCCCTGGCAAAGAGCCGGGCCGCCTCGAAGATCTCCGTCTGATGGTAGGCTACTGGCCTAACTATCCCGTGGTTTATCAGAATACTCAGCGTTGGAGCCAGGCCGTGGTACCTCAGGCCGCCAGCGTGTATCGGCGGGACGTAGTAGGTGTGGCCGAGGGTGTGCATCTTCATCTTCGGTGTTAGCCCTCCAGAGTCGCCGTAGTCGTAGGTGTAAACGCCGCGCGTCATGCTCGGTGCCGCCCTTGGCTCAACCGCTATGAACTCGTAGTCAGCTTTGCCGTCTAGTCTATCCTTGACGAAGGGATATGCCAGGCCTGCGAAGTTGCTTCCTCCCCCAACGCAGCCAATTATGACGTCTGGATCCTCAAACTCCTTCATCTGCTCCTTGGCTTCTAGGCCTATGACCGTCTGGTGCATTAAAACGTGGTTGAGCACGCTTCCGAGGGCGTAGCGCGCTTTTTCGTCCCTTAGAACGTCCTCGATAGCTTCGCTTATCGCTATTCCCAAGCCACCTGGGTGGTTTGGGTCTTCGCTCAGGAACTTCCTTCCTATCTCGGTCCTGTCGCTTGGACTGGGGTAGATTTCGGCACCGTAGAGACGCATTATAGTCTTCCTGTAGGGCTTCTGGTAAAAGCTGGCCCTAGCCATGTAAACACGAACGTTTATCCCCATTAGTGCCCCTGCCAGAGACAGGGCAGTTCCCCACTGGCCTGCACCTGTCTCTGTTACGAGCCTCTCGATGCCCTGCTTCTTCGCGTAGTATGCCTGGGCCAATGCGGTGTTTATCTTGTGGCTGCCCGTTACGGTAGCCCCTTCGTATTTGAAGTATATCCTCGCCGGCGTTTTGAGGGCCTTTTCGAGGTTCGTCGCCCTGAAGAGGGGCGTTGGACGGCCTATTTTAGCGTAGAGCTCACGAACTTTCTTTGGAATATCGATGTATCGCTCCATGCTCATTTCCTGCTTCACCAACTCAGATGCGAAGATGCGGAGCAGCTTCTCTGACTCCATGGGCTCGTCCGTCTCCGGGTCGAGGGGCGGTGCCAAAGGCTCCGGTAGGTCTGGCAGGATGTTGTACCACCTCTTTGGCATTTTGGAATCTGGCAGAACGGCTTTCATTCAAACCACCTCCTGATTTTTGGAAGAAGTCCCAAAGGTGAGGGAATAATGAGCGTGAGGACTAACCCAGAGCAGAAAGTTCCAGCTGGGTAGGAGTATAAGCTCAATCTTCTAGAACCTCCAAAAACGAGCCCCCCTATCAGTCAGGCCAAAAACGATCCCGCCCTTGAGCTGTTAGGCTAACCCGAACATTCAGGGGGACCTCAGAGACGCCAAAAACAATCACTCCTAGTCATCATGGTGCATCGGAGTTCAAAAGATTGTAATCCTTAAATGTTTTTCTTCAAATTGACTGGAGAAATGACAATTATTTCCACGAATATGTTGGGATTTTTGACATTTTTGCAAGCTCTGGGCTGCGAAGGGATGTTCTAGATACATGCCTGCCAAAACTTTTCGCCCGGGTTTGGATAGGATTGCCCCGTTTGATATTGAGGCCAAATACATCTTGAAAGACCGTTCCATGGACGGGATGCATTTTCGCGTGAGGATCCAACCGCACTGATTGCGGCAAGGGCAATCGTAGCGGAAACGGTTATTAACCTCCCCTTACAATATCATATGATGCCTAATGCTCCGGCTTGAGGTCTACTGTGATGAAACCGAGGAAGAGCAAGTTTCCGCGGTTCTCGGTAAGTGGAACGTCCAGTTCTACGTGGAAGAGGTTAGGGGCAACGATAACCGCGTCCTCAAGTTCGTGGCCTTTGTCCCGGATTTCATCATAAACGACCTTGCAGACGAGCTCATGAAGGTCATCGACCTTAGAAAAGGGCACTCGGCGATAACGTGGTCACAGGTGAGTGGCAAGTCCGTCAAGTACGCCAACTCCCTCAAGTCGCTCAGGAAGTTCAAGCGCCGCTGGAGCCTTGCGGCTATAGAGAATCTCATAGAAGACGCCAATAACCAGGCAACGGTTGATCCGATCCAGCTCACCCTCGGCGCGGTCGCTTCCATAATAGCCCTCTTCGGATTGATAAACGACAGCATCGTGATGATAATCTCTGCCATGCTCCTTTCTCCTATCCTTGGCCCTCTCTACGGATTCTCTCTCAACGTCGTCATGGGTAGAGGGAGAGATGCCTTAGATGCCGTCTATTCCATCCTTAAGCTCTTGGTAGTAATATTTCTCTCTGCCGCCATCGTGACGCTCCTTCTCAAGCTGGCTGGAACTATGCCTCCTCAGCCAACCTATGAGATAGCGATTCGCGGAAATTCTGGCCTCGTTTACATCCTGCTGGCCGTTATACTCGGCTACGCGGGTATCGTGGCTATAGTCAGCAAGATACCCGAGATACTGGCTGGCGTTTCCATTGCTGCCGCCCTCGTCCCCCCAACGACGGTCATTGGAATATCCCTCGTCATGGGCTGGTGGGATGTTTTCAGCGGCTCGCTGATCCTAACTCTTGAGAATATCCTTGGCCTGCTGACCGGCTCGTTGCTCGGGCTGTATATCCTCAACGTCTCGCCGAGGAGCTACTATGAGAGGAGAGCGGCGAGACTCTACACAAAGAGGACCATGCTCGTCCTAGCGTTGATGATAACCCTGATAGTTCTCCTTGAACTTATGGTTCCGGGCTAAGCAACCTCGGTCTGCTCATAGACAGGTTCACCCTTCCTGTGCTTGACAAGCAGGCTGTAGAAGAACTCCTTCATTTCGGGACTCATGTCGTCATCGAGCAGCAAGTCTGCTCTGCCTCTGTAATCCTTCTCTGCCCTCGTTATGAGGAGAGCTATCTGCGGTGTGAGATGTTCGAGCAGGATTCTAACGAGCTCGGGATAGGCTTCCTCCTCCAGTTCCTCGTCGGCCTCTATGCCAAGGTAAACGGTGAAGCCCTTCATCTGGACAGCAAGGACAAACTCATTCTCACTCAACTCGAAGAACGAAAAGTTGTAGCTCTTGGATTCGACTCTCGCAAGCAGGACTCCCCGTATTGAGAGCGTAACAGGCTCATCCTCTATCTCGAACACAAGGTCCTTCGCAAGCTCCCTCTGCGCTATTGTGTAAAGCTCCTCTATCCTCATGATTTTCCATCATTATCTGGGGATAAAAGGGTTTCGCGTCACGTTTTTAACGATGAACTTCAAAAATATCACGGTGGTGTTATGAAGATCACGCGCTTCGGTGTCTCTGTTCCGGACGAGTTGCTCGAGAAGTTTGACAGAATCATAGAAGAGAAAGGCTACGTCAACAGGAGCGAGGCGATCAGAGATTTAATGAGGGACTTTATAGTTAGGCACGAGTGGGAGGAGGGGGACAGGGAAGTTGCTGGTACAATAACCATCGTATATAACCACGACGAAGCGGATGTTGTTAAAGAGCTTCTCGAACTCCAGCACGACTACGTTGATGAAATCGTTTCAAGCCTTCACGTTCACATGGATGAACACAACTGCCTCGAGGTTGTGGTCGTCAAGGGTAAGGCAGGAAGGATAAAGGAGATCGCCGAGAGGCTCATAAGTCTGAAAGGCGTTAAACACGGAAAGCTTGTGATGACGACCACGGGCAGGGAACTGGTGTGATTGAATCCCGGAGGGAATGGGTATGAGGCTGCTCGGTTTCCTGTCCTCAATCGTCGCTGCTCTATCCTTTGTTCTCCCATGGTTCCGGTTGCCCTGGGATGGACAAATAACGTTTCTTGGCATCCTCCGTGAGATCCTGGCAGGTTCCAATGGATTTGAAGGTGCATTCTGGTGGCTCAACCCTAACACTACGGGCACTATCTTTCTCTTCATAGCGTTCTTCGCGGGTATATTCATGATACTCATCGGGATACTCTTCGGGCTTCTCGGCGGCAGGATTGGGCCGGGCATTGGAGTGGTTGGAATGCTTGTGTTTACCCTCACCGCGTGGCACATATACGGGCAGGGCTTCTTTGAAACGCTCGCTGAGGGATACGTAATAGCGCTACTGAGCTTCGTCGTCGGCTTTGTCGCTGGTGGGGGGAAGAGTCTCTAGCCGATGACCTCGACTATATCGCCGTTCCCGGGGGGCAGGGTAGCCATGATGTCCTCTTCCCTAACTTTGTAGCCCCACTTCTCGAGGATGCGCCTGATCCTCTTCACGAGCTCGCTCTTCTTCAGTGAACCAGGTCTTATGATGATGTACTTATCCGTGTGGGCTTTTATTGCCTCCACCGGCGCACAGACAACGTAATTTTCGCCCTCGTGCTCGATGACACCAACGGCCAGCTTAAGTGGTAGACCGCGGAGCCAGTTCCTCTTTCCATAGACCATGAATGCACCTTTACCGAGATACTCTCCGCTAGGCGCCTGCTTTGTCACCTGGTTTGGATACGCCCAGTATGCATCGGCGCTGTAGAGCCCCTGGCTCCAGGCTTTGCTCATCGAAACGGCGAACTGACAGGCCTCGAAGATAGTCTTCTCTCCAGCCTTCTGACCATCTTTTATAACGACGTGCGGCGCTCCGTAAACGTCCGCGTGGCAGTAGAGATCGTTCTCGTCCATGTGTTTCTTTATCAGATTCTCGTTGGTACTCGCGTCCTTTCCTGCCAGAACGAGGAAGCCCTCACTCGACACGAACCAGCGGAACTTCTCGAACCACTTCTTCTTTCTGCGCTCTATTCTCTTTACCGCAAGCTCCTTTTTCATCTCCTCTTCTATGAGCTTCTCGATTTCATCCAGCTTTCTCTTAGTATCCTCGTAGGCCTTAAGTGCTCCTTCAAGTTTGTGCTTGGCCTTCTTGGCCTTCTCGTAGTAGAGCTCCGCGTTTTCGCCTATGCTCTTGTTGAGGTAGAGCCTGACCTTTTTCCCCTCGAGCTCTATCGTCACGGCCTTCTCCTTAGGGTCAATGGACTTTACCATAAGCGCCGCCTTGTTCCCTGCCTTCTTGCCTTCATCTATTCTCTTCTTGAATTCTTCCCAGCCGAGCCTTTCGGTTGCCTTCCTGAACTCATCCAGAAGCCTTTCGACCATCGTGAAGTTGGCGTATATCAAGTCGCCTATCTCCTGGTTGGCCTTCGCCTGCTCCTCGAAGCCCTTCAGCAGCTCCTCCTGCTTCTTAAGCGTCATGAGGAGCTGCCTCTTCTTGGCCTCGAGCTTCTTTGTCTGTTCAATCTTTGCCTTCTCGAGGGTTACCTTCCCGAAGTATTCATCCAGGGCCTCGCTGAAGGTGCTGAAATAGCGCTTTTCGAAGTTTTCGTAAACCTTCAACTCTACCGGTACTACATCGTGCATGTTGCCGTCTTTGTAGACGATGTTTGGCTTCGGATCCTCGGTGAAGAGGGCCTTCATAGTCTCGAAAATCAGCTTGAGCTCCTCCTCGCTCAGCTCGCTCGCTTTTTTCTTCTTGTCCACCTCTGCCCGAAGAAGAATTTCCTCCGCGTATAGGCCGCCCATGTTGAGCTTTCTAGCCAATGCCCTGACGACTTCAACTTCTTCCTCCAGGATTAACTCCTTAAAGCGCTCCCACTCAACATCGAGCGGGTTCTCCCTTGCTGGCGGGAACTTGTATTCTGCCTTCGGCTTTATCGCCCTGTCCTTGAACTCTTCATAGCGTAAAGCGGCGACAATCCTGTTCTCTCCGTCAACGAGTATGATGTTTCCCCTCCTGAAGAGCTCGCCTATGAGCGTGTAATCGCCAACCCGTATCTTTACAATCCTATCGAAGTCGTGCTGCTCTATGGCATCGATGAAGCCGCCGCTGAGGTGCTTTCTCAGAAGCATCGTGAAGCTTGACGGCATTTTGGGGGCTTCCTTTACGTAAGTCGTGACGTGGAATCGCTTTCCTGCCTGAAGGATGAGATCTTGCCTGCCCTCCTTAGTGCGGAGCTTTATTCTTATCTCGTCGCCGTCGTGATATATCTTATCAACGCGAGAGCCGACCAACGATTGGAGCTCTCTCACGACATAGCGTATGTCAACGCTGCTCATCTCCTCCTTCATTCTCTCACCCGTTGAGATTTCTCAGAGAAGTTTAAAGGGTTGCTGGCTGATTTCGTTTTCCAAACGAAAAATTAAAGGTTAAGGTTAAATAGTTGGCCGTACATAACACTCTAGGTGATATATAGTGAAAGGATATCTAACCTTTGTTCTCCACACCCACATCCCCTACGTGAGGAAGCACGGAAAATGGCCGTTCGGTGAGGAGTGGCTCTACGAGACTATGAGCGAGACCTATCTGCCCCTGCTTATGGAGTTTGAGAGGCTGAAGGCTAAAGGCGTGAAGTTCAGTCTGGTCATAAACGTCACACCGGTTCTCGCCGAGCAGCTGACCGATGATTATATCAAACATAGCTTTGAGGGGTACTTGACACACAAACTGAAAGCAACGGAGAAAGACCTGAGGAGTGGAAAGTACGACGAGAAAGCTGTAAGCTTCATGCTCGACCACTTCAGAAAAGTCCACTACTACTGGAAAGCTATCAATGGTGACATCATAGGGAAGCTCCGCGAGCTTCAAAAGGAGGGCTACATCGAGGTGATAACTTCAGCCGCGACCCACGGTTACTTGCCCCTGCTTGGCAGGGACGAGACCATACGTTCTCAGCTCGCCAACGGCATTTTAACCTATGAGAAGCACTTCGGCAGGAAGCCTAGGGGGATATGGTTGCCCGAATGCGCCTACAGGCCAGGGGGAGAATGGCCACTGCCCGGCGGAAAGAACGTGTGGAGACGGGGAATCGAGAAGTTTCTCGAGGAGTTAGGTCTGGAATACTTCTTCGTGGAGAGCAGCCTAATTGATGAGGGGCCCGTAACGAGGGAGTACGGTGAGGTGCCTCTGGCCGAGACGGAGAAGAGCACACTCCGGCCTTACTGGATCAAAGGAAGCAACATTGCGATCTTCGCCAGAAACCGCGAGGCTGGCCACCGGGTCTGGAGTGCCCACTTCGGCTACCCCGGTGACTTCTGGTACAGGGAGTTCCACAAGAAGGCCGAGGAGAGTGGCGGCCAATACTGGCGGGTAACGGGTAGGGACGTTGGCCTCGATGATAAGGAGTCCTACGACCCTGACAAGGCTATGGAGCGTGTTGAGGAACATGCGAGACACTTCGTTTCGCTGATTGAGCGCCTCCTGGCGGAGCATGAGGAGAATTTCGGTGAGAAGGGGATAATCGTCTCGCCGTATGACACTGAGCTCTTTGGCCACTGGTGGTTTGAGGGGGTTAAATGGCTTGGAAGGGTTCTTGAGCTCATGGCAGAGTGCGAGATAAGGACGACGACGCTTTCAGAGTTTCTCGATAGCTACTCCGGTGAGAGGCACGAGATAGAACTCCCCGAGGGTTCCTGGGGCAAAAATGCGGATCACTCGATATGGTGGAACGAGGAGACGGAATGGACCTGGGAGTACGTGTATTCAGCGGAGGACAGGATGGTGGAGCTGGCGACTAAATACTATGGTAAAGACCGGCTAGCTGACAGAATTCTGGAGCAACTCGCAAGGGAACTCCTCATCTTGGAGGCGAGCGACTGGCAGTTCCTCATCACTACGGGTCAGGCGAAGGAGTACGGTAAGAGAAGGATCCTCCTCCACGCAAGTGACTTCCACAGGCTAGCCAATGAGCTTGAGATGTACATGGAGACCAGACAGTTTAACTTCAAGCTTCTCGAGGAGCTCGAAGAGCGCGACAATCTATTCAGATCCATTATCGTTGCTCACTACTTGAGCGGGAATCCTCCTGGGGTTCCGGAATACGTTGAGCCACCTGAGGTTCCGCCTGAGAAGATGGAGGAAAAACCCGAAGAACTCGTCAAGATGGAAGAGTAAAGGGCCTATGCGACGGAGGTTGCCGAAACCTTCGCCCGGAAGCCCAAAAGAGGGACGGAGAGCTGCAGTGCTATCCGGGAAAGAGGGAAAAGCTGTCCTCAAAAGGTGAAGCAGATCCGCGAGAGAACAAGAAAACTATCAGAAAGCCCAAAAGTAACCTGCTTAAGATAATGAATATCTGCCAAAAGCATGGCTAAGATACGGCCTCGAGGAGCTGGCGAAGAAAACCCTCATCCCCATCAAGCGCCTGAAGGAGTTCGTGGATCAAATTGAGTAAAATCCGCTTTTTGCTATTATTCTTTGCTCTTCCAAAAGGCTTTTTTGGAGTTTCTTCGAAGTACTATATTGTGATAGCCATGAAAAAATCGAAGCAATTATCCGGAATGAAGATTTTGAGAACATCAAGAAGGCCCTGAAGAGTGCCGGTATTATCCCGATGACGGTCTACCCCGTCCAGGGCAGGGGCGTTCAGGGTGGTGTTCCCCCATATGATCTTCTGCCCAAGGTGAAGATCGAGCTCGTCGTGAAGGACGAGGACGTTGAGCGGGTCATAGAGATTGTTGCTAGAAATGCTAGGCGGGGCATTCCCGGAGACGGAAAGATATTTGTTCTGCCCGTTTATGATGCCATTAGGATAAGAACAGGGGAGAGGGGCAACGAGGCCCTATATTAAAGGAACGCGTGCCTGTGCTTGTAGAGGGCGTAGCTCGCGTAGCCAAGCAGAATCAAGCTGGCCGCTCCCGCGAGCAATATTATGGCTGCTATAGCCTGAGCGAAGGCAAGGCTCTTGCCGAGCTCTTGAGCTATCCTCATGAGCTCTTCTTGGTTAGTCAGTGCGTATATTCCATACCTTATCGAAAACGCTCCCATGACCATTGGTATGGGCATAACAGCAAAGGCGAGCATGAGTCCGAGATTTCCTCTCTTCCTCATACTAAGCATTGCTAAGAGTGTTGGAATTATCAGTATAAGGGCTGTCACGGCGTAAACCGGTCCAAAAATTCCTGAGACAATGTAGAACGGGATCATCCCAAATAAGAACGCCCGATAGGCTCTGTGGAGAACCTTAACTTCCCCAGCGAAGTCGTAGGGAGCGGCCTTTGAGTACTTGTTGAGTGCCACAATGTCTTTCATGTATTCCTTTTCCCCCATCTTTTCGAGGTATCTGTCGGTGGTGTTGTTCTTGATTTTGACAGCCCTTTTGAGGAAGAAGTTGGCAAGCTCCTGATTGTCCACGGCAACGTTCTCCGACAGTTCCATGAAGTTTCTCCTCGCCTCTTCGAGGAGCTTTAGGGCTTTCTGCTTATTCTTATCTGAGAGCTTGGTAAGGGAGTTAATTTTTTTCTCAATATCCTCAATGGTCTGCGCTACATCTCGCAGAATCTCTTGGCTTTTCATAAAAGCACCTCCAAAAGATAAAATAAAAGGGAGCTTTAAGCCTTTTGCTCCTTTTCGGCACGAAGTAGCTTTGTAATGCTCCAGTACATCAGGGTAAATATTGAACCCCACGCAAATATTAGGAATGCCAGAGCGCCTGTGTCCATTTTCATCACCTCAGAGTTTTATGAGCACCTCGTTCTTTGCGAGCTCTTCGCCGTACTTCTTCTTGATGGCCAGGTAAGCCTCGATAGCACCGATGACGAGGATTATGATGATAACTATCCTAGCCCTAATGATGAGGCTGATGATTTCTGGGGTGTAGTCGTAGCCGAGAACCTGAGTGACGTAGGCCTCTGAGACGCTGAAGGCTCCTTTCTTGATGTAGTCAAGGGTGTTGCCACCGAGGAGGAACAGCATGAACAGCGGCGCTATTATGGTCATTATTGGCCTGTACCACTCTGGAACTTTAATGTAAGCACCCTTGTGGAGCTCCTCCCAGAAGTTGTCGGGCTTGAAGAGCCAAACTGCAACTATGATGTCGAAGAGACCAAGCAGCACGAGGAAGTAGGAACCAACCCACATGTCGAGCTCGCTGAGGTACGCTAGGGTGCTGTCAAGGGCAACTGGCAGTCCAAGCAGGAACAGGAATATGAACACTAGCCAGGTGCCAACCTTCCTCTCGATGTGAATGTCCTCCTCGAGCATGGCGACGAGGTAGTTGTAGGTGGCTATAGCTGAAGTGAATCCCGCGAACCAGAGCAGGAGGAACCACATGGCACCGAATATCTGACCTGCCGGCATGTTGGCGAAGACGTTCGGAAGGGCCATGTATGCGAGACCGACACCACCCTTGACGGCCTGCTCTGGACCGAGGTAGGCGAAGGCTATCGGGATGGCGAGAGAACCACCGAGGATGACCTCTGCGAACTCGTTGAGTGAAACTGTGGCGAGACCTGAGAGGGCAACGTCGTCCTCAGGACCGAGGTAGCTTGCGTAGTTGTGTATGATACCCATACCGAGGGACAGTGTGAAGAATATCTGTCCCGCCGCTGCCAGGCTTATCCTGAAGAAGTTCTGGCTGAGTGTCTGAAAGTCAGGCTTCCAGATGTACTCGAGACCCTTGATGGCGCTCCACTCTGGCTTTACGGGTGAGCCAAGGGTCAGTGCCCTGAGAACCAGGAGTACAGCGAACACGTACAGGAGGGGCATCATGACTTTAACCCAGCGCTCGATACCTTTGCTAACTCCCTGCCCAACTGCTATTCCAAGGAAGAGCATCGTCAGTCCCCAGAAGAATATCACTGCCTTGGTGTTGGCGACATAGTCAAGGAAGAACTGCACTGTATCCTTGCCGAAGTAGGCTCCGGTTAGGCTGTAGTAGGTGTAAGCCGCGGACCAGCCTATGACCTGATAGTAGTATGAGCTGAGCAGGGAAGCGACCGAGAAGGCCAGCATTCCACCGATGATACCGAAGATCATGGCTGTCCTTGGCTTGAGGCTCTCCCTGGCCATGAGGTAGAACATTGGTCCGATTGTACCGTGTCCGTATTTACCACCGTAGCGACCGGTGGTCCACTCAATCCACATCACAGGGATTCCCAGGAACACCAACGCTATGAAGTACGGTATCATGAATGCGCCGCCACCGTTGCTAGCGAGCTGGTATGGGAACCTCCAGAAGTTTCCAAGACCTATGGCATTTCCTGCCATGGCTAAAATTAAACCAATCTTGGTTGCCCACTGATCCCTCTGTTCCACATTATTCACCCCCGTTCTTAAATGCGTGGGTAACGAAACCCCGTGTACTATAACGGGGCATTATGTATGGGCTCTTGCATTCTATAAAAAGCTTTCTAATGCCTCTTTTCGATAAAAGACGATTTACTTGGCCACAAAATGGTTGAAATTCTTTTCTTGTCATTTTGTTAGTACGTCAAAATAACGTAAGTGGATGTCTGACATTATGACAATAGTTCCCCAATTTGAGGATGCTAATGACAAAGAATATCCCAAGACCTAAGGCAAAGATTTAACTTGTGGTCAACAATAAATAGGGAGGGGTCGATGATTGGAACGAGAGTGAGCTGAGGCATGATGACCGACTTCTCGCTGAGACCCCCTCAGTTTAACCTCATTTCATTCGTTTTTATTCAGCGCTGCTTTATTATGTTCGTTAATGTATAAAAAATCTTGGATGTACAGCCCTGTTTTTGCCTTAAAATTTCGGTAGATTTTTTCTTTTGGCCGAAAATTTCCGTATATAACTTTTTGTTTGAAATTAACCGTTCTCCTGCCTCCTTTAGCGAAAGGTTTATATATGCAAACGTCTAACTGGGTATCGCAAATTACCGAAACCCGAGGTGGGAAAAATGGTCGAGATTGACCCATTTGAGATGGCCGTTAAGCAGCTTGAGAGGGCTGCCCAGTTTATGGACATAAGTGAAGAGGCTCTTGAGTTCCTTAAGAGGCCCCAGAGGATTCTTGAGGTCAGCATCCCCGTCGAGATGGATGATGGTTCTGTTAAGGTTTTCACCGGTTTCCGTGTCCAGTACAACTGGGCACGCGGCCCGACTAAGGGTGGTATAAGGTGGCACCCTGAGGAGACCCTCAGCACCGTCAAGGCCCTTGCCGCCTGGATGACCTGGAAGACCGCCGTTATGGACCTCCCGTACGGCGGCGGTAAGGGTGGTATCATCTGCAACCCGAAGGAGCTCTCTGACAGAGAGAAGGAGAGGCTCGCCAGGGGATACATAAGGGCTATCTACGACATTATCAGCCCGTACACTGACGTTCCTGCCCCTGACGTTTACACCAACCCACAGATTATGGCCTGGATGATGGACGAGTACGAGGCTATCAGCAGGAGGAAGGTTCCAAGCTTTGGTATCATCACAGGTAAGCCGCCTGGAGTCGGTGGTATCGTTGCCAGGATGGATGCCACCGCCAGGGGCGCTGCCTTCACCGTCAGGGAAGCAGCTAAGGCCCTCGGCATGGACCTCAAGGGCAAGACCATCGCCATCCAGGGCTACGGTAACGCCGGCTACTACATGGCCAAAATCATGAGCGAGGAGTTCGGTATGAAGGTCGTCGCCGTCAGCGACAGCAGAGGCGGCATTTACAACCCGGACGGACTCAACGCCGACGAGGTTCTTGAGTGGAAGAAGAAGAACGGCAGCGTTAAGGACTTCCCAGGCGCCCAGAACATCACCAACGAGGAGCTCCTCGAGCTCGAGGTCGATGTCCTCGCCCCGAGCGCCATTGAGGGCGTCATTACCAAGGACAACGCCGACAAGATTAAGGCCAAGATCATTGCTGAGCTCGCCAACGGCCCGACCACCCCGGAGGCCGACGAGATCCTCCACGAGAAGGGTGTCCTTGTCATACCGGACTTCCTCTGTAACGCCGGTGGTGTCACCGTCAGCTACTTCGAATGGGTCCAGAACATAACTGGAGACTACTGGGACCTTGAGACCACCAGGGCTAAGCTCGACAAGAAGATGACCAAGGCATTCTGGGACGTCTACAACACCCACAAGGAGAAGAACATCAACATGCGTGACGCCGCCTACGTCGTCGCTGTCCAGAGGGTCTACGACGCCATGAAGTGGCGCGGATGGGTGAAGAAGTGATCCTTCTCTCTTTTCTTACACCTTTACCAGCTTCTGGCCTTCTTTCCATCACGTAAACCTGCTGGCATTTTTCGCTAAGGATAAAAAGAGGAGATTGTCCCCGAGGCAGCTAGGGACAGAAATGGGGACTATGGGTTTACCTTCCGTCTCTTAACCGCTTTATTGGCCCTGTCAGTATCTGACCCTCTCTTATTAACCCCTCCGGCCTGTAGTAGATTATCAATAGGGCTAAAACACCAAATAGAATGTATTCTAGCCATACTGGCTCAAAGGGTATGTGTAGTAGCTGTACCAGCTGGAACTTGTAAGTCTCTATTAGAACTTTCAGCGTCACAAAGATAGCTGTTCCAAGGAGAACTCCTCTGTTATTGCCCCTTCCCCCTAGGAGTATCATGATGAATGGGTAGAACGCCCACTCAATCCTAGTGAATGCGCTACTTATCAGGTTAAGAGCATGGAAGCCATAGAGGACTCCGCCGAGAGCTGCTATTCCCGAGCCAATAATTGAAGCTTTAATCCTAATCCTCATAACGTCCCGACCGAAAGCCTTCACAACTTCCTCGTTCTCCCTGTGGGCCTTCAACAGTCTTCCAAAGGGCGTGTTGAGAAGTTTCTCAGCGAATATGAATACCAGTACCATTACCAGGAGAACAAGCCCTATGAATACCCACTCCCTGTTGCTTCCCGACAAAAAGGCTAGTGGGTCTGGAACCGCTGTTCCATAGTACCCGCCCATTAAAGATGGAGTGTAGTAGGCCAGCAGAAACGTTACCTCACCTATGGCCAAGAGCGTCATTCCGAGGTAATCCCCCTTGAGCCTAGCGCTCGGTAGTATGAAGAGGGCACCCAAGAGGGCCCCGAACAGGAAAGCCAATGTTAGGGAGCCAAAGAAATAAACCAGTCCATAGATGGGGTGGACTGCGAAGAGGCTGTTGGCTTTGAAGACGAGATCGGTGGTTCCAGTTATAAGATCGCCGTCGATTCTGAGCATAGCCATGAGGATACGATTTACAGCTCCACCAAGCATAATCGCCCCTATAAGGACGGCGAAGTGCCTTCCGAAGTTTGGTATTCCTGTGTAACCGTACTCAATGTTCAGGCTTATGTTTACTACCGCATATATCCCAATCCAGACGAGTATGAGCTGGAGCAGTTCCATGATCATCTCATCAACCTCCTCCAGACCTTTGTGCCGGTCATCCCCTCGGGCATCAGCAGTAGTACGGCTATCATTATCATGAGAGAAACCACCTTTCCGTAGACGAGAATCCCAGTCCCGAGAACGTCTGAGAGACCGAAGGTAACAAGTGACTCGGAAAGGCCTATTATGTACCCGCCAATGAGACCACCGCTGATGTTCTTTAGTCCACCGACTATACTGGCCGCGAAGACTGACACTATTATAAAGCCTCCAGTTCCGGGTACTGTCTCCTGAAGGAAGGGCAAGACTGCACCAACCATGCCCGCCAGTGCCGCCGCCAGAAACCAGGAAAACAGCCTCGTCCTCTCGACGTCTATCCCCATTGCTTCGGCTAGGGCAGGGTTTTCCATCGACGCCCTTAGAGCGGTTCCGAACTTGGTGCGGTACAGCAGGATGTAGAGTGCGACGAGCGTCGCAACTACAAGGAGGCTGGAAACGACTAACCTGCCGGGAATTCCTGACACAGCAAAGTCAGCGTTCGTAAAGACAAATTTGCTAGCGTTTCTCTTGAATGCAGAACTTATGACGTCTGAATAGGCACCGAGTAGGCCGTAGAGGATAATGTCCACCGCCAGTGTGGCCATCATCAGCATATCAACCGAAGCACCTTTTCGGATTAAGGGCTTCAGCGTGAGCAGGTAGACAGCTATACCAAATAGACCTCCTGTAATAGGAGCCGGAATGAGAGCCAAGTAGGGGTTGAGCCCGAGCCCTACGTAGAGCGTGTACGCTAGATACGAACCTATCACCGCGAAGGAACCGTGGGCAAAGTTTGGAACTCCAGTGGTTATGTAGGTGAGCGTGAGCCCTAGGGCCAAGAGGGCCAACAGGTTGGCGTAGGTCAGCGCACCTTCAAGAACACCCATCGACATCACCCGCCTCAAGCTTTTCCGTCTTTTCCCCAACGATTTCAACGTCCTCAATTATGCCGAGGAAGTGTCTCTGGAATTTATCATCCGTTATAAGCCTAACTGGGTCTCCCTCGTAGAAGACCCTACCACTAACGAGCATGTACCCCTTGTCACTTATCTCCAGGGCCTTCTTTGCATTCTGCTCTACGAGAAGGACCGTAAGCCCGTGATCGTCCCTCATCTCCACTATCTTTCCGAATATTACGTCGGCAAGCTTGGGAGCGAGCTGGGCAGTCGGTTCGTCGAGGAGTAAAAGTTCACTGTTTCTAATTAATGCAGTCGCCATGGCCAGGAATTGCCTCTGACCACCACTTAGGTTCCCGGCCTTTCTCTTCAACAGGTTTTTTATCTCCGGAAACACCGAGAGAGCAAGCTCTAGCCTGTCTTTGAATTCTTCTTCAGAGAGTATGTAGCCGGCCATCCTGAGGTTCTCCATGACGGTTAGATTAGCGAACACGTTGTTGGTCTGGGGCAGGTATGCCATTCCCATCCTTGTTCTTTTAAAGGGGGGTAGTTTCGTGACGTCGGTGCCTTTAAACAGTATCCTCCCAGAGTAGACCGTCGTCAGCCCGAAGACCGTTTTCAGGAATGTTGACTTTCCGGAGCCATTGGGGCCAACTATCGTGGTGATCTTTCCCTTTTCTGCCTCGATACTCACGTCAAAGAGTATCTGGAGCTTTCCATAGCCAGCGTTAACTTTTTCTGTCTTCAGCATGTCTAACCCCCCATGTATATCTCGGCCACGCGAGGATCGTTCACAACCCTTTCAATACCCACTCTGCCCTTGCCCTCGGTGAGAACCTTGCCGTTGAACATTACATAGAGGTGGTCTACGTATCCTAGGACTATGTCGAGCCTGTGCTCTATGAGGAGCACGGTTATCCCCTGCTCCTTTAAGCTGACAAGCTTCTGGAGTATGTCGTGGGCAAGGGACGGTGCAACTCCTGCAACGGGCTCGTCCATGACTATCAACTCGGGCTCAGTCATCAAGGCCCTCCCGATCTCGAGGAGCTTCATTTGACCACCACTTAGGCTCCCTGCTGGTCTGTCCCAGAGATGGTCAAGCTTAAGGAACTTCAAGAGCTCCCACGCACGTTCTACGTACTCCTCTTCCGTCTCTAACCACTGACTTTTTCTGAGGGCTGAGATGACTCCCTCACCAGGGTGGACATTGGCTATGAGCATGTTCTCGAGGACAGTGAGTGATTTAAGTAGCTGGGGAGTCTGAAAAGTCCTGACGATACCTTGGCGATACACTTCGTTGGGAGGCATGTTGGTTATGTCTTCTCCTTTGAAGAGAACCCTGCCACTATCAGCCTTCAAAAAGCCCGTTATCACGTTTATCAGCGTGGATTTCCCTGAACCGTTGGGACCTATTATAAGTGTCAGGGTTCTCTCATCCACCTTAATACTCACTCCATCAACGGCCCTTAACCCACCAAACGTTTTGACAAGAT
Organism: Thermococcus sp. GR5; assembly: GCF_012027535.1. Lineage (NCBI taxonomy): Archaea > Methanobacteriati > Methanobacteriota > Thermococci > Thermococcales > Thermococcaceae > Thermococcus > Thermococcus sp. GR5. Next base: position 70,430 of record NZ_SNUN01000003.1, on the reverse strand, counting down.
TTTCAGTTCTCAGTATAGTTCCACCCATCTAGACCCCCCGATGGACTTCGATAAAACAAAACAGAGGGAGAGGCTTTAGTGCCACTCAACCTCTCCGGTCGAGGACTTCCAGAGCCCGACCATCTCCCAGCTTCCATCCTTAACAGCCCATATGGCATAGTCGCCACTAGCCCTGTCGTTCCATTCGTCGAGCTCTATGTCGCCGGTTACTGATGAAACGCTAAGTTCTCCAGAGCTGTATTTTGACAGTATTTCCTTTATTTTCTCGACCATCAAGTCAGGATCGTAGGTTCCATTCTCTTTCAAGACCTCGGCATAGGAGAGAGCAGCAACCCAGGCCGCGTCGTAGGCTATGAGGGCATACTCACTGGGCTCTATTCCGAACTTCTCTTTGAACCTCTCGATAAGCTTCTTTCCTGCATCGCTCTGGGCGTAGAACTGGGTGGAGAACAAGGCAACCTTTGAGGCCTTGTCTCCTGCCTCCTCAACTATCTTGTCGCTGAGCACGTTTCCGTCCGAGCCAAACCACTTGACGCTAAGCAGTTCTGAATCGTCAGGAATCTGGGAGAGAAGCGTCGCTATCTCGTCAAACCCGATGACCCACACTGCCACTTGGTCAGCCGAGTACTTAGATAATAGAGAATTAATTCCATCCTCTGCCTTTGAGATGTACGGTGACCAGTCTGTTGGTTCTGGATTGCTGGGATAGCTTATGTCCTCGGCGATCTCGATATCACCCTTAATCTGTTCGATCGTCGCATCGTGCAGTCCTTTACCCCAAGCGTCTCCACGGTAGAGGATCACGAGCCCCTTGATTCCCTTGCTTTTCAGCTCTGCCGCTATAGCCTCGCTCTGGAATAAGTCTGTTGGAACGAAGCGGAACACGTACTTTTTCTCCTCGGGACTTGCGAATCCAATGAACTTTGGTGGCGCGGTCGATGCCTCGGAGATAACCACAATCTTGTGGGCAGCCACGTAGCTCCTCATGTTCTTAAGCTCACCGCTTGATGTGGGTCCAATTATCACCTTAATACCCTGGGCATCGAGAGTCTGGACTTTTTCCAATGCAACTTTGGGATCAGTCCTCGTGTCTTCAAAGTAAATTTCGACCTTAAAATTCATATTGTTCTCGGAAAAGTACCTGTTTATGTCCTCCTGAGCCAGCTCAAGGGCGTTCTTTATCTTCTTTCCGTCCGATGCTATCGGTCCTGACAAGTCAAGCAGGGCACCGAGTTTGATTATCTGAACCGAAGAGCTGCTAGACTGTTGGCTGGACTGGCTTGGAGACTGGGAAGATCCTCCTATACAGCCCGCTGCAATTACCAGCAGGCTCACCAAGAGGAGTGCTGCCAACTTCTTCATGGTGATCCCTCCTGAATTTTTCTCCGCCTATCAAGTTTACCAAGGTTAAATGTTTATCGAAGGTTTTTTTGAATCTATGACAAAATTCCTAATATTTTGCGACCATGCATATTAGGATCGTGCACATTCCTTAAAAAATGATTGACATTCTGTCAACATGTATAATTATAATTTGACTATAAATCAGAATAAATTAAATGTCGTTGTCCAAATGGGTGCACACTGTCGGCATAATCAGAAAAACATGGGGATGGAATACTTGTATTCATGCCTTAGCCCAGTATTCTTTCTCTTCGACCATTGCCCTTATCATCTCGTCTTCGTCCTTGAACATGGTTCTTCTCGATGGATTCTGCATGCCGTAGAACTCCATGAAGGGGCTTGGCCTCCTCTCGAACGGGTAGTAAAGGTATATTGCAGCAAGCGTCCGATAGGCCTCTGCCATTTCACTGATTACTCCCGCTGAGACACCTTCAGCGTAATGATAGACGGCTATAGCTTTGCTGACATCGACCAAGTTGAAGTCCCTCTCCACAAGCTGTCTTCTTAGGATGTCGGTAGCCTGCTCTATGTCTTCTCTGTCAAGCTCCTCAACCTCTTCGCCGTCGAGTAGGTGTTTGATTTTGATCCTCTTAATCGAGGGATCTTTGTTCACCTGGTTATCATACTCGGCAACGACCCACCAGTCGTCGAGGGCGCCAGGGTCAAGGACTGTGAAGTGCTCGCTCAGCTTGTCGTAGAAGTCCCTGACGCGGTGGTAGTACTCATCCTCGTGGCCCGTCATCGGGTAACTGAGATAGATTATGGGCTTCTCGTTCTCCCTGAAAATCAAGTTGAGGAAGACCTCATGTGGATGCCTTATGCCGAACTGGAGGACGTAGCGGACTTCAAGGCCTTCTTTCTTCAGCTCGTGGACGAGGGTCTTCACGTGGTTTATGGCATCCTCACGCCACATGACGAGAGTCGTGAGCTTTATGTTCTCGGGGTCTTTGCCGAAGCGCTCGAACCACTCAGGGTCGTTTATTATCCTCCTCCTGACGGAGAGAACGTCGTCGAGGACTATTATAACGCGGTTCGGCTTCAGGAGCTTGAGGTTGCTGGTAGTAAAGCCTATAACACTTCCGCTTCCCCATCGGAAGAGGCTAGGAGTTGAGACAAGGTGGTACTTCTTATCGCTCTCATTTATCTCCTTTCTTATTCTATTGAATGCCTCGTCCCTTATCTCGTTCATCAGATCTTGGTGACTTATTGCGAAATCCAAAACGTTCTTCCGGGTTATTTTAACGCCCAGTTCTTTACCGACTTCCCTTATGTAGTCGAAGACGTGGTAGTATGTGTAGCTCTCTCCGTTGGCAAGCTTGAGGGCCTCGGTTATATACTCGTCTCTGCCGTTGAGAGGGGGGCCTGTTAAGAGTATTACCTCCTTCATTCTACCACCCTAGAAGTCCCCTTAGGACGAAACCTTTAAATACTATTCCCCTAAACCGCACTTGTAGAAGTTCTTCTATTCTAAAAGCATACTAGCAGGGGTGTTGTAATTGGCTGAAAAGCTAAAGGGAACGACTACGGTCGGCATTGTATGTAAGGACGGTGTTGTCCTAGCGGCGGACAGGAGAGCATCGCTCGGCAACATGGTGCTGTCAAAGGAAGTCACTAAGGTGTTTCAGATAGACGACCATCTGGCTCTAGCTGGAGCTGGGAGCGTCGGGGACATTCTCTCGCTCGTTAGACTTCTGAGGGCTGAGGTTAGGCTCTACAGGGCCAAGGTCGGGAGAGAGATAAGCGTTAAGGCCCTCGCAACGCTTACTTCTAACATTCTCCACGGGAGCAGATTCATGCCATACTTTGGGTGGTTTCTCATAGCCGGTTACGATGAGAAGCCCGCACTGTATTCCCTCGATATGGCGGGCGGCGTTACAGAGGATAAGTTCACCGCAGCCGGCTCTGGAATGGAGCTAGCCTTCGCAGTTCTTGAAGATGGGTATAGGGACGACATTAATGTTGAAGAGGGCGTTAAGCTTGCCCTTAAGGCTATAAAAATTGCCACGAGGCGTGATGTTTTCACAGGCGATGGAATAACACTCGTAACCGTGACGGAGGAGGGCTACAGGGAGCTGAACAGAGAGGAAATAGAGGCTCTTCTGAAGTGAGGTGGTGACTTTGATAAGGAGAGAGACGTTTGTTGACGACATTCTACGTGATATAAAAGCGGTAATCTCGCAGATGGTTCCGAGGGAAGCTAGAATAACAGACATCGAGTTCGAGGGACCGGAGCTCGTCATCTACGTTAAGAACCCCGAGGCAATAATGCAGGATGGAGAGCTCATCAAGAACCTCGCCAAGGTTCTCAAGAAAAGGATAAGTGTCAGGCCTGATCCGGAAGTTCTTCTCCCACCGGAGAAGGCCGAAGAAATGATAAAAGAGATAGTTCCGCCGGAGGCAGAGATAACCAGCATCAGCTTTGATCCGTCCGTGGGTGAGGTCCTCATAGAAGCCAAGAAGCCGGGTCTAGTGATAGGTAAGAACGGTGAAACGCTCCGCTCAATAACCCAGAAGGTTCACTGGGCTCCCAAGGTGATACGAACTCCTCCGCTCCAGAGCCAGACGATATACTCCATCAGACAGATACTCCAGACCGAGAGCAAGGACAGGAGGAAGTTCCTCCGTCAGGTCGGCAGGAACATCTACCGCAAGCCCGAACTCAAGAGCGAGTGGATAAGGATAACCGGTCTCGGAGGCTTCAGGGAAGTCGGTAGGAGTGCCCTTCTCGTCCAGACCAACGAGAGTTATGTTTTGGTTGACTTCGGTGTTAACATAGCTGCCCTCCGTGACCCCAAGAAGGCCTTCCCACACTTCGATGCTCCGGAGTTTCGTTACGTCCTGGATGCAGGCCTTCTCGATGCGATAATCATAACTCATGCTCACCTCGACCACAGCGGTATGCTTCCATATCTCTTCCGCTACAAGCTCTTCGACGGACCAATATACACGACTCCACCGACCAGGGACCTTATGGTTCTCCTCCAGCAGGACTTTATCGAGATTCAGCAGATGAACGGTGTCGAGCCGCTTTACAGACCGAGGGACATCAAAGAGGTCATCAAGCACACCATAACCCTGGATTACGGCGAGGTCAGGGACATAGCGCCAGACATGCGTTTAACGCTCCACAACGCCGGCCACATCCTTGGTTCTTCCATAGTTCATCTCCACATAGGAAACGGACTTCACAACATAGCAATTACCGGAGACTTCAAGTTCATCCCAACGAGGCTTTTCGAACCGGCCGTTTCGAGGTTCCCAAGGCTCGAGACCCTCGTCATGGAGTCTACCTACGGTGGAAGCAACGACCATCAGATGCCGCGTGAGGAAGCTGAGAAGCGCCTGATTGAGGTCATTCACCAGACAATAAGGAGGAAGGGCAAGGTTCTCATTCCGGCCATGGCCGTCGGTAGGGCCCAGGAGATAATGATGGTTCTCGAGGAGTACGCGAGGGTTGGTGGCATAGAGGTGCCGATTTACCTCGACGGAATGATTTGGGAGGCCACCGCCATACATACGGCCTATCCAGAATACCTCAGCAGACACCTCCGCGAGCAGATATTCCACGAGGGCTACAACCCATTCCTCAATCCGATATTCAAGCCCGTCGCCAACTCCAGGGAGAGGCAGGACATCATAGACAGCGGTGAGCCGGCGATAATCATAGCTACTTCGGGCATGCTTGTCGGCGGACCGAGCGTGGAGTACTTCAAGCAGCTCGCTCCGGATCCAAAGAACAGCATGATATTCGTCAGCTACCAGGCAGAGGGAACCCTCGGAAGACAGGTGCAGAGGGGACTCAGGGAAATCCCGCTCGTCGGCGAGGGGGGCAAGACCGAGGTCGTCAAGGTCAACATGGAGGTTCACACCATCGACGGATTCTCAGGTCACGCCGACAGGAGGGAGCTCATAAGCTACATAGCAAGGCTGAGACCGAGGCCCGAGAGGATCATAACAGTCCACGGAGAGCCCCACAAGTGTCTTGACCTCTCGACAAGCATCCACAAGAAGTTCGGCATCAGCACGAGGGCCCCAAACAACCTCGACGCAATCCGGCTGAAGTGATGGATATGTTCGTTAGGTGTCCCTCCTGCGGGAGGCTCTATTCTTCCCTTATTCCCCCTACATGCTCCTGTGGCGAACCACTTAGGATAGCCTACGACTATGAGAATGTTGATGTGTCCAGATGGGGAAACCGTAAGAAGGGCGTATGGCGCTACAGGGAGCTTCTGCCAGACGTTAATGAGATTGTCAGCCTCCACGAGGGTGGAACGCCTCTTCTGAGAGCCAAACTTGGTGAGGAACTCGGACTAAACGTCTTCATCAAGGATGAAACGAGGAACCCGACCGGCTCCTTCAGGGACAGGCTCATCACTGTTGCCGTTTCCTATGGCCTACCCCATGCTGAGAACGGTTTCGTCGTTGCCAGCAACGGGAACGCGGCAGCTTCCCTCGCGGCCTATGCAGCCAGAGCTGGCAAAGAGGCCTACACGGTAGTCCCCAAGCTCATAGAGAAGTGCAAGCTAACTCAGATTGTTGCCTTTGGGGCCAAAATCATACGCTACGGCGAGAGCGTTGACGAGGGCATAAGCTACGCTGAGGGGCTGGCTGAAGGTAGGGGCCTGTACAACATCACCCCCGAGAGCAACCTGATTGGTCTTGAGGGCCAGAAAACGGTGGCTTTCGAGCTCTGGGAGGAGCTCAACCCTACCCACGTGATTGTGCCTACTGGAAGCGGCAGCAACCTTTACAGCATCTACAAAGGTTTTAGGGAACTCCTAGAGATTGGCGTAATCGAGGAGATGCCCAAGCTCATAGCAGTTCAAACTGAGAGATGCTCCCCTATAGCGAGCGAGGTTCTCGGCGTTGAGCCTAAGGCCGAGCCGACCAAAGCTCTGGCTCTCTACGTCAAGAACCCCCTCACGAAAGAGCTCGCCCTTGAGGCTATACGGGAGACGGACGGAACTGCAGTCCTCGTTGGGGAAGACGAGCTTGATTTGGGTGAGAGGCTCCTCGCGAAGGAGGGTATCTTTGCCGAGTACGCTTCGGTGGTAATAGTCCCGGCACTCCTCAAGCTCGCCGAGGAGGACTATTTTGAGAGGGACGACAGAATAGCCCTAATCGTGACGAGCTCCGGATTAAAAGGTCACTATTCGGAGGGCAGGGAAAAGTTCACCCTTGGAGGAACCAAGCTCGAAATCCTAAAGCTGCTCAGCGAAAGGAGCATGTATGGCTACGAGATATGGGAAGCACTGGAGAAGCCCCTCAAGTATCAGGCCGTCTATCAGCACCTGCGCGAGCTCGAAAGCCTCGGTCTCATAGAGGAATCTCACAAGAAGGGACGGCGCGTGTACTACGGGCTCACGGAGAAGGGTAGGAAGTTCCTCGAGACGCTCTCTGCCTAACGGAAAGGTTTTAAAACATCTTTTTAAAGCTAACCGTAGGTGAAGAATGTGAAGCTGACGATTGAGCATAAGTTTTCACTGTCCGTGTATCTATGGGGACTGATCACCGGATTAATCAGCGGAATAGCTGCAGCTAAGGTTCAGTACGGCTGGCTGCTCGGCATCGCGCTATACTTCGTCATCGACAAGTTCGTGCTCGCTCTAATAAAAGAGCTGCCACCAGAGATAGAGGACGAGCGCATGATTCTGAAGAAGGCCTTCTGGAGCTGGTTCCTGTTCTGGCTCTACTTCACCATGCTCAGCTACACGCTAGTGATAAACTTCCAGCCCCAGTTCTACTCAAACCAGAGCCTGCTGTATCAACTCACGCAGAACGGAGCGGTGGCGGGGTGAGCGTATGGAAGAACTGAAAAGAGCCGTCGCAAAGGAGGCCCTGAAGTTCATCGAGGATGATATGGTAGTGGGCCTCGGTACCGGCTCAACAACCGCCTATTTCATCGAGTACCTTGGCAAGCTCATCATGGAGGAGGAGCTTGAGGACGTCTACGGTGTTCCAACCTCTTATCAGGCACGGCTTCTCGCTCTCGAGTACGGCGTTCCGGTGGTCAACCTTGATGAAGTTGATGCTATAGACATAGCCGTCGACGGCGCTGATGAGGTTGACCCGTACCTCAATCTCATAAAGGGGCGCGGTGCGGCTTTGACCATGGAGAAAATCATCGAGTACCGCGCCGGAACCTTCCTCGTCCTCGTTGATGAGAGCAAGCTCGTGGAGAGGCTCGGCCAGAAGATGCCGGTTCCCATAGAGGTTATTCCTGCCGCTTGGCGCGCAATAGCAGAGGAGCTCGAGGTCTTCAACGCCACGGCTGAGCTCAGGATGGCGAGCAAGAAGGACGGTCCGGTCGTTACAGAGAACGGTAACTTCATCCTCGACGCGAGGTTCCACAGGATAGACGACCCGCTTGACCTCGAGATAGAGCTAAACAACATCCCCGGCGTCGTCGAGAACGGCATCTTTGCTGACATAGCTGACATTGTCCTCGTCGGTACGAGGGAAGGAGTTAAGAGGATGGAGCGCTGAATTCTTCGATTTTGTCTTTTCTATGCGTCTCTTCTATGTTGGCCTTCTGTGAATGATCTGGGACTGTTAAGTGCACAAAACCCTAGGGTTCAGCATTTCAGAAGCAGTTAGAATCTTTCCGCCTGCGCTTGCTCTGCAAGTGCTGTACTGGTGGGGCCGCCGGGATTTGAACCCGGGTCACGGGCTCCCAAAGCCCGCAGGATGGACCAAGCTACCCCACGGCCCCTTGCCCAGAATAGTCCTTCAAGAAGTTTGGAGCCCCGGGCGGGGTTTGAACCCGCGACCTGCCGCTTACCAAGCGGCCGCTCCACCAGGCTGAGCCACCGGGGCGTCGATGATACCATGCAGGTGAGCATTTATAAATTTTTCCCTTCGCCCATTTTTGCCACGAGGCCCTCAAGAACCTCACGAAAGTTGGCCGCGTCGATCCACTTGATGCCCATCTTCTGAGCCCAGGTGAGTATCCCGACATCAGCAGAAACTATCGTCGCATCGAGCTCTTTTGCTAGTAAGATAAGCTCAAAATCTTCCTTGCTATCAACGATGCCCTCACGGAGGGCTTTGCGGTAGTTCCGCCTCAGCTTCTGGATTATTCTATCGACGTTGTCAGTTTCGATTACACTCTCGCGGACGGCTTTCTCAGCGACGCGGAGGCCCTTGTCTATGCGCCTCCTTATGTCGTCAATCAGTTCGTAGACTACAAAGGCGGGAATCTTAATGTCGTGGACGTTGGGGGGCTTCTTTATGATGTAGAGCTCGATTTCAGGCAGGAGTTCGTCTTCATCGACGAAATGCATAACCTCGCGGTAGATACCGGGGGGCATGTAGAACTCCACCCTACCGAAGAGCATCTCAGCATATCCAAGAAATGTTCTCATAGCCTCGGTCGGGTTGTCCCCAAACTTTCGCCTTATTTCTGGATTGACAAAGATGCTCGTATCGAGCACGAACCTCATGACCACCACAAGCTTATTTAAGCGGGGAAGTTTAAAACAGTTAGGTGGAAAGTATGAGAGTCGGAGTCGTTTTTGGAGTAAGCGAGCTGGCAAGTCCAAAGACCTTTGAGAAGAAAGCATCTAAGTTCATAACCGAGCTCGCGAAGGAGTTCGACGTCGTTGGGGGCTTCTTTATTTCCACCAAGAGGGACTTCAAGGAAGCCAAGGAAGAGGTAAACTTCAATGAGGTTGATGCGATAGTCCTTTATCCTCTGACTGGTGGAACCGAAGGAGCCTTAAAGGAGTTCGCGGTTTACAGAAGGCCGATAATAATCTACGGCGACACATTCAATAACTCCCTCGCGGCGGGAATAGAGCTGCGCGAATACTTCAGGGACAGACTCGTTCCCTCAACCCTCGTCAAGGACTTTAACGGACTCAAAGCCGCCCTTCTCGGTTACGAGGACATGAAAGAGACCCTTGACAAGTTCCTGAGGATGCGCCTTGGCATAATAGGCCGTGTCTCGCCGTGGCTCATAAACGAGAAGTTCGAGCTACCCTACACCAGCATAAGCCTCAAGAAGTTCTACGAGTACTATGAGGCAACGACCGACGCTGAGGGCTGGAAGGTTGTCGAGGAGATAGTGGCAAAGGCCAGAGAGATAAAAGAACCCAAGCGGGAGGATCTGGTCAAAGCCGGGAGGATTTATCTAGCCATCAAGCGCATCCTTGAAGACTATCACCTGGATGGTTTCACAATAGGCTGCTTTGACCTCATAATGAAGATAAAGGCCACACCCTGCTTGGCCCTTGCGATGTTCAATGCGGAGGGAATTCCAGCGGCATGCGAGGGAGAGCTGAACGCACTCCTAGGGATGGCGATAGTGAAGCGTTTCTTCGACAAGCCAGCATTCATGGGCAACATAGCTGACTACGGCGACGACTACATCATCCTTGCCCATTGTACCGCTCCCCTCATCAGTGGATACATCATAAGGTCACACTTTGAGAGCGGAATGGGAGTTGGCGTTGAGGTCGAGCTGCCAAAGGGCAAAGCCTCACTCCTCAAAATACGCGGCAGAAAAGCCGTCGTTGCCGGTGTTGAAGTCGTTGGAAGGGAGCGCAGCGAGCACCGCTGCAGAACCCAGATGAAGCTCCGGATAGAAGAAGCCAGGGACTTCATAGACGGCACCCTAGGCAACCACCATCTGCTGGTTTATGTGGATAGCGAGGAGCTGGCGGATCTCCTCAGCGAACTTGGCTTTGAAGTCATGCTGTACTGATGTCCATAATGTATTTTTTCTACCTCTTTTTGGACAGTTACCCACCCAAAATTTTATTAACCAAAAGTTACTTAATATATATTGAGAGGTGAAAGGGGGTGATAGCATGAGGCGAGCCCAGGCTGTGGTAGAATACCTCATGATGACGGCACTTGCCTTAGTGATGGCCATGTTCACCATTAGGATAGCCCAAAGAACGGCCAGCGATGCCGCCACTCAGATTACGAGAACCTCCGAGGAAATAATAAAAACAATGAACGAAATGATAGAGGATTGAGGGGGCTATGCCCCCACAGAAACTCTGACTCCGTAGAACTTCAGGCCAAGCCAAGCAGCGACTCCTGTCCCAATGATTATTGGGTTCAGTGTCACTCCTGCCAGCCCAATGACCACTAGTATTATTCTAACCCACTTCTTCAGGTGTGTCTTATAGAATCCAGTCAGTGCTATCGCCAGCAGGTACATTATGAACAGAGTCGCCAGGAGGTAATAGAGCACTCTGAGTGCCGTTGCAATGTTCCATTCTGGAACCGTTATCAGGAACATCTCCGGGTGAGTGAAATAGATGTAGGGTCCTATGTAGCCAGCTAAGGCGTACTTGACCGCGTTCATGGCAGTCTTCCAAAAGTCTCCACCAGCTAAAGCTGAACCTGCGTAGCTTGCTAGGGCAACCGGTGGAGTGACGTCTGCTAGTATACCAAAGTAGAAGACGAAGAAGTGCGCCGCGAGAAGAGCTATCGCAGTGGCGAAGCCTGGAACTGGCTGGTCGTACGGGGCAACACTTTGAACTGCATTGAAAATAGCAGGTGCCGCAACTAGAGAGGTGATAATGTAGTTGGCGGTCGTAGGAACCCCCATTCCTAGGATGAGGCTGAATACCATAGTAAGGATCAGCAGCAGTAATAGGTTCCCGGCAGTCAAATCAACGAGGCGATATCCAATGCGGGTAACGAGGCCGGTCATTGTTAGAACTCCCTGAATCAAGCCTGCAGAAGCTGCTGCTAGCATGACGCTGGTACTGGTTTTGCCTGCGTCAATGACTGACTCATAAGTCGCCGAGTACATCCGCCTGCCCTCTTCACTATTGGATATGTATCCCACGATGAGAGAGAAGGCAATTCCCATGACACCGCTCATCAGCAGTATCTGCTCCTTGGTCATTCCGAGATGCTTGGTGAGGGCTATGAAAAGTATGAACATCAGGCTGATATAGAGTTTTTCGTTGAAGTCTACTAGGTCCGTCATAAACGCTAGGCCCACCAGTACAAGCGAGAGAACCACTAAAAGACCCGCAACAAGTCCTGTCATTGACTTTCCTGTAAACATCATGAGAGTCGTTAGGAGGACAATGCCGACATAGAACCCTTCGTGACCATTTATCTCGTCCCTAGCGATCCAGGCTACCCAAATGGCAATTCCAAGGGATGAGATGGCAGATATGTGGGGTGGGATTCCCCAGACGAGAGCGACTGTAATGACTGCTACGGGCAAGAGGATATAGAGCTTTCTGAGGAAATACCCGAGCTTCTTTGACTCTTCAACTGCCATGCTCTTGAGTCCAAGCCTTTTAGTCTCGAGGTCTATGAAGATGTAGACGCCGGAATAATACACGAGAGCTGGGATGACAGCAGCTATTATCAACTTGTTGTATGGTATTCCAAGGAACTCGGCCATTATGAATGCTGCTGCACCCATTATTGGAGGCATCAGCTGTCCGCCTGTTGATGCAACCGGCTCAACGGCACCGGCTATCTCGGGGGGATATCCAGCTTTTTTCATGAGGGGTATCGTGAAAGTTCCAGTTGTGAGGACGTTTGCAACACTAGATCCGCTGACGGTCCCCATGAGGCCACTTGAAACAACGGCGGCCTTTGCAGGTCCACCCGGACGGGAACCGAAAAGCGCTATCATGAATTCGGTAATGTAGTCGCTGATGCCTATCCTGAGAAGGAATGCTCCAAAGAACACGAAAGCAAATACGTATATTGTCATGACGAAGAACGGAATTCCAAAGATTCCTTCATCAAAGTAGAGTTGCTGGGTAAATCGTATCCAGTTGAAGCCTATGTTGTTGATTCCGTATAGCAGAAATACTGTGACAACGAGTGGCAGAACCCATCCGAGGACTCTACGTGTTGCTTCAAGGACGAGAATTATTGCCATAATGCCAAATATGACATCGGTCTGTGTTACTTCGGCGAACTCAGCGTAGCGTTGGTAAACTGCAAACAGGTATAGTGATGAGATAACTCCGAGAGCTGCCAGTACATAGTCATAAACTGGTACCTTTTTCAGGTATTTCTCTTTCTTACGAATTGGGTAGAGCATGAACGTAATAAAGAGTATCATGGCCAAAACAAATGCTTCTCCCTGTTTTGTTTGGAACGTCGTCTTCAGAAAACTTATTTCGATACCCATACGGGAAAACATGTCGTATAGTGTGTAGTTGAAGTTGAATATAAACAGTATTTCGTAGATGCCTATAAGAATCGCTGCTATGGTTACGAGGCGTTCGAGCGAAGGAGGCAGTACCCGGATCTTTTCGAGCACAACCCCCTCGACTTCTTCCGCTTTCTTTTTAGGCTTTTTATCCTCCACGGCCATTTTAACACCTCCCAATCGCTATCTCGAACAGACTGCATTCCTTAACCTCAAATTCAACAAGGGTTTCTCGTCTGGGTGAAAAAACTAACTTCCCATTTACCCAGATTTCAGCGCTATTCAAGGGGATGAACCAGAAGTCCAAGCTCTCCCCAAGGGGAATGTTGATTTTCTTGACGTAGTAACCGTTTTCTGTGGATTGAATATCTTCCGGGAGACCCGCACCGAAATCCCTCCATCGCATTTCCTCCGCGTAGATGCCACTCCTATTCACTTTCAGGACTTCGATGACTTCACTTCTTTGGACACTGTGGACGTATTTTATGGTTACGTTAACATCCCCCAAAAGGAAGACGCTCTTTGAGACTCCATCGCTTATCATGAAAACCTTCAGGGGATAGGAGAGTAGAATTAAAGATAGCAGGAAAGTCAAAAAAATAAAAGACTTCCTCAAGGATGCTCACCCATTCAAGGTTTGAGCTCTGACGGGATAGTCATGCCCTTCTCTTCGTAGTATTTAGCGGCTCCAGGATGGAGCGGGATGCTCATGCCATCGAGTGCAGTCTCGAGGCTTATGTACTGGGTCTTGGCGTGGACTTTCTGGAGCTCGGCAACGTTGTCAAAGAGTATCTTGGTCATCTGATACACGACGTCCTCTGGGAGATCGGCACTGACGACGAGAACAGCTTTAACTGCAACTGTCGGAGTGTCTTCAGTCATTCCGTTGTACGTGTCCTTGGGGAGAACCTGCCTCACATAGAAGATGTATCCCTCATTTTTAAGCTTGTTTAGAATGTCGTCTGGAATCGGGAGAATCCTGACGGGAGTCTGAACGGCAATCTGGTTGACTGCAGGTGTTGGAGCACCCGAGACTATGACTGCAGCATCAACCTGACCAAGCTTGAGACTCTGAGAAGCTTCGCTAAAGGCCTGGTTAACTTTCTGGATGCTGTCCCATACCCCTGCAGCTTTGAGTATCTGCTCCGCGGCAACAGCAGTACCGCTTCCGGGGGCGCCGATTGCGACCTTTTTGCCTGCAAGGTCCTGGAGGCTCTTTATGTCACTGTCTGCCCTCACGACAAATTGGACGGTTTCAGGATACAGCGCTGCAACACCACGGAGCTTCTCGATCTTGTTGCCCTCAAACATGTATAGACCGTGATATGCATAATATGCAACATCATTCTGCATTATAGCAGCTTGGGCAGTTCCATCACCAATGGCTTTAGCATTGGCAACACTCGCACCGCTGGTAACAGCCTTAGCATTGACACCGTTCTTGCTGAGTATCTCTGCGTATTTTGAGCCCAGTGGGAAGTAAACTCCGCTGGTTCCACCGGTGTAGATAGTTATCTCCTGGGTCTGCGTCGTCTGACCTCCTTCACTGCCAATACAACCAGCTATAACCACTGCAAGAACCAAAACGGCAACGAGCCCGATTGACATCACTTTTTTCATCTTTTGTGCACCCCCAAACCTTAATGTGCATACATGGTCAAACGACCACATTAGGATATTGGAGTATATTTCGGGTTATATAGTTTGCGTTACTTTTTCGTAAATCTTCCTTATGAAATTTTGGGCACGAAACGTCGTACCCTCGGTATCCACTAGACAAAAGTAAAGGTTCGGACCGGGTAAAGCCTTTTAATTCCCGAGCCGAGCATCAAGGGGGTTGCAAGATGAAGGTAATAATGACGACGAAGACAGACCTAGCTTCAATGAACATAATGGAAAAACTGGTGGAGAACTTCGGCTTTAAAGAAACTGACAGGCTCTTCGATGGAAATCCCGTCTATTCAAAGGGCGATACGCTCATTCTGACCACCAACGACGAGATGATTTACTACGACAACCTCGACAAGGCCATCGAGCACCAGCTCGGTCTCGTCCCTGAAATCATAGTCTTCGCCTCGAGGCACTCCAGCAAACAGAAGCTGCCTGCACTTACCACTCATATAACTGGTAACTGGGGCAACGCAATGTATGGTGGAAAGGACGAGAGCCTGGCCATAGCCCAACCGAGCGCAATGAAGCTTGCGCTCCTCAAGATGAATGAGCTCAATGATCTGAACTGGATCATCTGCTATGAGGCCACACACCACGGCCCGAGTGAGCTGAACGTCCCGAGTCTGTTCATCGAAATAGGCTCGAGCGAGGAGGAGTGGGTGAACGACAGGGCAGGAGATATACTAGCAGAGACAATAACATATGTGCTGGATAAATACAGAGAGACCAAGTTCCCAGTTGCCATAGGGATAGGTGGCGGTCACTACGCCCCAAAGCAGACAAAAAGGGCGCTAGAGACAGACCTAGCATTCAGCCACATAGCACCAAAGTATGTCCATCCGCTCAAGAAAGAACTCATTCTCAAGGCCATCGAGAGAACCGCCGAAAAAGTGGATGCCATATACGTTGATTGGAAGGGCAGCAAAGGTGAAACGAGGCAGATGGCGAAAGCTTTGGCTGAGGAGCTCGGCTTGGAGTTCATACGGGACTGATAATCGAAATCTTTAAAGATGTTAAGCGGGATTTTAAAATCAGCACTCGACTTTAGCTAAATTTATATACTACCTGCCTACAAAGTGAAACAGATGTTAAATTGCCCGGAGGGTGAAAAGATGCTGAAGCTGATTGAGGACGCTATCGAAAGAACCTCCTCCGACCTTAACAAGGTTCCGGAGGCCCAGGCTCCGCAGACCGACATCGATGAGGAGCTTAGGAGGATTCTGGAGCAGATACAAGCTAAGATTTATGTTGTTGGTGTTGGGGGTGCCGGCTGTAACACTATAAACAGAATGATGCAGGTCGGCATCCAGGGTGCGAAGGTTATCGCTATCAACACTGATGCTCAGGATCTCCTCAAGGTTAGAGCTCACAAGAAGATACTCATAGGTAAAGAACTTACCCGTGGTCTCGGTGCAGGAAACAACCCCAAGATGGGAGAGGAAGCTGCCAAGGAGAGCGAGAGAGAAATTCGCGACGCCCTTGAAGGTGCCGACATGGTCTTCATCACCTGCGGTCTCGGTGGCGGAACCGGTACTGGGGCCGCTCCAGTTGTTGCCGAAATAGCCAAGAAGATGGGCGCTCTCACCGTCTCAGTCGTTACCCTTCCATTCACCGTCGAGGGCATCAGGAGGATAAAGAACGCCGAGTACGGTCTCGAGAGGCTCAGGAAGAACAGCGACACCGTTATTGTCATCCCGAACGACAAGCTCATGGAGGTCGCTCCTAACCTGCCGATACACATGGCCTTCAAGGTCGCCGACGAGATACTCGTCCAGGCCGTCAAGGGCATTACTGAGCTCATCACCAAGCCAGGACTTGTTAACCTCGACTTCAACGACGTTAGGGCTGTCATGAAGGACGGCGGCGTTGCGATGATAGGTATTGGCGAGAGCGACAGCGAGAAGAGGGCCCTCGAAGCTGCCCAGCAGGCACTCAACAGCCCACTTCTCGACGTTGACATAAGCGGTGCCAAGGGAGCGCTCATAAGCATAAGCGGAAGCGACGTCAAGCTCGAGGAGGCCCAGCAGATAATAGAGCTGGTCACGAGTAAACTCGACCCAGAGGCTCAGGTCATCTGGGGAATACAGCTTGACGAAGAGCTCGGAAAGATGATAAGGATCCTCATCGTGGTTACTGGAGTCAGCTCCCCATACGCTGTCGCCGAGGAGGAGCCCACTTACTACGGTGAGGAGCCCGAGAGAAAAGTTATTAAACTCGACCTTGAGGAGCTTTGATAACCATTTCATTTTCAAAATTTAGAGGGGTGACGAGTGTGGCAACAACTACGGAAAAGCTTAAAAACTTCTTCGCGGAGTTGCGGAGGGTTTTACTGGTCACAAAAAAACCGGGCTGGAAAGAGTTTAAGATGGCTGCAAAGATTACCGGCATCGGAATGATTTTAATTGGCCTCATAGGCCTCGTAATCCGTATGATCGGCTACCTTATTACTGGCGCCTGAGCCAGCAACGGGTGATAGAGATGAGCGACGGCAGGATATTCACAGTGCGTGTCACAGTTGGTCAAGAAGAAACTACTGCCAAGCTGATATACAGCAAGATTAAAACATACAATCTCCCGGTCTATGCCATATTGGCTCCGTCAAAGGTGAAGGGATACATATTCGTCGAGGCCCCCAGCAAGAGCGCAGTCGATGAAGCCATCAAGGGTATAAGGCATGCCAAGGGTACCCTTCCGGGCGAGGTCAAGTTCGAGGAGATTGAGCACTTCCTCGAGGAGAAGCCAGCCGTTAGCGGCTTCGAGCCTGGCGACATAGTTGAGCTCATCGCTGGCCCGTTCAAGGGTGAAAAGGCTAAGGTTGTCAGGGTTGACGAAGCCAAGGACGAAATAGTCGTCGAGCTTATTGGTTCAATCGTCCCGATTCCGGTTACGGTGAGGGGCGAATACGTTAGACTTATAAGCAAACGCCAGAAGGAGTGAACGGACTCAGATAACTAGAGGTGAGAAAGATGCCGCAGGTTGTTGAGGTGCTCGTTGAGGGAGGAAAGGCTTCACCAGGTCCGCCACTCGGTCCCGCTATTGGTCCGCTCGGACTTAACGTTAAGCAGGTTGTTGACGAGATAAACAAGGCCACCAAGGACTTCGAGGGGATGCAGGTTCCAGTCAAGATCATCGTGGAGGATCCCAAGAAGAAGACCTTCCGCATTGAGGTTGGTGTTCCTCCGGTCAGCCAGCTAATCAAGAAGGAGCTTGGCATACCAAAGGGCTCCAGCGAGGCCGGTCACAGTCCAGTCGGAAACCTGACCATGGAGCAGGTCATCAGGATAGCTAAGGCCAAGATAGACCAGATGCTTGCCGCTGACCTCAAGGCTGCAGCCAAGGAGGTCATCGGTACAGCGCTCAGTATGGGTGTTACCGTCGAGGGCAAGGACCCTAGGGAAGTCCAGAAGGAGATTGACGAAGGCGTTTACGACGAGATTTTTGCGAACGCCGAAGAGTGAGGGAAAAGTTTAAAAATCCCTCTTTTTACGCATTTTTGACTTTTCGGTGCTTAAATCAAAAATGAAGGGAGGGCTGTAAATGGCCTTTGACAGGCAGAAATTCGTGGAAGCGGTGAAGGAGGCGAAGGCCCGGGCTAAGCCGCGTAACTTCACACAGACCGTCGAAGTGGCAGTCAACCTCAGGGATATAGACCTCCGCAAGCCGGAGAACAGGTTTAAGCTTGAGGTTGTGCTGCCCCACGGTCGTGGGAAGGAGCCCAAGATCGCGGTCATCGCTGATGGTGCCGTTGCCGAGGCGGCTAAAAAGCTCGGGCTGGATGTAATTAGTGGAGAGCAGCTTGAGGAACTTGCCAAGAGCCCGAGGCAGGCAAGGAAACTGGCGAAGAGCTATGACTTCTTCATTGCGGCGGCTCCGCTGATGCCGAAGATCGGTAGGTACCTCGGTAGGTACCTCGGTCCAAGGAACAAGATGCCGCAGGTCGTTCCACCGACCATGACCAACTTGGAGCCCATAGTTGCAAGGCTCAAGAAGACCGTCAGGATACAGCTCAAGAACAATCCGGTTGTGCACGCTCCGATAGGAACCGAGGACATGGACGATGAGAAGCTCGCTGAGAACGCTGAAGCAGTGCTCAATGCCATCATCAACAAGCTCGAGCGCGGAGAGAACCAAGTGAAGTCAGTGTACGTT
Source organism: Thermococcus sp. GR5 (assembly GCF_012027535.1). NCBI lineage: Archaea > Methanobacteriati > Methanobacteriota > Thermococci > Thermococcales > Thermococcaceae > Thermococcus > Thermococcus sp. GR5. Next base: position 52,063 of record NZ_SNUN01000003.1, on the reverse strand, counting down.
AAGACCACCATGGGACCGGCCGTTAAGGTGGAGAGGTGAGGGAGATGGCCCACGTCGCTGAGTGGAAGAAGAAGGAAGTTGAAGAGCTCACCAACATCATCAAGAGCTATCCAGTGATAGCACTCGTTGACGTTGCCAATGTCCCAGCTTACCCGCTCTCAAAGATGCGTGAGAAGCTCAGGGGCAAGGCACTCCTCAGAGTCTCAAGGAACACACTCATTGAACTCGCCATAAAGAGGGCCGCCCAGGAGCTTGGAAAGCCAGAGCTTGAGAAGCTCATTGACCACATCCAGGGTGGAGCTGGAATCCTCGCCACCGAGATGAACCCGTTCAAGCTCTACAAGCTCCTTGAGGAGAGCAAGACTCCTGCTCCGGCCAAGCCAGGTGTGCCGGTTCCAAGGGACGTCGTTATACCAGCCGGTCCGACCTCGATCTCACCGGGTCCGCTCGTCGGTGAGATGCAGGCTCTTGGTATACCCGCGAGAATCGAGAAGGGTAAGGTCAGCATCCAGAAGGACTACACCGTGCTCAAGGCTGGTGAGGTCATAACCGAGCAGCTCGCGAGGATCCTTAACGCTCTTGGCATCGAGCCCCTTGAGGTTGGTCTCAACCTGCTCGCTGCCTACGAGGACGGAATTGTCTACACTCCGGAAGTCCTCGCTATCGACGAGGAAGAGTACATCAACCTGCTCCAGCAGGCTTACATGCACGCATTCAACCTGTCCGTCAACACTGCCTACCCGACCAGCCAGACCATCGAGGCCATCATCCAGAAGGCCTACCTTGGAGCCAAGAACGTTGCAGTCGAGGCTGGCTATATTACCCCAGAGACCGTCGAGGACATCTTTGGCAGAGCTCTGCGCGCTGTCCTGCTCATAGCCCAGAACCTGCCTGAGGAGCTACTCGACGAGAAGACCAAAGAGCTTTTAAACCAACAGGCACAAATAGCCGTTGCAACTCAGCCTCAGCAGGAGAAGAAGGTTGAGGAGGCTGAGGAAGAGGAGGAAGAAGAGGAAGCCTCCGAGGAGGACGCGCTCGCTGGACTGGGCGCGCTCTTCGGCTGAACTTTCCATTTCCCTCGTATCCCTGAATAAAACCGTGTGAAAAAATGAAGATGATTGGAGGTGCGAAAAATGGAGTACGTGTATGCCGCTCTGCTGCTCCACGCCGCTGGTAAGGAGATAACTGAGGAGAACCTCAAGGCCGTCCTTGAGGCTGCTGGAGTCAGCCCGGATGAGGCCAGGATAAAGGCTCTCGTTGCCGCCCTTGAGGGCGTCAACATCGACGAGGTCATCGAGAAGGCCGCCATGCCGGTTGCCGCCCCGGTCGCCGTTGCCGCTGCTCCAGCTGCTGGCGCCGAGGCCGCTCCGGCTGAGGAGGAAGAGGAGGAAGAAGAGGAGGAGGCCAGCGAGGAGGAGGCCCTCGCTGGGCTCGGTGCCCTCTTCGGCTGAACTCCCCTCCTCTTTTGTCCGCCCTCGGGCGGACATCTCAAAACTTTTCTTCGCGATTCTTAATGATCCAGAACGCAGCCCATATCCGTTTGTATCTACCTGGGTCGAGCTTTCTCCTGAGCATCTCAAGGAACGCCACCAAGGCCAGGAAAAACACGATCGTGACGAGGGCCTTTTCGGTGAAACCATTAAGGCTTGTAACGACGTTTATCCACACCACGCCACCGAACCACATCGTCAGGAACTCGATAATCTCATAAATGGCAACTTTTCTGGGTAGGGTCTCCATCTTCCAGAGGGCGATGCCAGCCATCAGGGAAAAGAGTCCTACAATGCCGAGTATCACCGTCACCGCGTCAATTGTCTCTGCCCCATACCTGCCCGCGAGAACTGGATAAAGCGAAAACGCCGGAGCGAGGGCAAAGAACCCCACTATCGCCAGGGCGCTTACCGCGAGCGGTGCTACGCTCTTCCTCATGTCCTCCACCAGATTAACATCGGGCATGGTAACCTAAAAGATTTTCGAAAAAGACCGCAAGGTTTATCTTTGGCCGTTATGAACCACCATCGTGGGCCCGTGGCCTAGGGGATATGGCGCCGGCCTTCGGAGCCGGTAGTCGCGGGTTCAAATCCCGCCGGGCCCGCCATAGCAACCCTTTGCTTCGCAAAGCGTTGACGGAAAAATTGCGTGCGATTCTGACGTGCTTGATTCTCGAGGGGGTTTGCTCTTCAATTGTTGGTTTTACAGTGTTTCACTCTCCACAAGGCGTCCTTCGGACGCCAGAGGAAAGTGAAACCACTTAAAGGAACCATTCTTGGGGTTAAACACTCCTCCTAATGGCAATTCTTGAGAATGCACGCTCTCATCTCAGCCTTTTTTGAAGGGAAAGGGACTCTTTTGGTCAAGCTTTTTCCAAAAACTTGTTCGCCAAGCAAAAGTTTGATCAAAGTTTGCGTGCCCCCTTAAATTGGCAGTTCTTAAGCGGGGTTTACTTCACAATTGCCAATTTTACAGTGTTTCACTGCGAGAATAACGCCCAAAGGGCGTTAAGAAAAAAGTAAAACCTTACCCACTCACGTTTTTGCAGTTAAACCCTCATTTGAGGGCGAGTTTTAGAGTGCACGCTTTTTCCAAGAGCCTGCTCGCTTGCCCGACGTCGAACTCTGCTCGACGCAGGGAACAACAGTCCCGCGGAGTTTGATCAAGGTCGTGGCTCTTGCGTGAACTCCAGTTTGTCAAATTTTCCTAGTGCCGGCCCCTATTTAATGGGGAGAATCTATTATATGGCTGTTTCCCGGGGGTTTACACTTTCTCGACGCACTCGGGCATCTAACTCCAAAGTTAAACCCTATCTCAAAAGCTAAACTCCCGTGATTCTCCCTCACTAAACCGCAAGATTCAATTGGAAAACACTGCGAATTGGACAGGCTAGCAAAGAGCCACGAACTTTGATGAAACTTTGTCCCGCAAAGTCTCTGTGGTCAGCTTTTTAAGCACTTCCTCGTTTAACCTTGGGGTGATTAATGTGATGCTCCCGGACTGGAAAATTAGAAAGGAGATTCTAATCGAGCCCTTCAACGAGAAATCCCTTCAGCCGGCCGGCTACGACTTAAGGGTTGGAAAGGAGGCAATGGTGAACGGAGAGTTCATAGACGTTGAGAGGGAAGGGAAGGTTGTAATCCCCCCCAAGAACTACGCTCTCGTTCTAACGCTTGAGAGGATAAAGCTTCCCGATGACGTCATGGGTGACATGAAGCTCAGGAGCAGTCTCGCAAGAGAAGGACTGATGGGCTCCTTCGCCTGGGTAGACCCCGGCTGGGATGGCAACCTCACCCTCGGAATCTTTAACGCCTCTGACGAACCGGTTGAGCTGGCTTACGGAGAGCGCTTTGTTCAGATAGCGTTCATCCGGCTTGAAGGGCCTGCAAAGAACCCGTACAGGGGCAACTATCAGGGAAGCCAGCATTTAGTGCTGTCGAAGAGGAGGAAAAAGTGAGACTTATGAAATCAGGCTCAACACTTTGCCCTATTCTATTTCTTGTGCCATTCAAGCACAATTAATGAACAAATAAATTTTTCCCGAGAACTTTAGGGCCATTAAAAAGTGTACTGGGGAACTATAGCTTCTCAAAGGCATCATCTGGGTAATGCCTCCTATTGAGCACTGTGCTTTTAACTGGTTATCTATCTTTCTCAAGGTTCACGAGAAAATCAATCTCGTCAAGTTGGTTGCGTCTAAGGGCGCAGTGGGCATCTAATCGACGTAGATGGCCCCGTTTACCGAAAGGTTTATATATCTCCAATCGCCTAGAAAATAGTGAAAAACCTTTCCTGGAGGTGTTGTGGATGGCTGAGTTGCCGATTGCCCCGATTGACAGGCTGATTAGAAAGGCCGGTGCTGAGAGGGTCAGCGAGGAGGCTGCCAAGGTCCTCGCTGAGTACCTCGAGGAGTATGCCATTGATGTTGCTAGGAAGGCCAATGATTTCGCCAGGCACGCTGGCAGGAAGACCATCAAGGCCGAGGACATCAAGCTCGCTATCAAGACCTGAAGGTCTTTCTCTCTTCTTGCTTTTGTAACTCATCAGCTTTTTAAACCGCTCTTCTGATTGTTCATCATGCAGGAGATAGCCGTTAGAATGACCAGGCGCAACCACAATGCCTTTGTTCACCTCCTCGGAGCCCTAGAGAGTCAAGGTTTTGATCTCGGAGAAATGTTAATAACGAAGGACTTCAACGAAATTTTGAAGGCCAGACCAAAGGTCGTTCTCTACTCGTTCTTCACGGAGGAAATATGGGGGAGTCTTCCTCAGGAGGTCCGGCTTCTCAAGGAAAGGGGTGTGCTGTTAATAGCCGGTGGATACCATGCTATAGCCATGCCTAAACATACCCTAAATCAGCTTGGTTTCGATATAGCAGTCATTGGCGAGGGGGAGGAGGTTCTGTATCATCTTCTGAAGACGCTCAAAAGAACGAACTACAAAATCACCAGGGAGCTCCTCAACATTACTGGTCTTGCTTTCTACCTCAATGGCGAGTTCGTCTTTACCGGATTCTCCAAGGTTGAGGACTTCTGGCGATTTCCACCGTATCCAGAAAGCGTTCGTCTTATCTCGCCGATAGAAATAACCCGTGGCTGCCCCTTCGGCTGCTATTACTGTCAGACCCCATACATAAAAGGCCTCCGCATGAGGCACAGGCCGATAGACCAGATAGTGAAGTACTCTCGCCGGATGAAGGACATGCGCTACATAACGCCAAACGCATTCGCCTACGGAAGTCCTGGGGCGATACTCAAAATCAATAAGCTTGAGGCCCTTCTCAAGGCCCTTCAGCCCCTAAGGAAGGAAGGCCGGAGGCTTTTCTACGGCACGTTTCCCAGTGAGGTCAGGCCGGAGTTCGTCCTCCCAGAGACTTTGGAACTCCTGATTGATTATGCTGATAATAGACGCTTGGCTATCGGCGCTCAGAGCGGTGACGACGCAATGCTGAGAGCCATGCACAGGATCCACAAAGTGGAGCACGTCCAAAAGGCCGTTGAGTATATGCTGGAGTACGGCTTCGAGCCTGTGGTTGATTTCATCGTTGGCCTGCCGAACGAGACGCCTGAAAGCCAGAGGAAGAGCATCGAGCTTATGGAGTGGATCATGAAGAAGGGCGGCAAGGTCAGAGCACACTACTTCATGCCCCTTCCAGGAACCCCGTGGGCACGGTGCAAGCCTTCACCTCTGAGTGAGGAGATGAAGAAATTTCTGGGCAGGATGGCAGCAAAGGGCAAGATAGAGGGGTCGTGGGGCAAGCAGATTGAGCTCTCAAGAAAGCTCCAGAATCTTATGGATGAGTTTTACGAGGAACCTATGAGCTACATTGGAACCGTGCGGAAGGTTTGCTGAAATAGACAGAAAAGCGTCAAAAATTATCCAATAAACTTATAACCCCATTCGTTCGTTATCAGCACGACGGCAACATGTACGCCGAAAACTATAAAAGATTCGAGGAGCTTATAGACAAACTGCGAGAGTTTGAAGGGGCCATTATAGTTGAGGGCCCGCGAGACGAGGTGGCTCTGAGAAATTTGGGGGTCAGGACGGAGATAATAAGACTTTCACGCCTCCCACTATCAGAAATCGCGCTCATCGCGTCATCATATGGAGAGGTCATGATACTTACAGACTTCGACAGAAAGGGCGAAGAGCTTGCAAGGAAGCTCCTCCGCTATCTGGAGGGGTATCCCTGCAGAGTCGATTCAGAGACGCGGAAGGAGCTCAAAAGGATAGCAAAGAAGGACATTAAGGGGATTGAGGACCTCTATGGCCTCTATCTTAAGGTCATCTCCGTTTCTGACCCCCACTTGGAGGGAATTCGATGAAGAGGAAAAAGACAGTGCTTCACCACATTTTAGCTGAAAAGCAGAAGTTTGAAAAACGGAAAGAGGGTGGTAGTATGTCAGCCAAAGATGAATTTGGAACGACCAAATATGTAATCTATGCCGAGTTTGAAGCAAACGGAATTGTTGAAAGGCCCGACGTTGTTGGTGCTATTTTTGGTCAGACTGAAGGTCTTCTTGGTGACGATCTGGACTTAAGGGAGCTTCAAAAGACCGGAAGGATCGGAAGGATAAGGGTTGAGGTTCACGCAAAGGCTGGAAAGACCTACGGAACGATAACCGTTCCTTCGAGCCTTGATAGGGTTGAGACGGCCATTTTGGCGGCTGCTCTTGAGACGATAGACAGGGTCGGTCCAGCCGAGGCCAAGATAAAGGTTCTCCGCATAGAGGACGTCAGGGCAACCAAGAGGAAATATATTATCGAGAGGGCCAAGGAGATCCTCGAGACCCTGATGGAGCAGGAAATCCCAGAGACCCAGGAGCTCACAGAGGAAGTCAAGAAGGCCGTAAGGGCTAAGGAGCTCATAGAGTATGGGCCGGAGAAGCTTCCCGCCGGACCGCATGTACCGTTCTCTGATTCAATCATTGTCGTTGAGGGAAGGGCAGATGTACTAAACCTGCTCAAGCACGGCATAAAGAACGCCATAGCCGTCGAAGGCACCTCAGTTCCGGAGACCATAATAAAGCTCAGCAAGGAGCGCATCGTTACCGCCTTCACCGACGGCGATCGCGGTGGAGAGCTCATCCTTAAGGAGCTCCTTCAGGTCGCAGATGTTGACTACGTCGCCAGAGCACCAGAGGGCAAAGAAGTCGAGGAGCTCACCAAGAAGGAGATAGTGAAAGCACTTAGGAGCAAGGTGCCTGCTGAGCAGGTCATAACCGAGATATTCTACAAGGGTAGAAACTTCTACGAGGTCATAAAGGAGAAGGAAAGGGCCAAGAACGGCAGGGAGGAGAAGGTAAGGGAGGTCAAACCGCCAGCACCTGCACCGGCTCCAGCACCTGCACCAAAGCCAATAGAAAAGCCTGAGCCCAAGGAGAGGGAGGAGAAGATAGTCAAGCCGATTCAGCAGCCCAGGCCGAGCGAGCTGGACGAGTTCGGCGAGTTCATCGAAAAGGTCAAAAGCTCCAAAGACTCGATGGCGCTCCTACTCGACAAAGACAAGAGCGTCATAGCGGAAATACCCGTCAGAGAGCTCACCAACCAGCTCAAGGAAAGAAAGGACGTTTACGCTGTCGTCTTCAACGGCGTCATAACCCAGAGGCTCATCGACACAGTCAGCGAGAGCGGGGTAAAGTACCTTGTCGGGGCGAGGAAGTACAACGTCGTCAGAAGGCCTGTCAATCTCAAGATAGTGACCTTTGCGGAGTGAGCTCCGCACCTTCTTATTTCCCATCACAAAACTTTCAACTTTTTTGGGTAGAATCTTCTGGTGGTTCCATGGATGAGGGTCTTGAGCTGATGCTCTTTGGGAGTTTCGTTTCATTCTCTTTGGGATACTAATGAGCAATAACAGAGGCATGTTCTTCGGAATCCTCGGTTTAGCCATGGTGTTCCTGGAGATACTCCTGCCGCAAGAGAAACGGAAGGAAGAACCACGTTGCGAAGGGGAGTAACTTTATAACTCCTCCCTCCCTTCTTCTCCCGGTGAGGAGAATGAACGTGGAAGAGTTGATTATGAAGTACGCGCTCATCAATGCGATCAGCCACAAGGGTAAGGCCAACCCAAAGGCTGTGATAGGGAAGGTTCTCGGCGAGAACCCGGAACTTAGGCCCAAAGCAAAGGAGATAATCCCACTCGTCAACCAGATAGTGGAGCAGGTCAATGGAATGGACATCGAAGAACAGGAAGCAAAGCTGAAGGAGATTTATCCAGAGTTCTTCGAGGCAAAGAAGGAAAAGAAAGAGGAAAAGAAAGGCCTTCCGCCCCTCCCGAAGGCAGAGAAGGGTAAGGTGGTTACCCGTTTCGCCCCTAATCCTGACGGAGCATTCCACCTCGGTAACGCTCGTGCTGCTATCCTAAGCCACGAGTACGCAAGGCTCTACGGCGGCAAGTTCATCCTCCGCTTCGATGACACTGATCCAAAGGTCAAAAGACCCGAACCTAAGTTCTACGAGTGGATCATCGAAGACCTCAAGTGGCTTGGCTTCCAGATTGACGAAATCCACATAGCCAGCGACAGGCTTGAAATCTACTACAAGTACGCAGAAGAACTCATCAAGATGGGTAAGGCTTACGTCTGCACCTGCCCGCCGGAGAAGTTCCGCGAGCTGAGGGACAATGGAATCGCCTGCCCTCACAGGGAAGAACCGGTAGAGGTTCAACTCGAGCGCTGGAGAAAGATGCTCAACGGCGAATATAAAGAAGGCGAAGCTGTGGTTAGAATAAAGACAGATCTTAAGCATCCGAACCCAGCCGTTCGCGACTGGCCCGCTCTTAGGATAATCGACAACCCGAGCCATCCAAGAACCGGTGATAAGTACCGCGTCTGGCCGCTTTACAACTTCGCCTCAGCCATAGACGACCATGAACTAGGCGTTACGCACATCTTCCGCGGTCAGGAGCACGCCGAGAACGAGACAAGACAGCGCTACATCTATGACTACTTTGGCTGGGAATATCCTGTCACCGTTCACCACGGCAGGCTCTCAATTGAGGGTGTTATTCTCAGCAAGTCTAAGACTAGAAAGGGAATAGATGAAGGCAAATACTTCGGCTGGGACGATCCAAGGCTTGGGACCATAAGGGCGCTCAAAAGGCGCGGTATAAGGCCAGAGGCTATAAGAGAGCTTATTATAGAAGTCGGCCTTAAGAGGAGCGACACGACGATAAGCTGGGACAATCTTGCTGCCATAAACAGGCGCATAGTCGAGCCAATAGCCAACCGTTACTTCTTCGTTGCCGACCCGATACCGATGTATATTGAAGGCTACGATGAAGAATTCGTGGCAGAGATACCGCTGCATCCGGATCATCCGGACAGGGGAGTCAGAAAGCTTAAGTTCGAGCCAGGCAGGCCCGTCTACGTTTCCAAGGATGATATGGAACTGTTCAAACCGGGTAGCTTCGTCCGTCTCAAGGATCTCTTCAATGTGGAAATCCTTGAAGTTTCAGAGGAAGGCATAAAAGCCAGGTTCCACAGTATTGAGTACGAAATCGCCAGAGAAAACCGCTGGAGGATGGTGCACTGGGTCACTGAAGGCAGGGCCTGTGGGGTTCTCATTCCGCAGGGCGACGAGCTGATAGTCAGAAAAGGCCTGCTCGAGAGTGACGCCAACGTCAAGGTGGATGACGTTGTCCAGTTTGAGCGTTTCGGCTTTGTAAGGATAGATGATGTGACACCCGAGAAAGTGGTGGCGATATTCGCCCACAAGTGACCTCTTCTTTTATTTTCCATGCAAAACAAAAATAAGGATATGGGGCCTATTCAGGCCTTTTCGGGCACAAGTTTGTCGCCGAAGAGACCGAACAGAATCACTACCGCGGCAATGATTCCCGAGACAACGTAGACACCGCCAGCCCTGAAGACTGCAAATAGGGCGTAGAGACCACCAACGAGGAACAGCACCGCTGCTATTCCAGCCATTGCGAGGGCTGAAGTTGATGGTTTTTCCTTGGAAGCCAGCACTGGATAGAGCTCAAAAATTGCCGTGAAGAACGTTGTCACACTCACTGCTTTGAGCACCATGTCTGCTGTTGATGGAGAGGAGTCTATTACGCCTATTGCAAGGGCCACAGCTACAAGATAGGCAGCAGCTTTATTCCTGCTCACCCTAAGGGTTGATTCAACTATCTGGAGACCGATCTCCGCAGTTGGCAGCAGACTGGTGATACCTGCAAAGAACGCAGAGATTCCTATGAGGAGTATCAGCGTCGGATAGTCCGCAAGGATGTGTGGCAGTTCGCCCATGAGCTGAATAGCACCTTCTTCACCACCATGGACATACTGGAGAAGCCTGTCAGGGGTGGTGGGAGCAATTGCATAGACAACAGTTATCGTTGATAGAATCCCGATGAAAAGCTGAACCAGGATTCCAACCCCAATGATTACCTTCGCGTTGAAGCGCTCGTTGATAAAGCTTCCGAGCATCAAGTAGAATGCAAATCCAAGTCCAACACCGTAGATTGCCCTTTCAGCGGCAGCTTTTATGAGGTCAAGTGTTATTGGGTGCCTTGCAACGAGCATGTGCTTGGCCATTGCCAGGTAGGTGGCACCCTCAGATATCTGTACCTTGAACGCAACCGTAGTTATTGTAACCGCGACGACAAATATCACAGAACCTATCGCCATGATTGCGAAGGTCTTCTCTTTAGCCCTAGTGAGGATAACGAAGGCTATAGCAAACATCAGTATCTTGGCTATGAGCCTGGCGACGGTTCCTGTTCCAAGAACCGGTGAGAGAACGGTCAGCATGGTGTTGGCGGTGTAGTACGAGAGGAACATTGCAATGGCAGCGAAGATTGAGAGCACCATAGCGGGCCGTTTTGAGACTTTGTTGTAGAGTTCAACGAAGTAGTAGCCGGATTTCATGACGGTCTCAGCCTCGAGTATTGCGACATACGTTAGTATTGCAAGGAATACTAAGTGCACAACCATTCCAGTCAAACCGTACTGGAGCCAGAACTGCGGGAATAGACCGATGCTACCTGCTCCAGTGGCGAATCCGGCAACAAGGAATATCAGGTATATTGTCCACTTCTTAATTTCATCCATGGTTTCACCCCCTGGTTTGTATATCCCACAATGGACGTTTGAGGTTAAAAATATGACTTCCCACGAGGAACGTCTAAAAGTTCTTACTTCTAGTTTATGGAGTAAATTTTGCCAAAAATGAAACAATGGGGAAGACTCACTCAAAGAAACCTCTCCACTTCACCAATCCGAGCAAGAACCGGTGGGGTAGCTTTTCGTGGTGGGGGTAAATCCTTATCGCATAGTTCCAGCAGGAATTACCGAGGTGCCTCAGAGCACTTCCCTCATAGGTGTAGAGCCACCTCCCACCCCCGAGCTCCTTTGGATGCCTCAGCTCAACGATATGCGGTTTCTCTATGCGTTGCTCCTCGGCATGGACGCCGTAGTAGAGCTCAAGACGGACGTCTTCGGGCTTAAGTTCATCGAGGTAGACGAGGATCTCAAGTCTGCTTCCATCTTTTATGGCTACACTTTCGATGCTCACGTTGTTCCATGCACCGATAACGCGGTCTTTCCATGCGGCCATCTCCTTGGCACCGACGTAGTTACCCCTCGTGAGCCAGATGTAGTTACTCATAGCCTTGGAATAGAAACGATCCATGTATTCCTTGACCATCCTGTGAGTGCTGAAGCGCGGGGCTATGCTCTTGATGCTCTCCTTCATCATGTAAATCCATTTCCCGCGGTTGCCGTAGTAGGTTGGGATTATTTCCCTCTCCAGCAGATTGTAGAGGCTCTCTGCGTCCTTTATGTCGTCGGCTTCGGTCTCGGGCTCCGTACTCTCCTCTCCAATGATCCACCCGTTCCTGCCGTTGTAGCCTTCCACCCACCAGCCCTCGTAGATGCTCGCGTTGAGCACTCCGTTCAGCCCGGCTTTCATTCCACTCGTTCCGCTAGCTTCCATCGGCCTGCGCGGATTGTTGAGCCAGAGGTCAACTCCGGCCACCATGAGCCTTGCACTTCCCATATCGTAGTTCTCAAGGACGAATATCTTGCCCCTGAACTCGGGCATCTGAGAGGCCTCGTAGACTTTCTTTAGGAACTCTTTGCCGGCCTCGTCCATTGGATGGGCCTTTCCACCAAAGACTATGTAGACTGGCCTCTCTGGGTTGTTCAGAAGTCTCTTGAGCCTTTCAATATCCGTAAAGAGTAGGGTGGCGCGCTTGTAGGTCGCGAAGCGCCGGGCAAAGCCTATGATGAGCGCGTTCTCGTCTATCTCTGGCAGGGGATCATCTATTCCAAGCCTCTCGTTCCTCGCCTTAATCTTCCTCTTCAGTAGCTCTATGAACTCCCTCTTGGCCTTAAGATGGGCCTCCCAGAGCTCTTCATCGGGAATCCTCTCAATGGCGTACCACAGACCCTCGATGTTCGTGTGCTCGCGCCATGCCTTTCCGAGATAGCGGTCAAAGAGCTTTCTCATCTCGCTGTGAACCCAGGTCATGGTGTGTACGCCGTTGGTGATGCCCTCGATGGGTATCTCATCCAGCGGAACTCCGGGCCAAAGATTCTGCCACATGCGCTTGCTTACCTCGGCATGGAGCTTACTGACGCCGTTGACGTAGCTGGAAGTTCTTATGGCCAGTAGGGTCATGTTGATTTCATCCCTCTCACGGCCGAGCTCCAGGAGTCTCTCGTCCTTATCCTCAAGGAACTTGGCGAGCCTCTTCCTGACCTCCTCAATTGGGAAGCGATCGTGGCCCGCTGGAACTGGGGTGTGCGTGGTGAAAACAGTAGTCCCTCTGACAATACTCAACGCCTCGGTAAAGGTCAACCCCTCATCCATGTACCAGGCTATCCTCTGGAGGTTAGCAAAGGCTGGATGCCCCTCGTTGAGGTGGACAACGCCGGGTTCAATGCCCAAAGCTTTAAGCAGGCGCATTCCACCGATTCCTAGAAGTATCTCCTGCTTTATGCGCTTGTCTATCTCGGCATTGTAGAGGTAGTCGCATATGGTTCTGTCGTCCGCGCTGTTCTCGGGAACGTCGGTGTCCAGTAGATATATCTTCACCCTTCCAACCTCAACCTCCGAGGCCCTCGCGTAAACGATTCTGTCCTCTATGGGGACCTCTATAAGGAGTGGCTTTCCATCCTTCCCGAGAACCGGTTTTATCGGCATCTCCTCTGGCCTGTACTCTGGGAAGATCTCGATCTGTCTTCCGTCTCTGTCTATCTCCTGCTTGAAGTAGCCGTGCTTATAGAGCAGACCTATTGCTATGAAAGGCAGGCCAAGGTCACTGGCTGTCTTCACGTGGTCACCAGCGAGTATCCCCAGACCACCAGAGTATATGGGCAGAGTCCTGCTTATGCCGTACTCCATGCAGAGATACACTATGGGCTTGTCCCACTTGGGGTAGTTGGTTGAGAACCAGGTCGAATCTGGATTCATATAATCCCGGAACTGTTCCATAACGAGCTCGTAGAGGTTCATGAAGTCGTCGTCCTTCAGAAGCTCCTCAAGGCGCTCCTCGGAAACGTCGAGAAGGAGCTTAACCGGATTCTTGTGTTCCCTCCAGTGTGCCGGGTCAATATACTCCCAGAGCCTCGTTGCCCTCCTGTTCCAGCTCCACCAGTAGTTGTAAGCCAGATCAGCCAAATCCTTGATGGGATGGGGAAGCTTCTCCCTGATTAAATCGTGGGTGGGAGTTTCAACGTCGGCCATGGCGACCACCTATGTATCATTTTCGGTGATACTATGTGGGGAGCGGGGTTAAAAAGGATTTTGGGAGTGCCCAGAAAAGTGCACCCGGAGAAGGAAAAGAAGAGAAGGGTTCAGGTCTTCTCAAGCTGGAAGGGGCTGATATAGTCACCGTACTTCTCCCTGGCCTCGAGCAGCCTCTTCCTCTCCTCCTCGAGAACCTGGAAGAGCTCCTCCGGAGCTTCCTTAACCTGTTCGCGGTAGATCTTCTCGATACGTTCTATCTTCGCCAGAAGTTCCGGAACCCTAATGGTGAACTGCTTCTCGTAGTCCTCCCTGCTGTAGTCCTTGTTGAGAACCTCCCTGAAGAGCCTTGCTAAGTCCTCATACTTCGGGATGTAGCCTATGGGGGTATCTATGGCATCGACGTCGCCGTGAACGCGGAGCTCCATCCACTTGAGCCAGACTGCCTTGTCGAGCTTATGGTTGAGCCAGTTGCCGTCCTCATCGCGGAGGAAGTAGTTCACCGCGAATATCTTGGGGGCTTTTCTGAGCTTCTTCTCGAACTCAAGGTAGTTCTCGATGTATTCGCCGAGGGGAACGCTCATGAAGTCGAGTATAGCCATCGGGTTGAAGGCTCTAACTCCTTCCTTTCCAAGGGTTGCGGCGGTTGTCTCACTCTCAAGAGCAGCACCCATCGTTATGACGCCATGCTTCCAGTCGAAGGCTTCCCTGACTGGCGGCCATGTGTCCTTGTCCCTGCCTCCGAAGATCATGCCACCAACCTCGACGCCGCAGGGGGCCTCAAGCGCTTCAAGGTCAACATTCGGGAAGTGCTCAAGGCTGACTGTGAAGCGAGCGTTCTTGTGGCTCGGCGGAATCTCGTTTCCTTCGGCGTCTTTCTTTCCGCGCCACCACTCCCCGCTGTGGTTTTCACCCTCGTCTGGTATTGGTACGCCCATCTCGTTCCAGTAGGGCTTTCCGTCCTTGACGAGGATGTTGGAGAAGATTATCTCGACGGGCGAATGGAGAACCTGCCAGATTATCGGATCGTCTTCGGGATTGACGCCCTGGATTATGCCAAAGACACCCTTCTCGACGTTTGCTCCACGGGCTATTCCGTTCATGGGTACGATGAACGTCAAATCATCGCCGACGATGTTCTCCCAGGATATCATGGCGGTCGATGTCTTTCCGCACATGCTGGGATAAGCGCCGGTGAAGTAGGTCTTCCTGCCTTTGGGACCGTTTACTCCCATCAGGAACATGTGCTCGCTGAGCCAGCCCTCTCTAACGGCGCGCTGGATGGTGAGCCTGAATGCGAGCTTCTTAAGGCCTATCGTGTTACCGCCGTACTGGGTGTTGACGGAGTAAACGGTCTCATCAACGAGGTCGATGTAGATGCGCCTCTTATCGAGGTTCTTGCTGGTCTTCCTCTCGTCGAGCTCCCCAGCTGAGTGGACAAACTTGAAGAATCGCGCACTTCTTCCGAGGCGTTTAAACTCTTCGTAGCCCTTCCTGTAAAGGATGAACTCTGAGTGGGCTACATAAGCAGAATCCGTGAGCTGGACGGCAGGAATCGTGAAGACCGAGTTCTTCGGCCCAAGGACGAAGAAGCACACGAAGAGCTCCTTACCCCTCATAACTCCTTTCATCAGCTCGCGGATTTCCTTCAACCCCTCGTCCCTATCCTTAGTGTTGAGGAAGGGAATCTTCTTTCCACCAGGAACGAGGAGTTTAGTATTGGCCTTGTCGCGGGCCTGGTCGTAGTAGTTGTCGTAATGGACGGTGTGGTTCGGTGTCTCGAGAATCTTTTCCTCACCGTAGTAGAGCGCCTTCCAGCGGACGTAGAACTCGTCCTCTTCGTTGTCAGTACAGACGAAAACCTTGCTTGGTTCAAGCCACTCAATCCACTCCACCAAAAACTTGTGAAGCTCTGGATTGTCGATGGCTTTAATCTTCTCAAATTGCTCTTTATCGAGAAGCTTTTCAAGCCTTTCGAGGGCATTCATGTTATCGCCTCCAGAAAGAGTTGAACGATGTCTTAAATAGTTTATTTGGTAAACCTCGTTCATCAGTGTATTTATAAGTTCAGTCATGTCCCCGTACGCAGAGTATATCGATCTCTGGATAGTCCAGCGGTGCATGGAATGAAGGCAGTTATTCTGGCGGGGGAATTGAACTAGACTACTTCCGCTCACAGTCTACAGACCAAAGTCCATGATACCGTTCTTCAACAGGCTGCTGATGGAGTACACTTTCCAGAACCTCATCAAAGCCGGGGTTGAGGAGATATACATTCTCTATTGGCTATCTCGAGAAGCGCATCATGGAGTACTTCGGCGAGGGCAGCCAGTGGGGAGTTGAGATACACTACTCCAACGGCAAGAACGTCAAGCTTGAGACGGCAGGTGTGATAAAAAGGTGGTCACTCACATAGACGAGACATTTTTCGTCGTTTCCAGTGATGTGCTCACGAACCTTGACCTCAAGGCGCTTTACAACTACTACATCAGGAAAAGGGCCTCGCGACGATAGCACTGTCCAAAGTTGAAGATCCAACGCAGTATGGCGTAACCATAATAGACCACAACGGCTGAATCATTAGATTCGTCTGAGATAAGGGGCTTCGCCCTACTCGGGGATGATGTGGAAATCGGCAGAAACGTTAAAATAGAGCGTTTGGTGATATTATCAAATGTCACTCATAGATAAAGGTGTCGAGATTGAGGAAGCCATAATAGGCGAGAATGTTCACATAGGTAAGGGCGTGATTATCCAGTCCGGAAGCCTTATAGGTGATAACACGCTCATCGAAGACTTCGGCAAGATCTGCTCCAACGTTAAGGTTTGGGTGGAGTCGAGGATTGGTAGGGAAAGTATTATACTGCCTGACTGAGGTGGTGAATGTGGAAGTGTATTACTCCCAGAGGTTCAACCCCGAGGAGCTTGCCCTTCTTGGAAGGGCCATAGGAACGATATCCCACGGGACCATAATCGTCGGAAGGGACGGCAGAGCGATTTCCCGCTACGGAAAGAGGGCAATGGTGGTCGGAATAGTCAGCACCGGCTCGACCATAATGGACGTCAGGCTCATTCCCCTCATAGCGCTCAAAGATTTTGCACACAGGAAGGGTCTTCCTCTGGCTTACGTCTACTACTACGGCGGCGTTAGGGTTTACGTCAGTGGCATAGACAGCGAGGAAATAAAAGCCATCCTCGAGAGCAAGAGCTTCATAGAAGCGCAGCCCAACGACATTGGCGCGACAGTCTATTATCCCAACGCTCTCGACGACTTCCTGCACGAAATATTCAAGCACTACAACTTCCGCGTTAAGGGCAAAGCCCTTGTGGATGCAATGAACACCCCCGCGGTGCTCTTCTTCCCACGGATAAGCGACCACTTCGGCTTCGAGGTCGAGCTGATAAACGACATGATGACGAGCTATTTACCGCCGAAACCGAAGGAGGTCTTCCTTCATAAGCTGAACAAGGGGGACTACGACTTTGGACTGCGCTTCAGGCCAGAAGGTGTCGTCGAGTTATACAAAGATGGCGAAGAGCTTGAGTTTAGCAGCATGTGGAAGCTCCTCGATCACATGAAGAAGAACCTTTGAGATTTTTTACTCTCTCTTTTAAAGCCTTTAAAAAATCCAAAGAGAAAAGCGTTAAAAGGGGAGTCCCTTATACCTCTCCCGTTCATTTTGGGGGTGGCACCTGTGGGAATGTTCATTGTCATTGAAGGCATCGATGGTGCAGGCAAATCAACTCAGGCAAGGCTTCTGGCGGAGTGGTTCAAAAAGAAAGGCTACGACGTTGTTCTGACGAAAGAGCCGACCGATACCGCCTTTGGAAAGCTCATTAGGAGGCTCGTCCTAACGGGTGGTAAGGAAGGTATAATAGATGGCGCTCGAATAAGCCACGAAGCAGAGGCGCTCCTCTTCGCGGCCGACAGGGCTGAACATGTCCATAAGCTGATAAAACCCTCCCTCAAGACAGGGAAGATCGTTATTTCAGATCGCTACTTCTACTCCTCACTCGCCTACCAATGGGCTCGCGGTCTCGATCTCGAGTGGCTGATTGACTTAAACCGCTTTGCCGTAAGGCCTGACCTCGTTATTCTGCTTGATTTGCCGGTCAAGGAGAGCATGAAGCGCATAAACGGCAGGAGCATAAAGACGGAGTTCGACAAGATAGCAGAGCTTCAGAAGAAGGTCAGGGAGAACTATCTCAAGCTCGCGGAGAGGTTCCCCGAGATGAGGATAGTGAACGCACTGGCAAGCGTGGAAGACATCCACAACGACATCGTGGCCCTGGTCGAGCACGAGCTCCTCAAGAGGTAAGGGGTCGGCCAGTGCCGATGTCATCATGTGCCGCACGGAGCGCGGTCTCAGACCGGTAAACGCTCCTCATCCCCCGCTTTTCTTCGGCGGATTCTTTTTAAACCTTGAGGCGAACTCTTCTCGGCCGATGACGAGCGTTAGCCACGCTGAGCGGTGAGGAAAAGAGGGTTAGCCGAGGCCACTTTTCACGAGGAAAAGGTAAAAGAGGGTCAAAAGCTTCTCAAGCCATCCACTTCCTCAAAAACTCTTCCACTTTTGCCTTCCAATCCTCTGGATGGAACTTCAATGTTCTGACGTGTGGAGCATCTGTAACCCACAGCTCAACGTCGGGGTTGATTTTCCTGTTCCTCTCGTAGAACTCCCTAACCTCATCCACCATGACGAGTGGATCCTTTTCGCCGGCTATCAGTAGGAGTGGCTTTCTGATCCTGTCCGAGTATTTCAGCGGGTGAAACTCCCTGCCGCCGCTAAAGAGCTTTGTAAAAGGCTTGACGAAGATGTAGAGCCACTCAGGAAGGTTGGCGAAGTACCTGAGACCTCTCGCCCCTGTCTTGTCGAGATCCATCGGAGGTGAATCTGCAACACCGCAGCAGACTTCTTCAATCTCGGCCAGCGAGCGTATCGTCACTATGGCGCCCATGGAGAATCCGACGAGGGCTATCTTCCCGGCCCTTTCCGGATGGTTTTCCTTGAGCCACCCAATGGCGGCTTTGACGTCGAGCAGTTCTCTGTCACCAACGGTCGTGTACTTTCCCTCGCTTCTTCCGTGAGCCCGGAAGTCGAAGGCAAGGACGTTGTAGCCCTCCCCGAGGAGGAACTCGATAACCGGTTTCATATAGACGTCGTCCCATCTGCTCCTTGTGTAGCCGTGAAGAGGGATAACCGTTTTCTCGCTCCCATTGTCGATCCACCAGCCGCTGAGCTTCAGGCCGTCCTCAGTGGTGAACTCAACGTCCTCGTATTCGAAGCCAAGATCCTGGGGTGTCCAGTCTTCCACAAGCCGCGGAGGCTTTACCATCTTGTACCCGACGAATGCGACGAAGAGAATAAAGAGGAAGATAAGAATCACAAGGCCAATAAGCCAGCCCATGCTATCACCTCACTCCGATTCTGCTTTGCTGACCTCGAGGTTCCTCATGTGCCATATCATCGGCATGGCCAAGAGCACGAGGATTGCGCCTATCGGGAAGAGTATTCTGTAATTCTCGCCGGCCAGATCAACTATGGCACCGCCGACTATTCCTGCCAGCAGCACCGGAAGGGAGCGCGTCGCCTCAAAGAAGCCATAGTATCTGCCAGTGAAGGCCTCTTTTTCATAGTGGGTAAGCAAATCGCCGATGACAGGGTAAGAGGCTGCCATCAGGATTCCCCAGCCGATTCCCGCTATTCCAAGGGCTATCACTATCTCCGTCTGGCTCGTTATGAACCAGCCCCAGAGCTGCGGTAGTGCAAAGATAACGCCGCCAAGGATTATGCTGAGCCTCCTGCCGAGCTTGTCGTAGATGAGACCTCCCGGGAGAGCACCTAGCAGAACGGTGACATTAAAGAGCGCCATGAGATAGAGGCCGAGAGAGGTCACAGCTTTAACGTTCTCCTCGCTGGCCGAGCCGTGGAGGATGTACGCCAAGATGCCGTAGAGGAAAATCGCTATGAATTCGAAGCTCATCCACCAGAGTGTCTGGGCCGCGTAGAACTTGAGGAAGTCGCGGTTCTCAACGATGCTCTTGAGGTAATCCTTGAGGCTCTCGTTCTCCTCAATCTCCGGTGCTTCAGGCTCTTTAACGATGAAGTAAACGAAGAGGGCCGCACCTATGAGGAAGAAAGCCGTAACGAGGAATGGAACCTTGAGGTAGGGCGTCTGTGCAAGGGCCTTTATCCCTTCGCTCTCACCAGTTTCGGCCACGGCCTTTGCTATGAGGTAGCCGGCAAGGCCGAAGAGGAAGAGGTTGCCGGCCCATTCGAGGAGTGTGATAACCCCGCTGGCCTTACCCCTCTGACCGCTCTCGATGGTGTCGGGCATCAAAGCCCTATACTGTGCTGTGTAAAGGTGCATCGAGAGGTAGAAGAAGCCCAGCGTCAGTGCAAAGCCCCAGAGTGGAACTCCCATGGCGTAGGCAGTGTAGATCATCAACGCAGCTATTCCTGCCAGAAGACCACCCACCATAATGAATGGCCTTCTCCTTCCGTGCCTTGATTTGAGCGTATCGCTGTAATAGCCGAGAAGAACGGGGATGAACAGACCGATGAAACCCTCGAAAGCCAAAATCGTTCCTTTCACAAAGGCCGATTGTGTGTAGCTCGAAAGCAGCGGGAAGGAGAGGCCCTTATTCAGTGCCCAGCCGACGCTCCTGCTGAATCCGAGCAGGGCCAGACCGAGAACAACACTCCAGCTGAAGCCTTTCCTGTTCATGGTTTCACCTCCTTATTTTGACACCTTTATGTTAAAATGGAGTTTTTACCTTTTCGGTTTGGCGGACTAAGGAAAAGTAAGAATAGAAAAGGGCTCAGTCCATATCGGGTACGTAGTCGTAGATGTTGCCCTTCCCCCTGACAATGTCTCCCCTTCTGACGAACTGCATGGCTATCATTGCTAGTATGAAGAACAGCGTCGCGAAGGGCAATAGCGTTTTATATCCAGCCACGTCTATGAACGCTCCGGAGAGGGGCGGTGCCACAAGGTTTGCAGCCTGGCTGAAGAAGTAGTAGAGACCCGTGTAGCCACCGAGCTTTTCTTCGGTAGTCATGTCGACAACCATCGGCAGGGAGTTGACGTTGACCATTGCCCAGCCTATGCCGCCGACGAAGAACAGTCCCATGAAGCTCATCACTACCGGGTCGTTGAGGGAGCTGCTGGCTGGCTTCGAGCTTTCACCGAGCTGGTAAGCTAAGAGCATTACAGCAACGACTATGAGAAGGCCAAGGGTTATCGTCCTCTTTCTTCCAAAGCGACCACCCATGAAACCGGCGGGAATGGCAAATATCATGAAGCTAAGCGAGAAGACCCCCAGCATGAAGGCTCCAGTGCTCTCCTCAATTCTGAGGTGATACTTGGCGTAGCTCGTGAAGAAGGTCTCCAGAGAGTTGAAGGCGATGAACCAGAAGAATATCGCCACAAGGATTGCAAAGAGGCTCCTTTCCTTACTCGCGAAGACGTCCTTGAGGTTCTCCTTTAACTCGCCGGAGCTCTTTCTGGTTGTTTCCTTGAGAAGCTTCTTGAGCTCAAGCTTCTTCCCAGGGACGCGGTACTCCTCGGGCTCGGGGACAAAAAGGACCACGAGCAAGTTGGCAAGGAGCATTATCGCCGCACCAAGATAGAAGGGATAGGCGTAGTTCATATCGTAAAGGGCTTTACCGCCGAAGTAAGCGAGCAGGGCGCCGAGGCCGCCCATGAAGTTAATTATTCCATTCGCTTGACTTCTCTTTTCACTCGGCGTTATGTCCGGCATGAATGCTATGACCGGCGAGCGGAAGAGGGCCATGAAGAAGTTCATAAATATAATAGTTCCCATAAAGAGGGCAAGGCTTTCGTATTCCCTGGCCACGGGAATGAGCGCGAACATAAGAGCGGCCGAAGGTGCACCGAGGAGAATGTAAGGCTTCCTCCTTCCGAGTTTGGTGCGCGTCATATCGCTTAAAGCCCCAAGGAAAGGGAGGAGCAAAACCGCGAATAGGTTGTCTATCGTCATGATAAAGCCAGTAACAGTCTTGCTGAGGTGGAATGTATCCTGCAGGAAAATCGGTACGTAAGCGTTGTAGAGAGCCCAGATGATGCTTATTCCAAAGAAGCCAAAACCAAGGATAAATATCCTGCTGTACCTGAAGTCTTTCATGTTCATCACCCATCTATTTTAGCCTCCAATGAACCGGAACGCTGAGTTTTTAAGGTTTTTTGGTCTCCGCGGGTGTGGGAGTGGCGATGGTACCACCAATGATCCTCGGACACAGGGGCTTCAAGGGAAGGCTTGAGAACACGCTTCCCGCCTTTAGAAGGGCGCTCAGATACGCCGATGGAATAGAATTCGATGTGAGAGTCGCAGGCGACGGAAAGCTTGTGGTTCATCACGACGAGGGTTTTCAGGCTAACGGTTCTTATCAGTATATCCGGGAGCTAAGCCTGAGGGAGCTGCGAAGGGTACATCCCAACGGGAGGCTCATCCCAACGGTCAGGAACGTTTTTAGGGAATTCTCTGGGGCCTTACTCAACGCTGACCTGAAAGAGATAGATGCTGTGGAGGGAACCCTGGGGCTCGCTGAAAGGTTTGGGATTCTTGAAAACGTAGTTTTTTCAACAGAAAACAGAGAAATCGCAGAACACCTCATAAAGGAATGTCCATCCTGCAAGGTGGGCTTTTCCATAGTCAGCTACTCATCTATTGCCCATCTTGCCGGGCTGAAAGGTCTCTATTCCGTCCACGTGCCGATTGATACCATCGGTTACGTCGGCTACAAAGCGTTGGTGGTTCTCCTCAGAACCCTAAGGAAGCGGGGAACGAGGATTTACCTCTGGAACTACCAGATGGACGAGCTTTACTGGGTTCCGAGGATCCTTCCCTTTGTCGATGCGGTCATCTCGGACGATCCTGCCAGATTGAGAAAAAGTTTTTACCCCAGAGGTCTATTCGCTGGAGGCGATGGCAATGCTATGGGAACGTGATAAGGTTATCGTCCTCGGACACCGCGGGTACATGAGCAAATACCCTGAAAACAGTCTCTTGGCTTTTAGAAAGGCCGTGGAAGCCGGGGCAGATGGAATCGAGCTCGACGTCTGGCTTACCCAGGATGGAAAAGTCATAGTTATGCACGACGAGAGCATAGATAGGACAAGCAACCTAAGCGGAAAGCAGAAAGAAATGACGCTGGAGGAGCTCAAGAAGGCGGACATAGGCATGGGTGAGAGGATTCCAACGCTTGAGGAAGTTTTTGAGGTTCTTCCAAAAGATGCACTGATTAACGTCGAGCTCAAGGACGTCGATACAGCGAGGGAAGTTGCCAGAATAGTTAGCGAGAACGATCCCGAGCGGGTCATGATATCCTCCTTCGAGATTGAGGCACTCAGGGAATACCGGAAGCATGACACGGAAACGGCCATGGGGCTGCTCATAGACAGGGAGGAAGTTGTACCCCTCATACCGAAGCTCAAGGAAGAGCTCGACCTCTGGTCGATAAACGTCCCAATGGAGGCCATTCCAGTAATTGGCCTCGAGAAGACTGTTCAGGCACTCCACTGGGCCCGTTCGATGGGCCTCAAGGTCGCCCTCTGGACGGAGAACGACGTTCTCTTCTACAAAGACGATAACCTGGCCAAGCTGAAGGGCCTCTTCGAGATCGTCATAGCGAATGACGTTGAGAGGATGATTGAGTACTTAAGGAGATTGGGACTCAGGTAAGGCAACGACCGAAGCCCTAATATACCATCTTTTACTTTTCTCATCACTGGTGAACAGAGATGGACAGGTTCATTCTCTCGCTTGATGAGGGAACTACCTCAGCCAGGGCCATAATCTTCGACAGGGAGAGCAACGTTCTCGGCGTTGGTCAGTACGAGTTTCCCCAGCACTATCCCAGACCTGGCTGGGTCGAGCACGACCCGAACGAGATATGGGAGGCCCAGTTCAGGGCGATAAAGACCGCTATCGAACGGGCCAAAATCGAGCCAACTCAGATAGCGGCGATAGGCGTTACCAACCAGCGCGAGACGACGATAGTCTGGGATAAAAGCGGAAAGCCGCTCCACAACGCGATAGTCTGGCAGTGCAGAAGAACCGCTGAGATGGTCGAAGAAATAAAGCGGGAATACAACGAGGTCATCAAGGAGAAGACAGGGTTAGTTCCGGATGCTTATTTCTCGGCCAGCAAGCTTAAGTGGCTCCTCGACAACGTGCCTGGCCTAAGGGAGAAGGCCGAGAAAGGCGAGGTTCTCTTCGGAACGGTTGACACCTTCCTCATCTACCGCCTCACGGGCGAGCATGTTACGGATTACTCAAACGCATCCAGGACAATGCTCTTCAACATCAAGAAGCTCGAATGGGACGACGAGCTTCTCGAAATTTTTGGGGTTCCCGAGGGCGTCCTGCCCGAAGTCAAAGAGTCGAGTGAAATCTACGGTTACACAAAGAAAGAACTTCTCGGCGCTGAAATTCCCGTGAGTGGCGACGCGGGCGACCAGCAGGCAGCTCTGTTCGGCCAGGCCGCCTTCGAGACTGGCATGGTTAAGGCAACATACGGAACCGGAAACTTTATCCTGGCCAACACGGGCAAGACCGTCCGCTATTCAGATAACCTGCTCACCACGGTAGCGTGGGGGTTAAATGGAAAAGTCTCCTATGCCCTTGAGGGGAGCGTATTCATAACAGGGGCGGCAGTTCAATGGCTCCGCGACGGAATCAAAATCATAAAGAGCGCGCCGGAGACGGAGGAACTCGCCCGGAAGCTGCAGAGTAACGAGGGGGTTTACTTCGTTCCTGCCTTCGTTGGCCTTGGAGCCCCTTACTGGGATCAGTTCGCGAGAGGGCTGATAATTGGCATAACGCGCGGAACTGGTAGGGAGCACCTTGCAAGGGCGACGCTGGAAGCCATAGCCTACCTGACGCGCGACGTGGTCGAGGAGATGGAGAGACTCGTGGGGATAAAGGAGCTCCGCGTCGATGGGGGAGCAACAGCGAACGACTTCCTGATGCAGTTCCAGGCGGATATACTCAACAGGAGGGTCGTCAGGCCCGTCGTGAAGGAAACTACTGCCTTGGGGGCGGCGTATTTGGCGGGACTGGCCGTCGATTACTGGGAGGGCCTCGAAGAAATAAAGAGTCTGTGGAAGGCAGAGAAGGTCTTCGGGCCAGTGATGGACGAAGAAACCCGCAGGAAGCTCTACCGCGGCTGGAAGGAGGCAGTAAAGAGGGCTATGGGCTGGGCCAAGGTTGTGGATGCTTGACGAAGGCATGGCCCGTTTTTTCTTTCATCTTTAAGGAGAAGTGAACCCGAACGCCATATATGTTCATTCGATTGATGTCCACTAATGCTCCCCCCCTTTATGCCCGGAACTGTTCTTTCCTCCCTTTTGGGCCAAACCTGAGGTTAAAGAAAGCTTTAAAACGGTGAAAGTCCTTTCTCAAGTTAACTCGGAGGGAGAAAAAATGAAAACCAAGGTCGCCATAATCGGCGCGGGAATAAGCGGTGCAAGCATAGCACGCGTTCTGAGCAGGTACGAGAACCTTGAAGTGCATCTGATTGAGAAGGCTCCAGACGTTGGCTGGGGCGTCAGCAAGGCCAACACAGCCTTAATTCACGGCGGTTACGATGATGACCCTAAAAAGTACCCGATGAGGGCCAAGTTGTGCATCCGTGGTAACAGACTCTGGCACCAGTGGGTTAAAGAACTTCAGATTCCCCACGTCTGGAACGGAGCATTGATAGTGGCAACGAAGGAAGAGGACTTCGACGAGCTTGAGAAACTTTTGGAGCGTGGAAGGGAGAACGGCGTGCCCGAGATGAGGATAGTCGATAAGGAAGAGCTTTTCCACCTTGAGCCGAACCTCACGAAGGAAGCCATCGGAGCGCTGTGGGTTCCAATAGTGGGTCAGATAGGTCCAATTCCAGCGGTTATAGCGATAGTCGAGAACGCAGTTGCCAACGGCGTCAAGACCCACCTTGAGACCGAAGTTACCGGGATAAAGGTCGAGAACGGTGAGGTTAAGGGTGTTGAGACGAAGAACGGCTTCATAGAGGCGGACATAGTTATTAACGCTGCCGGACTTTACGCCGACGAGATAGCCAGAATGGCTGGAATAGACTACTTCGAGATTCACCCGAGGAAGGGTGAGTACTTCCTCTTTGATGAGGGCATTCCCGGACCGAGGCGCGTTCTCTTCCCGACGCCGACGCCAATAAGCAAGGGCATAGTTGTCACAACAGAGATCAGCGGGCACCTTATGATAGGACCGAACGCCCAAGACTTGCCACCCGAGGAAAAGGAAAACCTGGCGACCACAAGGGAAGGACTTGAACAGGTCTGGGAAGGTGCGAAAAAGCTCTGGCCCCAGCTGCCGCCGAGAAGCAAGGTTATCAGAACGTTTGCCGGTCTGAGGCCCGAACCAACGGGTGGAGACTTCATAATAAAGGCCGAAGAGGAAGTCTGGGGCTTCATAAATGTCGCCGGAATTCGCTCTCCAGGTCTCACGAGCGCCCCTGCGATAGCCTACGAAGTGGCCGAAATAATCCGGCACGACCTTGGAATAGAACTCGTTGAAAAGAGGAAGTGGAATCCCTACAGGAAGGAAATCACCCACTTCTTCATGCTCTCGCCGGCTCAAATAAACGAGGTCGTCAAAAGAGACCCCGCCTACGGAAAGGTTATCTGCAGATGCAACCGCGTTAGCGAGGGGGATGTTCTAGAGGCAATAGAGAGAATGAAGTTCATCGGTGTAAAGACACCGAGCGTCGATTCCGTCAAGTTCAGAACCAAGGCAACGACCGGAACCTGTCAGGGAAGCTTCTGCAGGCCGAGAATAATCCAGCTCCTCGCGAGGGAGTACGGTGTCGGGCCTTGGGAGGTTACACTGAAAGGAAAGGGAAGCGAGGTCGGTATAGGTGACGTTAAGGTTCTCCTCAGAGGTGAGGATGCATGAACGACCTTCCAATGCTTAACTACGACGTTGTCGTCATTGGCGGCGGGCCTGCAGGAATGGCGGCCGCCGTAAGGGCAAAGGAACTTGGACTTAAAGTTCTCCTCCTCGATGACAACGACTACCTTGGCGGTATCCTGCCTCAGTGCATACATCCCGGCTTCGGACTGCACTACTTCAAAGAGGAGCTCACCGGGCCGGAGTTTGCGGCACGCTTCGCTAAGAGGCTTGTGGAGCTCGGCGTTGATTACAGGACGGCCGCAAGGGTTTTGGAGATTAAAAACTACTCAGACCTCGAGAAAGTCGTTGTATTTAGTTCTCCAAGCGGAGCCTATCAGGTCTGGACAAAGACTATAATCTACGCCGCCGGAGCGCGTGAGAGGCACGCATTTGAGATAGGAATCGTCGGAGACAGGGGAGCGGGAATCTACACAGCAGGAGAGGCCCAAACGCTTATGGACATCTACGGTGTAATGCCGGGAAAAGAAATCGTCATCGTGGGTTCAGGCGACGTTGGACTGATAATGGCGCGCCGCTTTGCCCTTGAGGGAGCAAAGGTCAAGGCCGTAATCGAGCTGATGCCCTATCCCGGAGGCTTGGCCAGGAACATAATGATACTCAGGGACTTCGATATTCCGCTATATCTGAGCCATAAGGTCGTTGAAGTCCGAGGAAAGGAGAGGGTCGAGAGGGTTAAGATCGTTAAAGTTGATGAGAATCTAAGGGAAATCCCAGGAACGGAGTTCTGGATTGAGGCTGACACACTGATAATCTCGGCCGGCCTTGTGCCAAGCGTCAAACTCCTCACTGCCATCGGGGTTGAAATAGATCCGACAACAGGAGGACCTATCGTTAACGACCTCTTTGAGACAAGTGTTCCGGGAATATTTGCCGCTGGAAACTCGGTCATTATAAACGACCTCGTGGACTACGTTGCCGAGCAGGGTGAACTTGCCGCGGAGGGGGCGAAGCTCTTCATAGACAACGAGGGGATACCAACGAGGCGCTGGATTAAGCTGGAAAAAGGCGAGAACGTCAGGCTTTTGGTTCCACATTATCTCAGCGGCGAGAGGGACGTCTGGATATACGCGCGCGTTTCAAAACCAATGGAGAACGTCGAGGTTCGTTTCCCAGAGATAGGCAAAAAGCTCCACCTTCCAGTGGTCAAGCCGGCGGAGATGCTCAGGATGAAGCTGAGAAAGGAGGAGATCGCGAAGGCCAGGGATGGCATCACCATGGAGGTGGTGCCGCTATGAAGAAGACCTACCGCTTTACCTGCATTGTCTGCCCCCTCGGCTGTGCACTGGAGGTCGAGGTTGAGAACGGCAAGATCGGCGAGATCAAGGGATACACCTGTCCAAGGGGTAAGGAGTGGGCCATCGAGGAGGTTACCAATCCGAAGAGAGTAGTCATGAGCGTCATCAAGGTCAGGAACGGTGCCCTGCCGACGGTGAGTGTTAAGACCGCAGAGCCAGTCCCCAAGGAAAAGATTCCAGAGCTGATGGAGTTCCTTTCAAAGCTGGAGGTGGAGGCTCCGGTGGAAATCAGTCAAGTTATAGCCGAATGGGAAGGGGTAAAAATAGTCGCAACGAGGGGCGCCTAGCCCCTCACTCGGTATTTTCTCAA
Organism: Thermococcus sp. GR5; assembly: GCF_012027535.1. NCBI lineage: Archaea > Methanobacteriati > Methanobacteriota > Thermococci > Thermococcales > Thermococcaceae > Thermococcus > Thermococcus sp. GR5. Next base: position 24,309 of record NZ_SNUN01000003.1, on the reverse strand, counting down.
TTACAAAAAGTGAAATCATGCCTACCAAGGTTCCCTATCCCAGGGCTTGGGATACGGAATTTCCCTGAGTTTGTGTTTCAGATACTCTTTAAGCGCAAACTTACACCAGCTTATGAAGACCTGCCAACAGTAGGTTTCTTCGATCTTATACGTAGTGTAGGTGTTAACGTAGTCCACAAGGACGTTAGACTTGCTGGGATCATAGTTGAGCTCATGAACGATGCTTTTGGAGACCCTTACGAGGGTTCCTTTTTCGTAGATGGCCCTTATCTTGCGGTGCACTATTAAGAACTCTCCCTCATCATCCCATGACAACTCTACCACTAAAGTCCCGTTGTTGAAATCCAATGTTTTTGAGTTCGGATTTTTCTGGAGTTCCATGGCTATAATATGGGGGTCGTTGAGCTGTCTTAGATCATCAGTTGAAGGCCCGTAAACCCTGACAAACACTCCAATAAGCTTCAACGTCTAAGGGAAGAAAGAATCAAAGCGCCTCAAACTTCTGGAGGAATATCCTAAGATCCGTTCTGAAGGGTTCTTCGGCACGCTCAATCTCCTCATTCAGGAGCCGAAGGAAGTTCTCCTCGGTCGCTGCCTCCGTCCAGAGCCTTTTTACAAGGTTTTCTAGCTTTTCATAGTACTCCACGTAAGGCCTCGCCTCAAAGAGGGCCTCGTTAAGCTTGTCACTCATACCCACCCCTCCTGAACCAGTAGTACCATACCCTACTGGCATCCTCCGCTTGGCCCATCAGGAGGAAATAGCGCAGTATCGCCAAGTTGATCATAATGAACAGAATCAACATTATGTGGTATGCCGCCACGTTGTAGCTTAGGAAGGCGTAGTAGTCCCAGACGAAGTGCAGGATGATAGCCAGCAGGAAGAACGGGCCCACCGAGTCCACTTTTCCTTCGGCCTTCATGCCGTAGCCAACGCCAATTATTGCGCTCCACGTGGCGTGGGCAAAGGGCGTTAGGAATCCCCTCACAATCGTGACCGGAATGCCGTAACCAAGGCCATACAGGAAGTTCTCCGTGGCGGCAAAGCCAAGGCCAGCAGCGACTCCGTAAACAAGACCGTCCATTATGCCGTCCATCTGGCCTGCCTTGAACGGCCACCTAATCGCTAGGGACTTGGCCGGCTCTTCCACGATACCTGCGACGAGAGCCACATAGAAGGCAGTCATTGGGAGTACCGGATCCACCCTGCCGCCAATAGTAAGAAACATCTCCAGAATGTATGCTATTCCAACGGAGAGCGTTCCGCCGAGGATGAATGTGCCTATGACGTATTTTTTGGGCTCTGGCTCGAACTTGTCCGCGTGATAGAAGTACCAGAGTATGACAAGCGCAGGAGCGTAGGCGAAGAACACAAGTGCACTCAACACGTCCATATTGCTGCTCACCAAAAAAGAATGGAAAGCTGGAAATTTAAAGGTTTAGCATCTGGCAAGGACCTCCTACAAGAGCTTCCTAGTTGGAGTAGGGTATGGGAATATTAAAATGTCAACCTCAAAGGTTCTTTAATACTTGAGTCAATCTTCCGAGGGATCCAAAATCAAGGAGGTCATCCTCTAAGGGCACAAGAACCCTCGAGCCTGTTACATCGTACGCTCTCAGGAAAGGGGACACTATCTCGCGCAGAACATCGTTGCCGTATGCCCAGGGGCTGAAGGCAGGAAGAACGACCAGATTGTCACTCATAATGAAGGCAGGAACCTTTATGAGCGCCCCTACCTCGTCGCGTAGCCTTATTGCTGGGTGTTCATGGCCGATAATAAATCGTTCCCCCTCCACGAGCTTATGCCCATGAACAAGCTTCCAGCCGTGAAGTTCAAGCTCGTCAACGATTTCAACGCCGGACTCTTTAAGCCAGAGCGTTCCCACGTCGTGGTTTCCTCTTACAAGAACTATCTCATCAACGAGCGGGCTGATTTCATCCACGAGGGTCTTGAGCTCTTCCCTCTCTCGCCACTCAGGAATGAATGAGTGCTTCAAATCGCCGTCGATTATCAGGATTTTTGGTTTCTCCCTCTTGAGGAGGGTTTTAAGCTGACCGACAACCTCATGGAAGACCCTCGGAAGATAAAAGCCTTCCCTCGCCATACTGACTTCGTAGCCTAGATGGAGATCCGCTATGATGAGTGCGCTCCCCAATCGGAGGGCCTTGTCGGGGAGGGGTTCTGGCTTCATGGTAGGAGGTTCAACCTCCGGCTTTTAAACTTTGTTAGGGGAACCGAAAAGGTTTTAAATCTGGCCATTGATGGAACAATGGTGAGTAAAAATGCCCTACATAGGCTTCGTCAAAAGCCCTTACGGGCCGGCTAAAACGTACGAGCTAATTCTGAAAGAGCTTGAGAAGAGGGGCTTTGATGTCACATTTTCCAAGCACCACTGGATGGGGGATGCACCCTTTGGGCTGATCATCGCTGAGACAGACAGGGGAGAAGTCGCTATCAGATGGAACCTCGGGAAGACTTTCGGGCTCAAACTCGAAGAAGTTGAAAAAGGGGACGTTGACGAGTTCGTGGAGGACACCATGGAGTATCTCAGCGGTGACTGAGTTCTTTTCGCTCCTGCTTTACCCGTTCTATCATGTCAAGGAGGCTCCACAGATCCCGTATCACGTGCAGATGTGGGATTAGGGCGAGCCTTTCGCGGTTTTTTTCTACGAACCTCGCAGTTGACGGAAAGTAGTACCAGACGTACTCAGTGTTCTCGTCGCCGTGTCCGATGAAGCGCCAGGGCTTGTCATCGACCCAGATAAAGACTTCATTCCCGTACTTTTCGCGGACAAGCTTAAACGCCTCGTCTATCGTCAAATCACGCCCGAAAACGATGACATCGTCAAAGAGGTCGTAGATACCCATAGCTTTGAGCCTTTTCACTTTCATGCCATCTATGAAGTCCTCGGCCGAGAAAGATATCACTGTGTGGCCCTCCTCCTTGAGCCTTTTCAAGAGCTCGGGAGCATCGTCGAGAGGCTTACTGAGCTTCGCCCGCTCCTCAAACCATGTCTCCATGAACTTAGTCCTAAGGAAGAACGGTGGCTCTGACTTCTTCTTGTGACGCCCGAAGGCTGGTCTCTCAAAGTACATCTCGATTTTAGTCAGAACCTTGGCCCAGAAACCCTTGAATGGGAGCCAGCGGTAGCGCTTCTCTAGGGCTCGCCTGAAGGCCTCCTCGATGCATGAGTACGTATCGGCGAGTGTTCCGTCAAAGTCGAAGGCGATTATCATGCTATCCCCCGGCGGGATGATGCCCTTTGAACTTTAAGCTTTATCCTCTCAATTCACAATATTCCCCCAATCCCCGCTACGTTTTGACTCAAAACTTGTGGTTCTTGTAACTCCTGTAACTCGAAAAATTTTTAATTCAGGTTCTCTATTGTTTGATTTGCAGTGCATACAACAAGGAGGGAGTTAAATGAAAAAACTGCTGGCAATATTTCTCGGTTTTCTGGTTCTAAGTGGACTCGTCAGTGCTTGGCCAACGGACGGTCCAACCCTTGACAACCCCATGAACGTCCACCAGAAGCTGACCTATAAGGCTATTGAAGCCGTCTATCAGGACAACCCGGAGCTCGGCCAGATACTGATGCAGTACAAGGATCAGCTCCTCTACGGAGCCTACGATGAGGACTGGACCGGTGGAAGCATAGAGATTGACGGGAAGGTTTACACCATCCAGTCCCAGTACCACTTTCTCGACCCGATGGATCACGCTGAACTCTTCACAGTTAATCTACTCGGAGACCCAGATACCTCTGCGGCAGACATGGCCCAGAGACTTTACGATACTGCTGTCCAGCTCTGGAAGCAGGGCAAGTACGGGGAGGCCATGTACTATCTCGGTAGGGCGGTCCACATAATCGAGGACCAGGGTATGCTCATCGCTCATCAGACCCCGCACCTCTTCGAGGATCTCGAACAGTTCAAATACATTGAAAACGCCCACGACTTCGTTGAGAATGAGATTTCACCAGCAGTGGCCGATGATATTCTCAACAACCGCGTCCCACTCGACCTTACGCCCATAAAGTGGTGGCAGATCCCGGACGAGAAGGCACGCTTCATGTGGGGTGGGGACATCTACATAGCCGATAACGAAAACGGCCACATGAGCCTTGCCAATGGTGTTGCTTGGGCCTATGCCGATTTGGCAGCCCACAACTCTTGGAGATACATGCTCTACTCAACTGGTCAGGACATAATTCTCTGGAGCGAATGGGGACACCTTGGCAGCTACTTCTGGACGAAGGAGCTTAGGAAGGGTGACTGGAGCGTTCTGAAACTCGAATTCAAGGGCGCCAGCTCGATAACTATCGTCTTCAAGGACATCGATATGCAGAATGTTTATGGTAGGACTCTCGGTTACGTCGAAATATATGACAAGAACTGGAACCTCATTGCCAAGTACGCCCAAGATCCAAACCTGTTCGTTGACACCAGTGTCACCGTTCCAGGAGACACTGTTTACATATACACCCACGTCGACAAAAACGACTGGTTCGACAGCGACGTCGACGGCTGGGCCATCAGAAACATAGAACTCCACGCCAACTTCGACATCAATGCCCCAAGCGGCTTCAAGACCATTGATGGCAGAGAATACAGCAACGTCCAGTGGGCAGTCTATGAGAGCATGCAGTACAACATTAGGCTCGTTGCAGGTCTTATGGAGAAGTTCTTCGAAGATGTGGGCCTCTCATGAAGTCTTTTCTCTTTACTTTTTCTCTCTTTCAAGCCTCGCCCTTTAGGACGGGAATGCAGTAATTAAAAATCCAGCCAATTGAGAGGTAGGCAACACTCTTTTAAAACCTAAAAACCATACCATACTTCGAGATGAAGCGGACTGTAACGGTGAAACTCCAACTGAGCAAGGAGCAAGAGAGAATACTCTTCGAATTAGCCGATACCGGAGCCAAAGTCTGGAACGAGGTGAACTATCTCAGGAGGAGAGCCTTCTTCGAAGGTAAAGGCGTTGATTATGGAACGACGGAGAAGATAGTTTATGAGAAATACAAAAGAGAAATCGGCTCCGCAACGGTTCAGCAAATCTGTCGGAAGAATACAGAAAGTTGGAGGAGTTTCTTCGCCCTCTTGAAGAAATCCAAGAGCGGAAAACTTCCCGAGTGGTTTGGCAAACCCTCTCCACCTGGTTATCGAAAGGGAAATAAAAAGAGAAAACCCTTCATAATCCTCAGAAACGACCAATACAAAATCGAGGGAAACAGGCTAATCCTCAAGGGCCTCGGAAAGTTTGGAAAACTTGGAGTCCAATTCAAGGGAAGAATTCACCTTAAAGGGAAACAAGGGAGACTTGAAATAATTTATGACGACGTTAAGGGCAAGTGGTATGCTCACGTTTCAATTTCAAAGGTCGAGGAAAAACTTGAAGGCGGGAAATGGGTTAGCGTTCCGAAAACTCCGAAGGGAAACCTTACTGCTGGAATTGACTTGGGGATAAACAACTTGATGGCTGTTTATGTTTCTGATGGCCATTCCTTCCTCGTGAATGGAAGACCATTGAAGAGCATAGCCTTCTACTGGCAGAGAAAAATAGCCGATTACCAGTCTGAACTAAACAAAAACGGTAAAAAGAGTAGTAAACGGCTGAAAAAGTATCACCTGAAGTGGAAACTACAAACGAGAAATTACGTGAATTCATCAGTAAGACAAGTTGTCAGGAGTCTCCACGACTTGGGAGTTTCGAAAATCATCGTTGGTTATCCCAAGGGAATAGCCAGAAATTCTGGTAAGGGAAGAAGGCAGAACTTCCTCCTATCAAGAGTCTGGCTGTTCAGCTATATTATTCAACGATTGAGGGAAGTCTCGGAGGAGTATGGTATTGTGGTTGAGGTTGTTGATGAGGCTTACACTTCTCTCACTTGCCCCTTCTGTGGACGGTCCCATTACGGGGCTCGTTTTGTTAGAGGATTATATTTATGTCCACAAGAGGGGCTGGTTCTGAATGCAGACCTCGTTGGAGCGTTTAACATTTTGAGGAAGGCTGTGAAAACCATAACCCCGAATCTGGGCGGTTTACTCGCTCAGGGGAGGGGTAATGGGGGTAAGACCGTCCCCGAGGGGTTGTATGACCCGAAAGTGGTGACACTAGTAGGAGAGACCCCTCAAACCTCCCTAGCTCTAGGATAGGGGTTCCCTTTCAGAGCGGGGAGGAGGTCAGCTGAAACACAAAGCATATAATCTGCTGGGCATATTTTCAACGACCATCTTAAAGCTCAGAGGGTGATAGGCATGGGAAAGCACTACCTGCCTAACTCAGCACATAAGGATGAAATGCTGAAGGAAATCGGGTTCAACTCAATTGAAGACCTCTTCTCCGACGTGCCTAAGGGCATGGTCAAGGAGTTCAACCTTCCCGAGGGTAGGAGCGAGTACGAGGTCTTTCTCGAGCTCAACGAAGTCCTCTCAAAGAACAAGACCGTCCTCGAAATGCCCAGCTTCCTTGGGGCGGGAACGTACTTCCACTACATTCCGGCTCACGTAAAATACCTAATCGAGAGGAGCGAGTTTCTCACCGCGTACACCCCATACCAGCCCGAGATAAGCCAAGGCATGCTCCAAGCGCTCTTCGAATACCAGAGCCTTATCGCGGAGCTCGTTGGCCTTCCGATAGTCAACTCTTCCATGTATGACTGGGGAACAGCCATGGCAGAAGCGGCATTAATGAGTGCCCGTGTAACCAGAAAGAACAAGTTCGTGGTTCCAGAGCACATGAGCCCGGAGAAGAAGAAAGTCCTTCATACCTACACCGCCGGGCCGGGACTTGAAATCGAGTACGTGAACTGGAACGAGCGCGGCCAGCTCGACCTCGAGGAGCTCAAGGAGAAAGTAGAAGGAGCCGCCGGGGTTTACGTCGAGATGCCCAACTTCTTCGGTATTCTTGAAGAGGAGATTCGAGCTATAGGTGAGATAGCCCACGATGCCGGGGCGCTCTTCGTTGTGGGCATTGATCCAACGATACTCGGCATAGTTGAGGCCCCTGGAGAGCTCGGTGCGGACATAGTCGTCGGCGAGGCCGCTTACTTTGGAAACTCAATGAATTTCGGGGGCCCAAGAGCAGGTATATTCGCTGTCAGGGACGACAAAAAGCTCATCCGCCAGATGCCTGGAAGGATAATCGGAATGACGAAAGATGCCGACGGAAAGCGTGCCTTCGTGATGACCCTCCAGACGAGGGAGCAGCACATAAGAAGGGCAAAGGCAACCTCTAATATCTGTTCAAACGAAGCTTTGGTTGCCGTTGCGGCCGCGATACACCTCGCGAGCCTTGGTCCAAGGGGATTGAGGGAACTTGGTGAGGTAATCCTCAAGAACACGGCCTATCTCAAGAAGCGCCTGAGTGAGGTCGCTGAGATTCCTTTTGAGGGCGTGAACTTCAAAGATGTTCTCGTCCGCTTCGAGAAATCTTACGAAGAAATACACGAGGGCCTCCTTGAGAGAAACATCCACGGCGGCTTCTACCTCAAGCCACACTTCCCGGAGCTTGGCGAGAGCGCCCTCTTTGCGGCAACTGAAACAACAAGGAAGGAGTGGGTCGATGCCCTCATCGAGGCCCTTGGGGAGGTGGCCTGAATGTTCCGTCAGGCTAAGTGGGATGAACCGCTCATCTTCGAGCTTTCCCGTTCAGGTAGGGTTGGCTATACCCTTCCAAAGCCGATTGAGGACGTTGAGATCAGAGTCCCGGAAAAGCTCAAGCGCAAGAGCCCGCTCAACCTGCCAGAGCTCAGCGAGCCGGAAGTCGTCAAGCACTATACCAGGCTCAGCGAGATGAACTACGGCGTTGACAGCGGCATATATCCACTCGGTTCATGTACTATGAAGTACAACCCAAAGATAAACGAGGAGATAGCCGGCCATCCGGGTGTTGCCTACGTCCACCCATACCAGGACGAGAGAACCATCCAGGGCGCTCTTAAGATAATGTGGGAGCTTGAAGGGTGGCTTAAGGAAATCACCGGAATGGATCGCTTCACGCTACAGCCTGCCGCCGGAGCCAACGGTGAGTTCACCGGAGTTATGATAATCCGCGCCTACCACCTTGACCGTGGAGAAACACAGAGGACTGAGATGCTAGTTCCAGACTCAGCGCACGGAACCAATCCCGCCTCAGCTGCCATGGCAGGTTTCAAAGTCATCGAGATCCCATCGAACGAGAACGGAACTGTTGATCTGGAGGCCCTCGAGAACGCCGTCAGCGAGAGGACTGCAGGTTTGATGCTCACCAATCCCAACACGCTCGGCATCTTCGAGGATGAGATACTTGAGATCGCCAAGATAGTTCACAAAGCTGGAGGCCTGCTCTATTACGATGGAGCAAACCTCAACGCCGTCCTCGGAAAGATAAGGCCCGGCGACATGGGCTTTGACATCGTCCACCTCAACCTCCACAAGACGTTCTCGACGCCCCACGGCGGCGGCGGTCCAGGAAGCGGCCCGGTTGGCGTCAAGGACTTCCTGAAGGACTACCTCCCGGTTCCGCTCGTTGGCTATGATGAGGAGAGCGGAAGGTACTACCTCGACTACAACGTGCCCAAGAGCATAGGGAAAGTTAAGGAGCTCTACGGCAACTTTGCAGTCATGGTAAGGGCTCTCACCTACCTCAAGATAATGGGGAGGGACGGACTGAAGGAAGCCAGCGAGATAGCGGTTCTCAACGCCAACTACCTCACACAGAAGCTCAAAGGAACCCGCGGCTACGAGCTGCCGCACAAGGAGCTCAGAAAGCACGAGGTGGTCTTCAGCGCCGAGCCCATGAAGAAGGAGACTGGCGTTAAAGCCCTTGATGTTGCCAAGAGGCTTCTCGACTTCGGCCTGCACGCGCCGACCATCTACTTCCCGCTGATAGTCCACGAGGCCCTCATGATAGAGCCAACCGAGACTGTGAGCAGGGAGGAGCTCGACGCCTACGTTGAAGCCCTCAAGAGGATAAGCGAAGAGGCCTACAGCAACCCCGAGCTTGTGAAGAGCGCACCACACAATACAGCGGTCAAGCGCGTGGATGATGTCCTAGCGGCGAAGAGGCCAATAATAACATGGCGCATGTACAGAGAGCTGAAGGAGAAGGGAGAAGTCGATATTTGATCTTTTTGCCCCTTCCCACCATTTTTTGCATTCCATCTGAGATCCTTCTTACTCAGATTTACACCGAAAGCTTAATAAATATGTAATAAATCACTTACATATGGGTGAAACAAATGGCAGAAGTGTTGGGAAAGTCCGGGTTCGTTTCATACAGAGAGATTATAGAAGAGTATGAGGTTCCCATCAGGGGGTTTCTCTTCAAAGGAGGAACGCTTAAGGGGATATACGTTAGGGGTGGCCTTCTCCCTGTGACGGAAGAGCTCCCCAAGGACATCAACGAGGACATCCTTAGGGGAAAGGCCAGGAAGAAGCTCCTAGTCAGGGAGATCAAATATAAGGGAGCCGAGATCATTGAGATCTACATCCAGGACGGCTACATAACGTGGCCAGTCTACGAGGCGAGCCTTGATGAGACGAGCTGAGAATATGGAGCCCCGGGCGGGATTTGAACCCGCGACCGGCGGATTACAAGTCCGCCGCCCCGCCAGGCTAGGCTACCGGGGCACGGTCTAAAGACCGAAGGGAGAAATATAAAGTTTTCGTAACCTTCACGAGACTCTTCTCGAAGTCTCGAAGATGAATCTTCATCCCCCATAGGCTCTGGAGAAGCCCATCGTAGTCATCACGAGACCACCGTAATCTTTATAAATCCACCCTGTATTCCCTACATTGGGTCGTGCCGCCGTAGCTTAGACGGTAGAGCGCTGGACTGTTAATCCAGTGGTCCCCGGTTCGAATCCGGGCGGCGGCGCCAGCAGTGGGCCCGTAGCTCAGCCTGGTCAGAGCGCGCGGCTCATAACCGCGTGGTCGGGGGTTCAAAGCCCCCCGGGCCCACCACAACAGCCCTTGCTTGCGCAAGCGCTGGCGGAAAAGGAGGTGCCTTTTCTACAAGTTGCATTTCTGAAATGGGTTTTTACTCACTTGCTCCTTTGGTGAGTGTTTCACTCTGGGAAGGCGCCCTTGGGGCGCTGATAAAAATGTGAAACTGCTTGAAAGGTTTGATTTAAAAGTTAAACCCCTTTAAACTTGCTTCTTGAACAGTGCACGACTGGCTTTTTGATCTTTGATGAGAAGGGCACTCTTTGATCAAACTTTGCAAAGCAAAGTTTGCTTGCCGAGCAAAAGTTTGATCAAAGTTTGTAGCTCTTTCTTGAAGTGCAGGTTCTTGAAGGGTTTTCTACTTGAAACCAATTGTTTTGGCGAGAACTCATCTAGGTGCTCCTTGTAAAGGGGTTTAACCCTAAAAAGACTCCCATAGGGCATCAAAAGAAAGCAAACTTTTTTGATAAGCTCGGCATTTTGTTTATTGTTCTCAATTAAAAACAGGGTTCTCAAGAGGAAGAAAAACCAAAACTTTTCCAAATGCGACAATACAGAGAGCTACAAACTTTTGGTGAAGCTTTCCCCAAAAGCTTCCCCCGCAAGCGCTGGCGAAAGAAAGCGTACTATTCTAAGGGTACTGGATTTTTAGCGGGTTTACTCATCGGATTGCCATTTCATAGTGTTTGCTCTCCTCAAGGCGTCCTCGGACGCCAGAATAAAAAGCAAACTTCTTAAAGGGCTACTTTTGGAGTTAAACCCTTTGCTAATGGGCCACAAAAAGAGTTCACGCTTGATGTTCGGCATTCTTATGATAACGGGCATCTTTTGATTAAACTTTGCTATGCAAAGTTTATTCGTCTGCGCGAAGTTTGATCAAATCTAAAAGAATAAAGCTTGTTTACCCACGTTAAAGCACGAAATAGAAGTACTCCCAAATACTCCCTTTTAAGAACTAACTCCCAATTTAAAGCCTCAAACGTTCTCCGTTTCTTACCAAAAACTGACCAATTTTGATCTTGTTTTGGTTGAATATGGCAATTGACCCCATAAAAAGCGAGTATGGCGCCAATATTCTATCACCAATAATGTCGAATCTCCAACAAATTCTAGCCATTTGGTCGTTTTTCCAGAAGTTCGAACCTCGAACCTATGCAGAGCCTTTATAAGTCTTTTCCAGTATTGGTGAACATACTAGTACACTAAAGTCGCTTTTCGGCGCGAAAAACGGTTCTTAAACTTTTCGTAACCGATATAAACTCCTACAAGCCAGTTACTACTCGAAAAGCTTATATACCGAAACCCGCAGGTGGGAGGTAGTGGTAATCATTCTTAAAAAATGTTAAGGGGGCAATTCTCGGTGGCGGCGAAAAAAGAATTTGATATATTCACCCATGAGCTGGTTCCCGAGCACAGAATACTCAGCGAGGAGGAGAAGGAGGAGCTCCTCAGGAAGTACAGAATTAAAATTTCTCAGCTTCCGCAGATTAAGGCCTCGGACCCGGCTGTTGTCGCTCTCGGTGCTAAGCCTGGAGACGTTCTCGAGATCAAAAGGAAAAGCCCAACGGCGGGCTATTATTACTACTATCGCCTCGTGGTGGAGGACTGATTCTTGAGGTGAGACCATGAGAGGGCCAACCGTTGTAGATGTTACTCCCGACGATCTTTGGCTCGTTATGGAAGCTTACTGGAAGGAGAAGGGACTGGTTAGACAGCACCTTGACTCTTACAACGCATTCATAGACTACGGAATGCAGCAGGTTATAAACGAGTTCGGCGGCATAAAGCCGGACATTCCTGACTTCGAGGTCAAGTTCGGAAAGATTCGCCTCGGCGAGCCTGAGTTCCAGGAGGCTCAGGGGCAAAGGAAGCCGCTCTACCCAATGGACGCTCGTATAAGGAACCTGACTTACTCAGCTCCACTTTACCTCGAACTCATTCCCGTCGTCAACGGCATTGCACAGGAGCCGGTTGAGGTTCGCATAGGCGAGCTCCCAATAATGCTCAAGTCAAAGGCCTGTAGGCTTTACGGCCTGAGCGACGAGGAGCTCATCAAGCTCGGCGAGGACCCGAAGGATCCAGGAGGATACTTTATCATCAACGGCTCTGAGAGGGTTATTGTCTCTATCGAAGACCTTGCCCCGAACAAGACCCTCGTCGAGAGAGACGAAAGGCAGAACAGAATTATAGCAAAGTGCTTCTCCTACAGACACGGATACAGGGCTCTAATCACCGTTGAGAGAAGAAAGGATGGTATTCTCTACGTCAACATCCCGAACGTTCCGAGACCTGTTAAGTTCGTCTACGTCATGCGCGCCCTCGGTCTTGAGAGCGACAAGGAGATAGTTGAAGCGGTAAGCGACGATCCGAGGATACAGCAGGTCCTCTTCGACAACCTCGAGGATGCCAGCGACATAATGAGCAGGGAGGAGGCTCTGGACTACATTGGTAAGCTTGCTTTGCCGGGCCAGCCGAAGGAGTACAGGCTTAGAAGAGCCGAGCACATCATAGACAACAACCTCCTGCCGCACATGGGCGTCGAGGAGAAAGACAGGCGCGCCAAGGCATACTACCTCGGCATGATGGCCCTTAAGGTCCTTGAGCTTTCCCTTGGCCTGCGTGGCGAGGATGATAAAGACCACTACGCCAACAAGAGGCTCAAGCTCGCCGGTGACCTCCTGAGGGACCTCTTCCGCGTCGCCTTCGGCCAGCTTGTTAAGGACATGCAGTACCAGATGACCAAGACCTACCAGAGGAAGGGCGAACGCTACACCTTTGAGAACATTCAGAGGTTCGTGAGAAACTCGATAAGACCAGACGTTCTCAGCGAGAGAATTGAGCACGCCCTTGCGACCGGTGCCTGGCCTGGTGGAAGAACCGGTGTAAGCCAGCTTCTTGACAGAACCAACTACATGTCAACCCTTTCTCACCTCAGGCGTGTCACTTCTCCGCTCAGCAGGGATCAGCCCCACTTCGAGGCCCGTGATCTACACGGAACCCACTGGGGCAGGATCTGTCCGACGGAAACGCCAGAAGGTCCAAACTGTGGTCTCGTCAAGAACCTGGCTTTGATGGCCCAGATAACCACCGGAATTCCTGAGGAGGAAGTCAGGGATTACCTTAACAGGCTTGGCGTCGTTCCGATCGAGGAGAAGAGGCCGAGTCTAGAGCTCTGGCGTGTCTATCTAAACGGTGTTCTCATTGGAACAGTTGAGGACGGAGAGAGACTTGTCAAGAGGATAAGGGCAGACAGAAGGAGCGGAAGGATAAGCGACGTCATCAACGTGGCTATCTACCAGGACGAGGAAGTGAAGGAAATCTATGTCAACAGCGACGACGGTAGGGTGAGAAGGCCTCTTATCATAGTCGAGAACGGCCAGCCAAAGCTCACCCGCGAACACGTCGAGGGCATAAAGAACGGAACGCTCACCTGGAGTGATCTCATCAAGATGGGTGTCATTGAGTATCTCGACGCCGAGGAAGAGGAGAACGCCTACGTTGCAACATGGCCGTGGGAAGTAACTGCAGAGCACACACACCTTGAGCTGATGCCCGCTGCCATACTTGGTATTCCAGCTTCGCTCGTTCCGTATCCTGAGCACAACGCTGCCCCGCGTAACACCTACGGTGCAGGTATGGCCAAGCAGAGCCTCGGTCTCGGCTGGGCCAACTTCAGGATTCGTGTTGACACCCGTGGTCACTTCATGCACTACCCGCAAGTTCCGCTCGTCAACTCAAGGATAATGAAGGCCGTCGGTTTCGAGGAGAGGCCAGCAGGTCAGAACTTTGTCGTCGCGGTTCTTAGCTACCAGGGATACAACATGGAGGATGCAATCATAATGAACAAGGCCTCCATTGAGAGGGGACTCGCGAGGAGTACCTTCTTCAGAACCTACGAAGCTGAGGAGAAGCGCTACCTCGGTGGTCAGACCGATCGCTTTGAGGTTCCGGACCCGACCATACAGGGCTATCTCGGTGAGAAGTACTACAGACACCTCGATGAGGATGGTATAATCTTCCCAGAGTCAAAAGTCGAGGGTAAGGACGTCCTCGTCGGAAGGACCTCCCCACCGAGGTTCCTTGAGGAACAGAGCGGCCTTGGGGGAATAATCCTCCAGGAAAGAAGAGAGACCAGCGTAGCTGTCAGACCGAGCGAGAAGGGCATAGTTGACAAGGTTATCATCACCGAGACCGGTGACGGAACCAAGCTCGTCAAGGTCACCGTCAGGGATCTCAGAATTCCAGAGTTCGGAGACAAGTTCGCCTCAAGGCACGGTCAGAAGGGTGTTATAGGCCTCATTGTTCCACAGGAGGACATGCCCTGGACCGAGAGCGGAATAGTGCCAGACCTCATAGTCAACCCGCACGGTATCCCCTCCCGTATGACCGTCGGACAGCTCATAGAGGCCATAGGCGGAAAGGTGGCTTCACTCAAGGGAAGAAGGGTTGATGGTACCGCCTTCATCGGAGAGCCTGAAGAGAGGCTCAGGAAGGAGCTTGAAGAGCTCGGCTTCAAGCACAGCGGCAGGGAAGTCATGTACGATGGCATAACTGGAAGAAGATTAGAGGCTGACATATTCGTCGGTGTCATCTATTACCAGAGACTCCACCACATGGTCGCTGACAAGATGCACGCGAGGAGCAGGGGTCCTGTGCAGGTTCTCACCAAGCAGCCGACCGAGGGTAGGGCCAGGGAAGGTGGTCTCAGGTTCGGTGAGATGGAGCGTGACGTCCTCATCGGTCACGGCGCTGCAATGCTGCTCATAGAGCGTCTCCTCGAGGAGAGCGACAAGACTGAGGTATGGGCCTGCGAAAGCTGTGGACATCTGGCCCTAGAGGATAAACGCAGAGGAAAGGTCTACTGTCCGGTATGTGGAGAGGAAGAAAAGATAAGCAAGGTAGAGATGAGCTACGCTTTCAAGCTGCTGCTCGATGAGCTGAAGGCTATGGGAATAAGGCCGTCTCTCAATATCGTTGACAGGGTGTGATTGCCATGCAGTCGATGAAAAAGGTCATCGGGAGTATTGAGTTCGGAATCCTCTCACCCCAAGAAATCAGGAAGATGAGCGCGGCCGAGATAACCGTTCCAGACACTTACGACGATGATGGTTACCCAATCGAAGGCGGCCTCATGGACAAAAGGCTGGGTGTCATTGACCCTGGACTCAGGTGTGAGACCTGTGGAGCGAGGGCTGGAGATTGCCCCGGTCACTTCGGCCACGTTGAGCTTGCCAGGCCGATAATCCACGTCGGTTTCGCCAAGACCATCCACCGCGTCCTCGAGAGCACCTGTAGGGAGTGCGGAAGGATAAAGCTCACCGACGAGGAAATAGATGAGTACATGAGGAAGTTCGAAGTCATGGGCGACAGGAAGAAAGCCAAGGACAGGCTCATCAAGGAAATACACAAGAAAGCGAAGGAGAGAATGGTCTGCCCACACTGTGGTGCCCCGCAGTTCCCGATCAAGTTTGAGAGACCGACCATCTACTGGGAGCTTAGGAGGGACGAGGAAGGCAACGAGTACAGGCACAGGATGATGCCGAGCGAGGTCAGGGACAGGCTTGAGAAGATACCTGACAAAGACCTCCCGCTTCTCGGCCTGCACCCAGAGAAGGCCAGGCCGGAGTGGATGGTTCTCACCGTCCTTCCGGTTCCGCCGGTTACAATGAGACCGTCCATCACCCTCGAGAGCGGTATTAGGGCGGAGGACGACCTCACCCACAAGCTCGTCGACATAATCCGTATCAACAACAGGCTCAAGTCCAACATAGAGGCTGGAGCTCCTCAGCTCATCATCGAGGATCTCTGGGACCTTCTCCAGTACCACGTTACTACCTACATCAACAACGAAACCTCCGGAATTCCGCCGGCCAAGCACAAGAGCGGAAGGCCCCTCAAGACCCTCGCCCAGAGACTTAAGGGTAAGGAGGGACGCTTCAGGGGCAACCTCAGCGGTAAGCGTGTTAACTTCTCCGCTCGTACAGTTATCAGTCCCGATCCGATGATAAGCATCAACGAGGTCGGTGTTCCGATAGCGGTAGCCATGGAGCTCACCGTTCCCGAAAAGGTCACTGAGTTCAACTACGAGAAGCTCAAGAAAATGGTCCTCAATGGGCCCGAGAAGTATCCTGGAGCTAACTATGTTATCGATCCCGAGGGAAGAAGAATCAGGCTCATGGAAAACAACCTCGAGATCATCGCTGAGAAACTCGACATAGGCTGGACGGTTGAGAGACACCTCCTCGACGGTGACATAGTCCTCTTCAACAGACAACCGTCGCTTCACAGGATGTCCATCATGGCCCACCGCGTCAGAGTCATGCCTTACAAGACCTTCAGACTCAACCTCGCCGTCTGTCCGCCTTATAACGCTGACTTCGACGGTGACGAAATGAACCTCCACGTGCCGCAGACGGAGGAAGCCCAGGCAGAGGCCAAGATACTCATGGAAGTCCAGAACCACATCATCTCGCCGCGTTACGGTGGCCCACTCATAGCGGGAATACAGGATCACATTTCCGGCGGCTACCTCCTAACGCGCGAGGGAGCCTACTTCACTCGCTCAGAGGTCGAGCAGATGCTTATGTTTGCCGGCGTTGACGTTGACAAGCTCCCCAAGCCAGACAAGGTCGAGAACGGCGTTGAACTCTGGAGCGGAAAGACCATATTCTCCCTTCTCCTGCCCGAAGACTTGACCATCTGGTACAGAAACAAGCTCTGTGACGATCCGGAGCGCTGCGAGGCCCTTGAAAAGCTCATCGAGGAGAAGCTCATCCCGGACGAAGAGGAAGTGAGAAAGCTTGCCTATGATGGCTTCACGTACATCCTCAACGGCAAGCTCCTTAGCGGTGTCGTTGATAAGAAGGCCTACGGAAGAGAGGATGGTAAGATACTCGACATCATCGTGAGAGAGTACGGCGTTGAGAGGGCCAGACAGTTCCTTGATCAGGTCACCAAGCTCGCCATATGGGTGATAACCCACAAGGGCTTCACGACTGCGATAGACGATGAAGACCTTCCGACCGAGGCTCTTGACAGAATCAAGGAGATTATACGCGAGGCTGAGGAGAGGGTTAACAGGCTCATAGAGGCCTACAAGAACGGTGAGCTCGAACCTCTCCCAGGTAAGACCCTTGAAGAGACCCTTGAGAGCAACATCATGGCCGTCCTTGCCGAGGCTCGTGACAACGCAGGTAAAGTCGCTGAGAAATACCTCGGTATGACAAACCACGCGGTCATCATGGCCAAGACCGGAGCGAGGGGTAAGATGCTCAACATCACCCAGATGGCGGCAATGCTCGGTCAGCAGTCTATCCGTGGAAAGCGTCTCTACCGCGGCTACCGCGAAAGGGTTCTGACCCACTTCAGGCCTGGTGACCTGGGAGCCAGAGCAAGGGGATTCGTCGTCAACTCCTACAAGAGCGGACTAACGCCGCAGGAGTACTTCTTCCACGCCATGGGTGGAAGGGAAGGTCTCGTCGATACGGCAGTCAGGACTGCCCAGAGCGGTTACATGCAGCGCAGGCTTATCAACGCCCTCCAGGATCTCAAGGTGGACTACGACGGAACCGTCAGGGATCCAACAGGCATCATCGTCCAGTTCAAGTACGGTGAGGATGGCGTTGATCCTATGAAGAGCTGGCAGGGTAAGACCGTGGATGTGGATAGGGTGATTGTGAGAACCCTGCTTAAGGTCAGGAGTAAGGGGTGAGAGAAATGGTTGCTGCCAAGACTATCAAGAGCCTCGTCGATAAGGCCGACCTCCCCGATAACATCAAGGAGGAGCTTTACAACAAGCTCATCGAGTACAACAAGAAGTACAAGTTCAAGAAGGCCGAAGTCGAGGCCATCATAGAGGAGACCGTTAAGGAGTACCAAAACTCACTCGTCGAGCCTGGAGAGGCTATAGGAACCGTTGCTGCTCAGTCTATCGGTGAGCCCTCAACGCAGATGACCCTTAACACCTTCCACTACGCTGGTGTCGCAGAGATAAATGTTACCCTTGGTCTGCCGAGAATCATCGAGATTGTTGATGCCAGAAAGAACCCGTCCACGCCAATCATGACCGTCTACCTCGACGAGAAGCACAGATACGATAGGGAGAAGGCCCTAGAAGTTGCGAGGCGCATTGAGGGAACGACCCTTGAGAACCTCGCGAGGGAGATGAGCATTGACATCCTCAACTTTGAATTCATCGTTGAGATTGACCCGGAGAGACTTGAGAAGAGTGGCCTCGACATGGAGAAGATTCAGAAAAAGTTGGAGAGCTCCTTCAAGAGCGCAGAGTTCGAAGTAGATGGCTACACGCTCATTATGAGGCCCAAGAAGGTAACCAAGCTCTCCGACCTTAGGAGACTCTCCGAAAAGGTTAAAAAGCATCGCCTTAAGGGTCTCTCGGGCGTCGGAAAGACGATTATCAGGAAGGAAGGCGACGAGTACGTCATCTACACAGAGGGTTCCAACTTCAAGCAGATCCTCAAGGTTCCCGGTGTTGACCCGACGAGGACGAGGACGAACAACATCCACGAGATCGCCGAGGTGCTCGGAATCGAGGCTGCAAGAAACGCCATCATCGAGGAAATCGTCAACACGATGCGCGATCAGGGTCTTGAGGTGGATGTCAGGCACATCATGCTTGTTGCCGATATGATGACGCTCGACGGCGTCATACTGCCCATAGGCAGGCACGGCATAGTTGGGGAGAAGGCCAGCGTGCTTGCCAGGGCCGCGTTCGAGATCACCACTCAGCACCTCTTCGAGGCCGCTGAGAGGGGTGAAACCGACCCGCTCAACGGTGTCGTTGAGAACGTCCTCATAGGACAGCCGGTTCCAGTCGGAACCGGAATCGTCAAACTGGCAATGAATCTCCCCCTGAGACCGAAAAGGGAGTAGGGAGGTGTGATTGATGGATCTAGCTTTCGAACTTAGGAAGGCTGACGAGACCGGAAAGATAATCAAGGGAGCTAAGAAGACCATCCAGCTCGCCAAGATGGGTGGGGCGAAGCTGATTATAGTGGCCAGAAACGCCAGGCCGGACATCAAGGAGGACATCTACTACTACGCCAAGCTCAGCGGCATTCCGGTTTACGAGTTTGAGGGAACAAGCGTTGAGCTCGGCACCATCCTCGGAAGGCCGCACACTGTCTCGGCTCTGGCAGTGGTAGACCCGGGTGAGAGCAAAATCCTGGCCCTCGGGGGTAAGGAGTAATGCCGCTCAAGCTCAACACTGATCAGATAAAGTACATAGCCCTCTTCGAGAGCATGACGGGAGCTACAGTGCTTGACTGCCTCATCGACAGCAACAGGAACAGGCTTATCTACGTTATCAAGAGGGGCGAGATGGGACTTGCCCTCGGAAAGAAGGGAGCCAACGTCAAGCGCGTTCAGAACATGCTTGGAAAGGAGATAGAGCTCATCGAGCACTCGGAGAATCCCGAAGAGTTTCTGAGGAACATTTATAAGAGTCTCGGGGTAAAGGTTAAAAAAGTCCACATCACTGAAAAGAGGGATGGTAAAAAGGTCGCCCTCCTGGACATAGGCCCGCGCGAGAAACCGCGCGCCATTGGAAGGGGCGGCCAGAACATCAACCTCGTGAAAGAATTGATGGAGAGACACCACGGTATTCACGACGTGATCATAATTTGAGGTGATGCTCATGCCGGGAAAGAAGGCTCCATATGGAGAGTTCGCTGGTAGAAAGCTCAAGCTCAAGAGGAAGAAGTTCCGCTGGAGCGACATAAGGTATAAGAGAAGAGTCCTTCGCCTTAAGGAGAAGAGCGACCCGCTCGAGGGAGCCCCGCAGGCCAAGGGAATCGTCCTCGAGAAGATAGCCGTCGAGGCTAAGCAGCCCAACTCTGGAATGCGTAAGGCAGTTCGTGTTCAGCTCATCAAGAACGGTAAGGTCGTTACCGCGTTCACCCCGGGTGACGGTGCTATCAACCACATCGACGAGCACGACGAGGTCATCATCGAGGGAATCGGCGGTCCAAAGGGCGGTTCTATGGGTGATATCCCAGGAATCAGGTACAAGGTCGTCAAGGTGAACAGGGTTTCCCTCAAGGAGCTCGTTAAGGGCAGAAAGGAGAAGCCGAGGAGGTGAAGGAAATGGCCAAGCCGCTCACCGAGAGGTTCTACCAGCCTAAGGAGCTCAAGGTCATGGGAAGGTGGAGCGTTGAGGACGTCGTTGTGAAC
Source organism: Thermococcus sp. GR5 (assembly GCF_012027535.1). Classification (NCBI taxonomy): domain Archaea; kingdom Methanobacteriati; phylum Methanobacteriota; class Thermococci; order Thermococcales; family Thermococcaceae; genus Thermococcus; species Thermococcus sp. GR5. The sequence continues at coordinate 4,192 of NZ_SNUN01000003.1, read as the reverse complement.
GATCCCTCGCTCAGGCCCTACATCAACCTCGAGCCAAGGATTCTTCCGCACAGCCACGGAAGGCACGCCAAGAAGCCCTTTGGAAAGGCTCAGGTTCACATCGTCGAGAGGCTCATCAACAAGGTCATGCGCAGTGGTGCCAGCAGCCACAAGGTCGGCGGCCACTTCATGAGGAGAGAGCACCGCTCCCTCATGGGCAAGAAGATGAAGGCCTACGAGGTCGTCAAGGAGGCCTTCATGATCATCGAGAGAAGGACCAAGCAGAACCCGATTCAGGTTTTCATAAGGGCTATCGAGAACTCTGCCCCGAGGGAAGACACGACCACCATAGCTTTTGGTGGAATCCGCTATCACATGGCCGTTGACGTTTCACCGCTCAGGAGACTCGACATAGCCCTCAAGAACATCGCCCTCGGTGCGAGCGCCAAGTGCTACCGCAACAAGACCAGCTACGCCCAGGCCCTTGCCGAGGAGATAATCGCAGCAGCTAACAAGGATCCGAAGAGCTTCGCCTACAGCAAGAAGGAAGAGATCGAGAGGATTGCCCAGTCCTCACGCTGAGGGCTGGCAGGTTTCCCTTCTTGTTCTCTTCTGTTTCTACGCTTCTACTTTGCCCCCACTTGCAATGTTTTTAGGGAATATAATTTTGAGAACTGGTTGTGACATATGAAAGCGCAGAACAATCATGAAGTAATTAGTATGAATTCTATGATTTACTGGAAAAAGTTAAAGCGCCGAAATTAGCATGAAGAAGGCCGAAGGGACTGATTCTTGTCCTCTTTCTCCTTCATCCATTCAACTTCTATCTAGCAGACTCTCTCCCACCATATTCCCTGGCTTCTCAACGCCAAAAAACTCCAGAACCGTCGGTGCTATGTCCATGAGGCCCGGGTTTTCAAGCTCAACTTTCTCGAAACCCCACAGTATCAGTGGAACCTTCACAACTGGCTCGTTCATCGAGCCGTGCATTCCCTTAACCCAGTGGCTTACTCCCTTAATCCCCCTGCACATTCTGTGGGAGCAGAACCAGTAGCCGGGCTTGGCCGAGACTATCAGCTCGCCGCTCAGCGGCGTGTCGAGGTGTGGAAGCTCATCGCGGAAAAAGACTTCTTTGACCCCCGGAGCCTTCCTCAGAACTTCAAAAGCTTCCTCGGCCTGGTTCGGGTCTCTGAGATAAACATGAACTCCACCGCCAGAGGAGACGCGTAGCGTCTCGATGCCGTGTTTCCTGAGGTATGTTCTCAGGTTCACCCAGGTGTGAACCTCCTCCTGTCCGTGGTCGGCGAAGATTATGAAGGCGTACTCGTCCTTCAGGCGCTCCCATAGGGTTCTCACTGCGGTATCGACGGTCTCAACGGCCTTCAGGGCCTCTTCGCTCAGCGGCCCATGGTCGTGGCTCATGCCGTCTATCGAAGCAAAGTGGACGAGGAGCAAATCCGGTCTGCATTCCTCGTATAGGTAGATGGCTGAGTTCATGACCCAGATGTCCTTCCTCCAATCGCGACCATGCTGACGGTACATCCTATCGCCAGCAAAGAAGGGTGGGAAGATTCTAACGTCCGTCCCGCTGAACGGGGGCATCGTATAGCCGCTGACGGCTGCGGTTCTAACACCTTTCTGCCGTAGCAGGTCAATGATGGTCGGGGACTTAATGACCTTGTGGGGATTAAAGGCCACCTCATAGTTGTAGAAGTTGACCTTCCGATCAGAGATGCGGTCGTAGTAGCCGTTCTCGACGACCCCGTGATCTTTCGGCCACATCCCCGTCATCACGCTGGTGTGAACTAAGTCCGTGAGCGTTGGAAAGATGGAGTCAACCACCGCAAACTCACCGCTTTCAGCAAGCTCGCTCAGGAATGGCATGTGTTTGATGTTGTAAATCCCACAGCCGTCGAGGCTTATCAGCGCGAGCTTCTTCATGTTCATCACAGCCTAAGCGTATTACAGAGTTTTACGTTTATCTCTTCCTTGAGTAGGTCTCCAACTTCACCTAGAATGCCTGCAAGGAGACCCTTATGAACTGTCGCTATCTTGTTGAGCTTAATAATCGAAGAAACTTTAAGCCCAGTGACTTTAAATTCCAGATGAGAGCGTTCAACGAGAACGTCAGTTTTTGGCTCGAACTTCTCAAGTCTCGACGAAATGAACGCCACTACAACATCATCTTTTCCTTCGTACAGGACAAGTGCCGGACGAAGTTTAGTTGCCCGTAGATCTGTGAAAGGAAAGTGCACAAGAACTATCTTGCCCTTGAGACTCATTTGAATCTCACCTTAAGGTCTTCGTAGGAGTACAGGTCTGGTTCGGATTCTAGAAACTCCCTGAGGGATTCTTCTGAGAGCTTTACGACTCCATAAAGCTCGCTTGCCTCAATCAGCTCCTCCAGTTTGTGTTCTATCTCCTCAAGTTTGCGCTCTATCTTCAATATTTCGTCAATCACTCTAACATCCTCACTCACGCTATCACCCCCAATCGGTGTCGGCCTGACGTGCAGTCATCATACTTCAGTGGGATGGAGTGATCGTCATCCACCGTAGTTCCCTTTGTTAATCCGGTATAAATTCTTTCCGAGCCACTCGTCTAAAGTTTTCTGCCTCGCTAAGCTGCCAAGTATGTAGCTCCTCGTGAGGTACTTCTCGAACGGATGCTCAAGACGGCGCTTTATGGCCTCTAGCGCCTCGTTCAGCGTTGAGAAGCGACCGATGAGGTTGTTCATAGCTTTCTTGACGCCGAGCCTTATCTGCCAGACACCAACGGGGGCGTAGTACTCGGGAGTAACCTCGCGGAAAACTACTATCCTTGCCTGTCTCCTCCTCACTCTCAAAGCTTCAAGAACGCTCAGACGAGCTGCATGGTAGGCGCCGGCCGTTTCCTTGACGTACTCCTTTCTTCCGCGGAAGTCCTCGTAGTCGTGGATGACGCTCGGTTCGTCGCTTCCGAAGAGCGAGCCCTTGAGCCACACCTCAAGGAGTTCGAAGGCATAGCTCTCAGGCATGAGAAGAACAGCGTAGCGGTTTCCGAGGAAGCGGTAGAAGTAGACCTCGTAGTCGTTTATCTCTGGATAGCTCAGAATTTCGCGCCTTAGGTTATTCCCTATCGTGTCCTGAACGGCGGTGATGCTCCACCTTGTGGGAACAAGCCTCTTGTCAACGCCGAGAAGTCCCGCGGAGAGGAGCCTTATAATATAGTACTCGTCAAAGCCCCAGTTGTAAAGCCTCATTATTGCCTGCTCTGCCTTTAGCTCATCGCTAACGACGTAGTCCGTCCTCCTCGGAATCCTTGGATTCTCCGTGAGCTCAAAGTCCAAAAGCTCCGCCTTCGGCCCTATCGGCGGGGCAAACTCGCTTGGGAGGACTTTGAGAACGGGCTTTTTCTTCAGCAAAATCTCGCTGTCAACGGGCTTTATCGACATTGCCAGCTCCTGAACCTCGCCAAGTATTCTCCCGCTCATCCTTACGTGGACGTCTGCTTTCGTCTCGCCCATAACCAATAGCGAGCGGTAGTAAAGGATGTCCCTTATCGTCTTGTCCTCCCACTTCATGGGACTGTCAAGGTGACTGGTATCTCCCTCAATTGGCGGTACGAGAGGGCCTATGCGAACCTTAGGATAGCCGTACTCCCCAACGAAGATGCTCGGCGGGGAAGAGCCAAAAAGGTGGCGCTTATTGAGCTTTTCCTCCACCCTATGGGCTACCCTAAACCTTTCGAGAATTGGACAGGTGGGCCTGCCGCAGAGGAGTTTCTTGCCCTTGCAGACGGCACAGAGCTTGGAGTTGAAGAGCTGGGTCATCGGGGATAGTTACTCTGGGAAGGTATTTATGGTTTGCCGACGCTGGCATCTCGAGTACCTTCCAAAAAACTTAAAAACCCCCTCCAGCTCATATAACTCGGGCATTGGAGTGCCGCGGTAGCCTAGCCTGGTAGGGCGCCGGCCTGCTAAGCCGGTGGGCGCTGCCCACAGGGGTTCAAATCCCCTCCGCGGCGCCAAATCTTTCTCTGGGTCAAATGCCGGGATAGCCTAGAGGTGAGGCGGTGGACTGCAGATCCGCTTTACGGGGGTTCGAATCCCCCTCCCGGCTCCATAACGAAAGACAAGGGGGCTCCGCCCCTTTATCTCTCTGTACTCTCAAACCCCCGAAGTGGGGCTTCGCCCCACAAACCCCGTTTTTCTCCTAAACCTCCGGGGGGCTAC
>NZ_SNUN01000038.1:0-398 GCF_012027535.1 Thermococcus sp. GR5 | reverse complement strand
AACTTGTAGGTTCCGTCGTTGAACTTCTTGTGGCCCTTGACGAGGAGTGCCGCGACGATGCCGACGATGAGACCGTACATGAAGTCGGTGAGCATGAAGCCGAAGAAGAACGAGTACGTGAAGGCTATAATCGGCGTCGGGTCTATCTCGTCGTACCTCGGAACGCCGTACATCTCGGTGAGCATCTCGAAGGGTCTCGCCCAGCTTGGATTCTTGAGCTTAATCGGAATCTCCTCAATTTCCTCCTTCCTCGGCTCACGTACGTTTATGTAGGCCTTCCCTTCGGTGACCTTCTTTATCCCCTCGAGAACCTTTGGAACGTCAACCCTCGGGAGCCAGCCGGTTAGGGCGAAGGTCATGTTCGTCCTCGCGAGCATCGGGAGCACTGAGGCCTTGTC
>NZ_SNUN01000037.1:0-398 GCF_012027535.1 Thermococcus sp. GR5 | reverse complement strand
CTCTACGGCTTCTTCTCCGGCCTCTACTATGCCCCTGCGACAGCACTGATAGCGGAAACCTACGGAGCGAGGAAGGGTTCCGCCCTCGGCGTCTTCATGCTCGGCCCGCCCGTCGGTTCCGGGATAGTTCCCCTCCTCGTCGTGCCTGTTGCTTTGAACCTCGGCTGGCGCTATGCCTTCCCGATTCTGGCCGTTATGAGCTCGGTCGTTGGAGTCCCGCTCGTTGTCTCCCTCAGAACTCTTAAGGAGAAAAAAAGTAAGGCGAGGCTCTCAATCGAGGTCGGCTCGGTGAACTTAGCGGTGGCGAACTTCCTCGCCCTGATGGCCTTCTTCGGCGTTCTAACCTTTCTCGTCGCCTTCCTGACCTCGAGCGCCGCTATTGCTACGAAGAGCGCGGC
>NZ_SNUN01000036.1:0-399 GCF_012027535.1 Thermococcus sp. GR5 | reverse complement strand
ACACCGGTCACGATGGCTGTATGGGAACAATCCACGCAAACAGCGCCCGTGAGACGATAGTCAGGCTTGAAAGTCCGCCGATGAACGTCCCGAGGATTATGATTCCTGCCCTTGATATAATCATCATGCAGGTTCGCTTCCACAGCAGGAAGAAGGGAACCATAAGGCGCGTTACGGAGATAGCGGAGGTTTCGGGAATAGAGGGTGAGAGCATACAGCTCAACAAGCTCTACAAATACGACCCGGCCAAGGATGAACTCGTTCCTACAGGAGTTCCGAGCAGAACCCTTAACACCCTTGCCCACCATACAGGAATGAGCATGAAGGAGATAGAGCTTGAGATTGAGAAGCGCAAGATAATCCTTGAATGGATGATTGAGAACGGCATCAGAAGCATAG
>NZ_SNUN01000035.1:0-400 GCF_012027535.1 Thermococcus sp. GR5 | reverse complement strand
TGAACAAAAACGTGATAACCTGCCATATGAAATTGATGGCATGGTAGTTAAAGTAAACAGCATTGAATTGCAGGATACGTTAGGAATGACATCTCACCATCCCCGTTGGGCTATTGCATTTAAGTTTAAAGCAAGGCAAGCCACCACTAAATTATTACATGTAGAATATCAGGTTGGCAGAACAGGGGCAGTTACACCCGTTGCTAAGTTGCAGCCTGTTGCAATAGGTGGTGTAACGGTATCAAGCATTTCCATTCATAATGAAGAATACATTAAAGAGAAAGATTTAAAAATTGGTGATATCGTTTTAATTGAACGTGCAGGTGATGTTATTCCGCAGATTGTAAAATCGTTAGCAGAATTAAGAAAGGGCGATGAACAGGAAATTATTTTCCCAAAA
>NZ_SNUN01000034.1:0-402 GCF_012027535.1 Thermococcus sp. GR5 | reverse complement strand
ACGCTGTTGTTCGCCGCCACTTAATTGTGCAGGTTTGTTTTCCAATCTGTTTTTCAATCCCAATAAATCCAACAGCCTTTCTGCTTCTTCTTTTACAATTGTTTTTTTTCTTCCCGCAATCCAACCTGGAATACATACATTTTCTAAAGCTGTAAACTCGGGCAATAAATGATGGAATTGAAAAACAAAACCAATATGCCGGTTTCTGAAAGCTGCTAAGGTTTTTCCTTTTAATGCATGAACAGGCTGATTGTTTAAAAATATCTCTCCTTTATCAGCCTTATCTAAAGTTCCTAAAATATGTAATAAAGTACTTTTCCCTGCACCCGATGAGCCTACAATAGAAACAATTTCTCCTTTTTCAACTGTAATATCAACTCCTTTTAAAACAGTTAATTGCTC
>NZ_SNUN01000033.1:0-404 GCF_012027535.1 Thermococcus sp. GR5 | reverse complement strand
TCTCTCTACGTCTCTTCCTCTTCTAGTGAGCTCATAAGGGCCGTTGTTGAGGGCTTCATCGACAGTCCTATCCTTCAGATAGGCGATGCTACCTTCATAACTGAGGATATAAAAATTTTGAAGGAGCCCAAGATAAAGGATAGTGCCCTCTTCTCTACCCTTAGTCCTATCATGGTAAGAACAGTCAAGCTCAGCAGCAATAGGATGAAGATATGGGATCTCTACCCGAACGAGGAGGCATTCTTCGATAAGCTCCGCAAGGTCATGCTGATGCGCTACTCTGCGATCATGGGTTCCATGCCTGAGGATAGGGATTTCAGCATAGATGTTATCAAGTTCAAGCCCGTCCGGATACTCGTTAAGGACACATACTATCGTGGCTCTCTGATGATATTCCGCTATCG
>NZ_SNUN01000032.1:0-405 GCF_012027535.1 Thermococcus sp. GR5 | reverse complement strand
TTTCCATTCTGTCAGTGAACTTCTTCGAGAGAATGTACGTGTGGTAAGCTCCTCTGCTGATGAAGCCAAGAGCCTCAAGCCTCTTGATGACGCGGAAGTAAAGATAATGCTTTTCGGGTGGGAAGAGGTCCTTGTACTCGTCCCAACCCATGCGCCCGTTCTTCTTGATGTACTCGACAATCTCCTCGGCCATCTTCCTGGCTTCCTCGCTCTCGAACACAACCTCGAAGACATCGCGAGGTTGGACTAACACGGGCATTTTGATGGTCACCACGTCCGGAAGGCGTCTTTTCCTCGGCATAATACCACCACCTTAGTTATTAACTGCGACGGGCTTAAAATTATCAGTCGGGTTGCGGTTAGCGAGTTGGGGGTGAATACTGCACGATGGTGCAAGTATTCCAT
>NZ_SNUN01000031.1:0-405 GCF_012027535.1 Thermococcus sp. GR5 | reverse complement strand
AAAAGAATTTAATTTTAAATTAGTTATTGACGGTGCAGCAGAAGCATACAGATTAATTGATGAAATAAAAGCGGCTAAAGCAGAAGTTATTTTGCATGCAACACTGGCACGTAACGGCGGTGATATGGTAAACATGACAAGAGAAAGTGCAGGCATACTTACGGCTGCCGGCATTCCTGTTAGTATAGAAACAGGCTTTGAAGGATATGTTCCTAAAACACATGTATTATTGTATGAAGCAGCATTGGCTGTAACTTATGGAATGCCTTATGAAGAAGGATTAAAAGCTGTTACTTTAAACCCTGCTAAATTATTAGGCATAGATAAAAGAGTAGGCAGTATTGAAAAAGGAAAAGATGCGGACTTAGTTTTATATGATGGAGACCCTTACGAATACCTGACCAA
>NZ_SNUN01000030.1:0-405 GCF_012027535.1 Thermococcus sp. GR5 | reverse complement strand
ACGCATCCGAATCCCTTTCCCAAAAGTCCACTACCTCATTATGAACCCTAACATCTGCCATGTCCCAGTTCCTCTTGTCATCCCAGATTGTAACCCTGGTTATCATCGCGTAGCCATCCGTGTAGTCGTAGATGAAGTCACTCGCCTTCCTGATGCTGTAAATCAGGTTCTTCTTGTCCTCCTCGCTCATCTTCCATTCTACTGAGATATTCAGCTCGATACCGAGGATATCCCTCTTCGCAGGGTCCTTCCCAATCAGAAGCTCCACCGCGTTGGGAACGCCATCGCCATCATAGTCACCGTTCAGGTCGGCGTTATTTTTGTCCGTTGGGTCAAAGCGCGCGGTAAATCCATTCACCTCAAGCTCTTTGTTCAGCTCGATTTCGCGATAAAAGGGTATTCCGT
>NZ_SNUN01000029.1:0-406 GCF_012027535.1 Thermococcus sp. GR5 | reverse complement strand
CCTCTAGTACAAATCCTTGGGATACATCCGTCCAATCTAATATATTGGACAACTGAGTTTCCATGGGGATACACCGGAGACACCTCGGACTTTGTGGCTATCGAGCTTGAGAGAACGGATTCCGGAAATGAACTTAAGATATACCTATTTGAATTCAAAAAAGACTCAATTGATAGACACGCCTTGGCAGAGGTCCTTCTTTATGCTCCCTGGGTTGCCAGAGTAGTTTTCCATGCAATGGCAAATAGAAATATCAAAAAAATAAAAGTCATTCCAATCTTAATAGGTTTTAGAGTCCGACTTAGGGCTGTTCCCTGGTATACTAGCCCGATCCAGCTACACAATCTCTGCGGGCAACGTGTCGATCTTGAAGTAGATGTTCCTATTTTATTTGAATATAGACCAA
>NZ_SNUN01000002.1:0-273499 GCF_012027535.1 Thermococcus sp. GR5 | reverse complement strand
TGGAGGAGTACGTTAATGATCTTCAAGAGCTGGGTATTACGGTGGAGCGCTGGGGTGGTCAGAACAGGTACGAGACAAACCTCATGGTCATGACCCAAGCCCAAATCAAGTTCGGCCTTAAGTTCAAGGATAAGCTCATCATGGTTCCAGGCAACGACACGGCCGGAATAAAGGCTGCCCTCAAGATAGCGGTCAGAGAGAGAGCGATGATTGCATTCGTCAATGAAACAACCAATGTGACCAAGCTGATGCTGAAGCTTCAGGTCAGAACCGGCAACGTGACCATCGTTGGGACTCCCTTTATGAACAGAACTCTGCTCAGGGTAAGGGAGCAGCTCAGAAACCAGTCCAGGGAGTGCAACTGTACCAGTGTTCATGTCAACATAACTGCGGAGATAGCTCTCGAGGCGATAAACGCGGGTGAGGAGAAGATCAGCACCGCCAAAGCCCTCCTTGAGAACGCGACCCTCACTCCAATGCAGGAGAGACTGGTGGAGAGGATGCTGACGCTTGCAGAGAAAGAGCTGTCAGAAGCCAAAGAAGCCTACAGCGAAGGTAAATACGGAAAGGCCTACGGGATGGCGATAGCGGCGAAGGCCCACGCGGAGTTCGTGATAAGAATAGCCTCCAGCGATTGGAGCATGAGGATGGGGCTCAACCCCATGATGAGGGCCAATGTAACACTCCACCGCCTGGAAGCCCAGATAAGAGTCCTAGAAAATGCTGGGATCGATGTCTCGGAATTAAAGAGCCTGGTTGAGCAGCTCAAGGTCGCCATCCAGAACAACGACGTGGAAATGGTCAACGCCCTCCTCATGAAAATCGAAGAGTCTCTTAGGGAGCTCTTCATGGGTGGCAAGTCCCACTTAAAGGCCCACGCTATGCCCTTTGCCCGTGGCGGGGCCCCATGATGTTTAATTTTGTTTTTGATCCTTTTTATTTATCTGACTTCTTGTCGCCCTAAATATGGAAGTCAGAGACCGAGAGAGAAAACAACCACTCCTCAATTAGTATTCTCTTCAGCTTGAGCCGCATGGGGTATGGGCCTAAGGCTACGTTTTTAACTGTATCTCCACCGAAAACTTTATAAAGTCTCCGACATATGTAATATTAGACTTACACATGGAGGAGGTTGAGAACATGATAAATATGAAGTTGTTTGGAGTTGGGCTCCTCGCCCTGCTGGTTGGAATGACCCTTGGAGCGGTCGCGGCAATGCCGAGCTGGGCTGGTCCAAGGATGCCGGTTCAGGAGACCGCACCCCTCATGGACAGCACACTCACCACCTACTACGCTGATCTGAGCCAGGAGGAAATAGATGGCCTGCTCTGGATGAGAGAAGAAGAGAAGCTCGCCAGGGACGTTTACCTCACGCTCTACGAGATGTATGGACTGCCAATATTTTACAACATAGCCCAGAGCGAGCAGACGCACACTGACACAGTGCTTGCCTTGATAGAGAAATACAACCTTACCGATCCGGCCACCGACGAGATAGGTGTCTTCAAGAACCCGGAGCTTCAGGCCCTCTATGACCAGCTCATCGAGATGGGCAGCCAGAGCCTCGTCGACGCCCTCAAGGTTGGGGCATTGATAGAGGAGACCGACATAGTGGACCTCGAGGAGAGGATAGCCCAGACCGACAACGCCGACATAATCCAAGTCTATGAAAGCCTCAAGGCCGGAAGCGAGAACCACCTCAGAGCATTCACGAGCACCCTCGAGAACTACGGGGTAATCTACGAACCGCAGGTGGTCAGCGAAGACTACTACCAAGAGGTCATCAGCTCGGCAAACAGCCACGGCTTTGGCAACCCGATGGGCGACGTTGTCAGGGGCCACGGAATGTGGAGAAGCGCCGCGCAGGAGCCGGTTCAGGACACCAGCATTATTGCGGGCATCGTAAATGCCTTCAGGCACGCCTGGAGCTGGATGAACGGATTGGTCCAGAGACTCGGCATGCCGATTTGAAGCCTTTCTTTTTTCTTCCCTCTTAATGTGGTGGAAATCGAGAAGGCTTGAGTATGGAGGTCAAAGCCTGGCACTTTGTTGAATTTGGAGAGTTTCCCGTTGAAGAGATAGACGTTGATGAGGTCAAAGACAACGCCCTTGCCCTGCTGAGGCGTGCCAAAGTTGAGAGGTACGAAACACCACACGGAACTGTGCTCAAGCTTATGGACAGTTATGGAAACTACATTGGAAAAGTCGTAGGCGGGTGCAGTCTAGATAAGCTTACAATCGGAAGCGCTTACCAGACTCCGTTTGGAATCAAAGTAACGCTTGACTGCGGCGAAACAATCGTTGGATGGCTCTATCTGGAGGGATGAAAATGCCGAGGGGATTTGGTGGACCTATCATGAGGGGCCCAATGTTCGGAAGGCGGAGATGGGGCTTCGGATGGATGTGGTGGGGCTTTGGAATATTTGCAATCTTTTTCATATTTGCGCGCTTGGTATTCCTGCTCCTGCCCCTCCTCCTGGTAGGGGCGCTGCTTTACGCCCTCCTGAAGCGCTGATTTCGAAAGCTTTTTATTTTTCCCCTTCCAACTTATGTAAGAACCCCTGCCCTATGGAAGGCCAAGCGTGATGAAAATGGTTGAAAGCATTCAAGAACTGGCAGTGATCGCGGAGGCATTGAGCTCTCCAATCAGAGTTAGGATACTCAAGATGCTCTGCGAGAAGGAGTGGTACGTTTACGAGCTCGCAAAGACCTTGGGCATTTCTCGCCAGCTGCTTTATCTCCATCTGAAAAAGCTGGAAAAGGCAAACCTCGTCGAAAGCGAGCTTCGCCTCGAGCCAAACGATCCAAGGGCAAAGAAGTATTATCGGGCAAAGCCCTTCAAGCTCGTCATCGATAACGAGATTGTGAAAAACCTGAAGGAGGTGTGATGATGCCGTATAACTCAGCCCCGAGCGGGTGGATATCCATAATTCTCGGACTGATCCTGATAGCCATAATGGTCTTCGCCTTCTACCAAATGAACAAGACGCTGGGTGAGCTGAAACTCGAGCTGTCAAACCTGCGGAACACTCTGGAGGAGACCAAGAGACACACTGAGGAAGTCAAGAAGAAGCTTGAGGAAGTCTGAAATGCTGCCGCCAGGTAAAATTCCCCCAGAAAAACTCAGGGAGATAGTGTTCAACCGCTTAGGGGCACCTGGGGAGAGGGTAATAGCCAAATCAGACCTAGGTGTAGATGCCACTGCGATTGATTTCGGTTCTTCCGTTTTAGTTGCCTCAACCGACCCTATCACAGGAGCCGAAGAGAAAATAGGATTTTATGCGGTTCACATCAACGCTAACGACGTTGCCACCTTCGGGGCAAAGCCAAAGTGGTTTCTGGTCTCAATTCTCCTTCCGGAGAACTCAGATGATGCCCTGCTCGTCAAAATCATGGATGAACTCCACGAGAGCGCCAGTAAACTCGGCGTCGCAATAGTTGGCGGTCATACGGAGGTAACTCCCGGCCTCGATAGGCCGATAGTCGCAGGCACCATGCTGGGAGAGGTTCCGAAAGAAAAGCTCGTAACCTCGAACGGAGCTAAGCCAAGCGATGCAATAATCCTCACTAAGTGGGCCGGTTTGGAGGGAACGGCCATAATAGCAAGCGAGAGGAGTGAGGAGCTCGAAAAAGCTTTCGGAAAGGAGTTCGTGGAGAAAGCACAGTCCCTCATCGAGATGATAAGTGTCGTGGAAGACGCTTTAACTGCCAACGAGATCGGCGTCAATGCTATGCACGACCCCACTGAAGGCGGTGTGGCGAACGGCCTCCACGAGATGGCCGACGCTGCCAAACTCGGCTTCCGCGTTTACGCAGAGCGGATTCCGATAAGGAAAGAAACACTGAAAATCTGTGAGTTTTATGACCTCAATCCGCTCGCCCTCATCAGCTCAGGCGCGCTCATGATAGCCGCCCCCAAAGAAAAGGCAGATAGTATAATCTCCGCCCTCAAGAGGAAGGGCATAAACGCCTCGGTAATCGGGGAGTTCCTAGAAGACAAAGAATCGAGAGTAATGGTTGATAACGGAAAGGAAAAGCCTCTGGAGAGGCCAGAGAGCGACGAGCTCTGGAAGGTCGTTTAGAGCTCCACGGAAATTCTGAGCTTTTCTTCCTCCTCGAGCTTTCTCAGTATCTCTAGAGCAGTTTTTGGGTTCAGGGGCATCGTCCTGAGGTGCTCGTAGGCCTTCCTTATTTCCTCACGCTGGTAGCCTTGAGCCCTGCGCTCCATGTAGAGAAGAACCGCAAGCAGAACACCTTTGATGCTCTTCTCCGGCAATGGAAGGAGTTTCCAGCCACTGTCATAGACGTAAGCTGCTTTGGGCGTTTCGTCGCCTGTCAGATCCTCCACAGGAACGGTATTTGATCCCTCTTTTGAGGTCAGATACTCGATGAGCATCTTCTCAGGGTAGCCTTCTCTTTTCAGCCCTATGAAGCTCAACTCCATCGCCCTGAGAAGAGACGAGAGTCTCTCGATGTCATCTATGCGGGACTTCGACAGGATAGACAGCTTGAGAACGGCCTTCTCGACGGGTTCCTCCTCAACGTTGACCGTAAGCAGAACCCTGTCCCTCAGCCTAGAGCCTTCTTCAAATGCCTTGACCGCTATCCACATCGCACCGTTGGTGAGAATGCCGTAGCGAACACCTGAGTTGAAGCAGTAGCGGGCAAGCTGCCTCAGAGGCTCCTCGCGCTTGAGAATGTTCACACCAAGGTTCTTAGCTTCGACGTAGGCGAAGACCCCCCCGTTCAGAATGAGCGCGTAGTCAGCCCTCCCCTCCTCGGTTCTCTCCTCTGGACGAACCTCCTCGGGGTTGTTCCAGTCCCACCCGAGGGCCTGAAAAATCTCGCCTATTAGGTGCTGCTTCACAGCCTCCTCGTTCTTCACGTAGAGCTCTCTGTGAGAGCGGATCTTTCTGATAACGTTCAAAACGGCCCTTCTCAGCTCGTCCATATCACCCACCGACCTCGATGATGTACTTCCTGCTTCCAGCCTCAAAACCCCTAAATGAGCCAAGCTTGAGCTTGGTGAGGGCCCCATCAACGTCGATTACCTTCATTGCCGCCAGGTGAGTAACTCCCGTACCCTTCAGGAACTCCGGTAAGAGCTGGGCCGTAGGGCCGGTCAGCACGAAGAGCTCTGCTTTTTTGGCCCTATCGAGCATCATATCGAGGGTACCGTTTAGAATTGCAGAACCGCTCGCTATTACGGCATCGACTTCTGGCAGAAGCCAGTACTCAAGGGCATCGCTGAAGGTGTTCCTGTCCCAGAGCTTCGGGTTGCGCTCGAAAACGAGGACATCAAAACCCTTCCCCTGAAGGGCCCTTACCACCGGAGGCATATTGCCGATAACGGCCACCTTCTCAAAACTCTCATCCAGGAGTTCAACGACGTCCACGTTCGGAGCTTCAGAGAGATCTAGGTAGTACTGAGAAACCGCGTTTATAGCGGCCAGGGCGAGCGTCCTCTCGATGATGTTCAGACTGTCGGCTTTTTCGATGAACGCCTCCAGAGAGGGCTCCTCGATTGAAGTCCTGTACCGTCCCACCTCCTCGGGCAGAGTCATGGCGACGCCGATGGATTTCCCGCGCTCACCCTCTATCAGAACATAAGTATACGGCAGTGCAAAGGAGAAGTCAATCAGCCTGAAATCTTCCCTGGTTAGGGTAAGTGCCTTCCGTTTTATCTCCCGTAACAGCATGAGGACATTTACGCACGAGACCTAAAAGCTTTTGGGGTTCTTGGGCTAGGCTCTTATGGTGGAAGATATGTGCCGGATACTCTTTGCGGCTGGCGATGGAAAGGGAATCATACCTCTAGTCGACGCAATCGTTAAGGCCTCGGAAAACGACCCATATAAGGAGCGCAGGGGAAAGGGAAGACAGCACAAGGACGGCTGGGGCTACGTCCTGCTGAAAGACGGGAGCGTGAGACACTACAGAAGTATGAAGCCAATATTTGAAGACTTCAAAGCAGTTGAATCCCTAAAGGCCGGGCTCAAGGGATTCTCCGTGCTGATGATCCACACGAGGGCAGCTAGCCAGGGGATTAAAAATCTCTTCAACGTCCAGCCCTTTGCCTTCTCGACAAGAAGGGGTTTCAACTTCTGGCTTCTCCACAACGGCGACCTCGACAAGGCGAAGATTATAGAGCTCGCCGAGCTTGATGAGAAAGACCTGAGAAACGCCTCCGACAGCTACACCTTCGCCACTTACCTCTGCAGAAGGCTTCCAAGTCCGAAGCTCGAGGATCTTCTAATTCACTACAAGATAATAGAGGAGACCACCAAGAGCGTTTTTAATACAATGACACTCTTTCAGAGTTCTGAAGGGGACTTCAGTGCCTTCATAACAGCCAAGATGGTCGATGAACTGCTCCAGAAACCGGAGCACTACGACTACTCAAAGCTGCTTCTCCTGAGGGAAGAGAACCTCTTTGCGGTCGCTTCTTCCACGGTGGAGCTCTACCACAAGGCTCATTATGAAGTTATACCAAACGAGACGGCCCTCTACGTTAAGGTACTCGAAGAGAACGTGGAAGTCGAAACTGTTCACCTGTGAAAGGTTATATAGAACGTCCCCCCATTCTCTTTTTGGGTGGTGGCATGGAGGAAAACGCCCCGGTTAAAGTTTATATGACGAGGAAGCTCATAGGTGTTGAACCGAATGACACCGTAAAGCGGGCCTGCGAGGTCATGGTTGAGTTCGACATCGGTTCTCTGGTTGTCGTTGATGAAGGGAAGGTGATCGGCTTCTTCACGAAGAGCGACGTGATAAGGCGCGTTGTAATTCCAGGTTTACCAAACACAACACCCGTCAAGGAGATAATGAGCAGCGAGCTGATAACTGTTGGCGCAAACACCCCGGTGAGAGAGGTACTCGACCTGATGGCGAAGAAGGGCGTCAAGCACATGCTCATCAAGGAGGGCAACGAGATAATTGGCATCTTCAGTCTGAGCGATCTTCTTACCGCCAGCAGGAGACGACTTGAAACAGCCATAGCGGCTGAGTGATGCCTATGATCAGGATTGCCCACATAAGCGACACACACATAACAAGTGAGTCAGCGTACAAGGGCTACGCCTACGACCTCATCGTGAACGAGATAAACCACGGAAATTTCGACTTCGTTATTCACACCGGGGATGTGACCAACCAAGGGCTGCGTGAGGAGTACGAAAGGGCCTCCTACGAGCTGAAGAAGATTCAGAAACCCCTCATTGTTATTCCAGGCAACCACGACGTCAGAAACGTCGGCTACGAGCTCTTCGAGAAGTTCATCGGGCCCCTAAACGGTGTCTTTGAGTTCAGGGATGGAGTTATACTCTGGGTGGACTCAACGATCCCGGATCTGAGCGATGGCAGAATAGGCGGCTACAAGTTCAAGTGGCTCAAAAAAAGACTTGAGGAGTACTCGGACAGGAAGTTCAAAATTGTTGTCTCTCACCACCACATCGTCCCACTGCCGGACACTGGTAGGGAAAGGAACGTGCTATTCAACGCAGGTGACGTTTTGGATCTGCTCCTGAGACACGGGGTGAACCTTTACACCTGCGGGCATAAACATGTTCCCAACGTCTATCGCGTGGAGGACATGGTAGTTGCCAACGCGGGCTGTACTTCCTGCAGGAAGACGCGAAAGGGCGATGTTAACAGCTACAACATCATAACCCTCCACGACGACGGGAGGATAGAGGTAACGATCAGACGCGTTACGGGGGAAGAACTGAAGAAGGAGTACCCACCTGTAAGGCCGAAGATATTCGTTCCCCGGGGCAAGAGGCTTTTGAGGATAGTCCAGATGAGCGAGAGCAACGTCTCGGACAGGATTTATTTCAGGCGGAAGGTTCTCGAGAACGTCATACGAACGATAAACGAGAGGCTGAAGCCGGATATAGTGATCCACTGCGGCGACGTCGTCGATATGGGTATAGAGCGCTATTACGAGAAGGCCTACGAGTTCTATGAGAAGATAGGGGCAGAAAAGCTGGTCGTTCCTGGACACAATGACATAACCTATCTCGGCTACGACCTCTTTAAGGAGTACTTTGGCAAGCCGAAAATACTGGAACTCGGAAAGTTCACGTTCATCCCTGTGATAAGTGCCCAGTACGAGACGCCAATAGGTGTCGTAGGGAGGATAGGCCAGAAAAAGCTCGCCAGACATCTCGAGGACTACAGCGAGAGCTTCACCGTTGTAGTAATGCATCACAACATAGTGCCGATTCCAAAGAGCAGGGAAGTAGGCTTCCTGGAGGATGCTGGCGATGTGCTTAAGGTTCTGACGAGAGAAAAAGCAAATCTCGTTTTGACAGGTCACGGAGGCAACTCCTTCGGTGTGAAAGTGGAGAAAACTCCGTTAGTCAACGCCGGCTCTGTCAGCTGGGAGCTCCACAGGAACCCCTATGGAAACACATTCAACCTAATCGATGTCTACCGTGACATGGCGGTAGTCTTCGAGGTTCAGGCAACCTGGGGCTCGGGGAGGCTACTAGGAATATGGAAAATAAAGGGGCCCTTCAATCTTTGACCATTTCATCTATTTGTTCCATAAGCCTCTCCATTATATTTTCCATTATCGCGTTGACGGTGCTCTCGAGCTCAACGTTGTTTATTATCGGTATCCCGTACTCCTTTGCTCTCCCGACTATGAAGTCTTGTATCTCCAGGATGGCGTCTATATGCTTAAGGTAGTAGTCAGCCGATCTCTTGCTGTAGCGGGCTCTCTCGTAAAACCTTGCCTCAAAGTCCTTCTTGCCCTTGACGGTTATCACGTACATGAAGCTGTTCTCATTGAGCTTGATGTACCCTGGGACTAAATGAATGCCCTCGATTATCGTGTTGAAACCTTCTTTGTAGGCCCTCTCAAGAACGGCACTAACACCGACGGAAACATGCTGAACCTGATTCTCAAATCCCCGTATGAGGGGAGAATTATCGCTCTTCCGCAAGCTCACAACCTTCCATGCAAGAAAAGATGATGTGTGCAAATCAGGGAGAAGTTCCGGTGCTATTATCCTCTTCATAACCTCCCTTATGGTGTCCGTACCTATCACGCTTCGTATTCCAAGACGGAAGGCCAATTCGGTCGCTATGGTGGACTTTCCAACGCCCGTTGCTCCACCTAGGAGGATTGTTATTGGGATTTTAAGCTTCCGGAACTGGCGCCAGAATAAATAGCGCTTCGCAGCCTCATTAAGCCCGTGGTCGAGGAGCTTCTGATAAGTCAGCTCGCGTATCTCCTCAGTGGTCACTAGTTTGAGTTTCCTCTCCATCAGTTCCTTCTGAACCTCGGTAGCTATGATATAGGCTATTCCAACGTCAACCCCGGCGAGTGTTATAGAGCGCGTCAGTATGCCCCTCGAAAAGGGGAGGCGTATCTTCCTCTCGGGGTCTGTCACGATTATCATGCTCTCCCCCCCAGCAGGGCGCGGCCGAGCTCAAGAACGGCCTTCCTCAGGTCTTTTCCATCGATGTTGACGGGCTCGTTGTCGAGGTAAATGACTTCGATTCCCTGCTCCAGTGCCCATCTCGTCACCACATCAACGGCGGCGGCTTTGAGCTCAACTGCGACTGCATCTATGCCTCTAAAGCCCTCGAGGTCCCTCCAGAGGAGGGGTCTCTTCGAAAGGTTGTCCGAAGTGTAGGGCACCTCTGCACCGAGCCCTTCGAGATGTTTCTTCGCCTTTGGCAGGGCCTCACTGGAAGTCATCACCAGGCCGAGCCGTTTGTCTGAAACATTACCGAGTGGCCTCGGGCGGAAGGCAATAAAGTGCAGGTCAACATCGGGGTTGATCTCCAGTATGGCATCTCTCAGGGCTTTCCACCTCTCTTCGCCCACGGAATCAGCCATCGTAACAACCACTATATCCGCCAGTGAGACCCTGAAGGTACCGAAGTATCCCCTGACGAAGTCGAGCTTTTGCTTGGCGCCCACCACGACAACGTATCTATCCGCCCTGTAAGGGGGAAACGTCGCCCCGCTGCCCTCGAGGATTATTAAATCGTTGGGCAAGTTCTCGGCAAGCTTCACACCCTCATCCACCACGTCGAAGAAAGGAAAGCCGGCCATTCCACCACCGCATCTTCTACAGCCAATGGTTGTTACGCGTGAGGTTAACGCATCCTCGAAGTGGTCGGAGGCGGCGTGTTTTCCACTCTCGGCAAACTTGAGCAAAAACTCGGGAGTTATTTCGAACTTATCGCCCTCTATCAGTTCGGGCTCTTCAGGGCCGCCGCGGCCCATGGTAACTATCACAGGCTTTGCTATCTCTTTCAGAGTTCTCGCGATGAAGCCACTCACGGCTGTTTTCCCAACCCTCTTGCCCGTACCTATAACGGCCAGGCTCGGCTTTTTGGTTTTTTTGAGCGGTTTTGGCTTGAAGTGGAAATCCGCTCCCCGGTAGGACACACCATAGAGCATGCACAGTGAAGCAATCCTAAAGCGGTCTTCATAGTTGAGGACGGGCTCATCGCTTAAGTCGACAACCTCGTCGACCTTGTTCTCCTCCAGAGCCCTTCTGAGGGCGTCGAGATAGTTGGGTGAGTGATAAACTTTAACCCCAATCTTTCTCTCAACTTCCCCAATGCTCCCAATCTTCTCACTTCCACCCAGGAAAACGGCACAACAGACGTCACCAAGTTTTTTTATCGCCCATGAGATGACGTCAGGATAGTGCTCGCCGTCAATCAAGACCAGCTTCATACCATCACCGTACTCAGTTAAACCCAAGGGGATTTTAACCTTTGCCAGGGAAGAATTTCTTGGGAGTTCCCAGGAAGGATTATAAACCTTCAAAACACCATAGTAATACGACGACCACCTTGGTGGTGTCTATCTGGAGGTGTAAAAAATGGCTGAGATGATAGTTAAGTCCAAAGTTAAGGAAGCCGTGAAGGCCATAGACCCCGAGATGAGAATTAACCCGGAGTTCTACGAGGCTCTTGAGGCCGAGATTAAGATTCTTATCGAGAAGGCCGTCAAGAGGGCCAAGGACGAAGGCAAGAAGACCCTCTACCCGAGGCACGTCTGATTTTTCTTTCCCTTCTTTTAATGAATCGGTGAGCTTTTATTCGTAGGTGCCTAACTTTCCCGGTGGTATCATGGGGCTGAGAAAATTTGGAGATTCAGCTTATCTTTATCCGGGCAGTCCGTCAACCCTCATCAGAATCTTTGATGGTATGGCGGTTCTTATTGACCCCGGTCACGGGAGCGGAAGGCACAAGGACTTAAAAATAGCGGTAAAAAAGCTCGGGCTGGAGATTAAAGCCCAATTAGCCACTCACGGTCATGCCGACCACGTCTCTGTTGCACCAGGGACAGACGCTCCGCTATTCATGCACCGCTTCGAGTTCTCCATAGCCGAGAACCCGCTCAATAGGGAGCTCTTAACCTTCGGCTCGAAAGCGCCAAAAGGTTTCCTCGTTTTCCAGTTCCCTGAGGAGGTAAAGGTTCACGCAGTCTTCGAATGGGGAGACGAACTCTTCGGAGTTAAAGCCATAAGGCTAAACGGCCACTCGCCGGGAATGACAGGCTTCCTCGACGAGGAAAACGGCTTGATCTACGCCGGTGACGCCTTCTTCGGCGAGAGAGTCATAGAAGCGGTCGGCCTTCCATATCTGGTCGAGCCAGAATTATTTAAAGCCTCAATTATGCAATTACAGAATTATGCAGAAAAGGGCTATACCCTGATTCCCTCCCATGGAAAGGCCGTTAGTAGTAAAGAGGCGCTTGAAATTCTTGACTTCAACCTCAAAAGAGTTGAGGAAGCCGAAGAGCTTATCTTAGGGCTCCTCAGAACGTCAAGAAGCCTCGACGAGTTGGCGTTCATGATAATGAGGCACTACGGCATTGAGATTACGCCCCAGAAGCTCGCCCTTAACCTCGTTCCGCTGAGGGCCTTTGTGGCGAAGCTCTACAATGAGGGTGTAATAGAGGCAACAGTGGATAATGGGCTAAAGTGGAAGGTCAGGAAAGGGTGAGTTTTGTGGCCCTCAACTACTCTCCACCGTCCGAATAGCAGAGGTAGCGATACGGGCAGAATTTACAGGCGTAGTCATTCCAGCCCTTGGGGGGCTTTCCTTTTTCGTAATGCCTCTTGACGTTGTAGAAGTGCTTGAGAGTTTCGCGGAACAGCTTGCCGTCGTAGGGCACTTCAAAAGCCCTAAAGTTCGGCCCCTTGACGATGGGGAAGCGGGAAAAGTCGATTTTGCGGATAATTTTCATAGGCTCCTCGTGGAGCTTAATGTAGTAGAGATAGCCGTACTCGGCTTCAGCCCAGCGGAGATATATGTTGAGCTGGGCAAGGTGATAGTCGTATGGGACTCTCGGCAGACTCGTCTTGCCTTTGATTTCGATGGGAAAGTCCCTTATAGCATCCACCCTTCCGTGTATCTCGAAGCCGAGCCTGGAGGAGCGGAGAATCATGTGCTTCTCAAGCTCGAAGCCGAAGCGGTTCTTTAAAATCTCACCGAGCACGTTGTGGGTGTTTATCCCCTGGTTCAGTCTCACTCTAACGAACTCTGGCCACTTCTCGGGGTAGCCCTTCAGGCGAAAGTATATCCTTCTCGGGCAGGTTAGGGCCTCGCTCGCGTAAAACTCCAGGAATCCATCGTTCTCTTGGCGCTGATTAAGACTCGTCATTTATGTCCCTCCAGGAAACAGGGCGGGTCATTGGCCCGCGAACCTCGCCGCCCCTGCGTCAGCTAATACCGACGTCATCACCCATCAGACTGGGCAAGGGTCGTCATCCGCTTGGAGAGTTAAAGCTTACCCACCATTTAAAGCTTTGGGGAAGAATTTGGGGAGCGAAGGGGGAGGGGAAAATCAGAAAATAGTCCCCTTCTTCCGCTTGAGCGAGTAGCTTAAGCCGTAGGCTGGCCAGAGGCTCGGCGGCTGGTTGTAGTGGTGCAGGTTGCGCAGTATCTTCTCCGCGGTCTTCCGGTTCTTTGCCTTAACGCGGAGAACATCACGCTCAAGCTCGACGGTTCCATTGGATAGTCTGATTGTGAGCTTCGAGCCGTCGACCTCTGGGCGGGCCTTCATCAAAAGCCGCCGGTAATCTTCGTAGGCTTCTTTGCTTAACTTCTGCTCAAGAAGGGCGGGTTTTTCACGTGGCTTAAACAATCTAGACAGCCAACTATTCGGGGGTTCTTCATCCATAGAGTCCATCAACCTCCGGAGGACTTCTCACTTTATATTCGCCCTCTATGTTTTTAAGGCTTTCTCATCGCTTTTTGCCGAAATGGCGAGAGGAAGGCTTTTAAGGTTTTCTTGATGAGTAAGGCCGATGGTGAGGACACAGCTCATAAAACCCCGAATCAGAGAGATTCTCTCACGCGAACTTCCGCCGGAGTTAGTTTCCATGCTCCCAAAGCACTGGGTTCAGATAGGGGACGTTCTGATTCTGCCGCTTAGGCCAGAACTGGAGCCATACAAACACCGGATAGCTGAGGTTTATGCGGAGGTTCTCGGCGTTAAAGCCGTCCTCAGAAAGGGCAGAATAGGCGGCGAGTTCCGGGAGACGAACTACGAGCTTCTCTACGGGAGCGACACCGTAACAGTCCACATCGAGAACGGGATTAGATACAAGCTCGATGTCGCTAAAATCATGTTTTCGCCGGCAAACGTCAAGGAAAGGGTGAGAATGGCGAAGGTTGCCAAGCCGGACGAGCTGGTTGTCGATATGTTCGCTGGAATCGGTCACCTCAGCCTCCCAATGGCAGTTCACGGAAAAGCTAGAGTAATAGCCATAGAGAAGAGCCCCTACACCTTCCGCTTTTTAGTTGAGAACATCGAGCTCAACAAAGTACATGACAGGATGACAGCCTACAACATCGACAACCGCGACTTTCCGGGTGAAAACATCGCCGACAGAATCCTAATGGGTTATGTAGTGAAAACCCACGAGTTCATTCCCAAGGCCCTGAGCATAGCGAAGGACGAGGCTATAATCCACTACCACAACACCGTTCCCGAAAGGCTGATGCCGAAGGAACCCTTCGAAACCTTCAAGAAAACGGCCAGGGAATACGGCTATGAGGTCGAGAAGCTCAACGAGCTGATAATCAAGCGCTACGCTCCGGGCGTGTGGCACGTGGTTCTGGATTTAAAGGTGTTCAAGCGGTAGTATAACTCCGATTGGTATAACTGCGATTATAATAATTTCCATCATACAAAATCAGCGGTTGTCTTCATCAAGCTTTTTCAAATCCATTCCACAGCGGTTTCCAGTCGTCGCAGATGAAGTTCATATGGACGGTCCTCATGTGCTTTCTGCATATCCCCTGCATCGGAAAGTATGAGTCGATTGCGCCGAACCAGAGGCAGTTCTTGCAGGCCTTTAACTTATCATCCACAGAGTTCACCAATGAAAGTTTACGCGCCTCCACATAAACTTTTGGTCGTTCCTGTTCTTTCAAGTTCCTGACAGTTAACAGATGGGCTTAACTTAACATGTTCTGTGAAATGCATCCTTTTGCGAATACCTTATATCCACCAAACCGAAAATCTTTCGAGGTGATTCTAACATGGCAATGAAGGGATGGTGGGGAAGGATCCTCAGGGTTGACCTGACCAACAACAAGGTCTGGGTGCAGGAGTATTCTCCAGAAATTGCCCAGCAGTTCATCGGTGGTAGGGGTCTCGCAATCAAGATCCTATGGGATGAAGTCAAAGGTGCCGACCCGCTCGGACCGGAAAACAAACTCATCTTCGCTTCTGGACCGTTCAACGGTCTTCCGACTCCAAGCGGCGGTAAGATGGTTGTGGCAGCGAAAAGCCCGCTCACCGGCGGTTACGGTGATGGTAACCTCGGTACCATGGCGACCGTCCACCTGAGAAAGGCCGGCTACGACGCTATTGTCGTTGAGGGCAAGGCCAAGAAGCCGGTTTACCTATACATAGAGAATGATAACGTCAGCATACTCAGCGCTGAAGGTCTCTGGGGCCTCGACACCTTCAAGACCGAAGAGGAACTCAAAAAGATACACGGCAAGAACGTCGGAATCCTCAGCATCGGCCCCGGTGGCGAGAACCTCGTCCGCTACGCCGTTGTCATGTCCCAGGAGGGCAGGGCCGCTGGAAGGCCCGGTATGGGTGCCGTCATGGGAAGCAAGAAGCTCAAGGCCGTCGTCATAAAGGGAACCAAGGAGATACCCGTCGCGGATAAGGCAAAACTCAGAGAACTCTCAAAGGAGGCCTATGAGGCCATCCGGAATTCACCGGCCTATCCGTTCTGGCACAGACAGGGAACCATGGCAGCAGTTGAATGGACCAACGAGAACTCGGCTCTGCCGACCAGGAACTTCAGCGACGGTTCCTTCGAGTTTGCCCGCTCGATAGACGGATACACCCTTGAGGGCATGAAGGTCAAGCAACGCGGATGTCCCTACTGTAACATGCCCTGTGGAAACGTTGTCCTCGACGCCGAGGCCCAAGAGAGCGAGCTTGACTACGAGAATGTTGCCCTACTCGGCTCAAACCTTGGCCTTGGCAAGCTCAACGAGGTTTCCGTCCTCAACAGGCTCGCCGACATGTACGGTCTCGACACGATCTCCCTCGGAGTCTCGATATCCTTCGTTATGGAAGCCGTCGAAAGGGGACTCCTTGAGGAGGGTCCGACCTTCGGTGACTTCAAGGGCGCTAAGCAGCTCATTGAGGACATAGCATTCAGGCGTGGTGAACTCGGCAACTTCGCCGCCGAGGGTGTCATGAGGATGAGCCAGAAGCTCGGCGATGACAGCTTTGCCATGCACGTCAAGGGCCTTGAGACGAGCGGTTACAACTGCTTCATCTACCCGGCCATGGCGCTTGCCTTCGGTACCAGTTCAATCGGTGCACACCACAAGGAGGCATGGGTCATCGCCTGGGAGATCGGTACCGCACCGATTGAAGGCGAGCAGGCTAAGAGGGTCGAGTACAAGATCACCTACGAACCGGAGAAGGCCGCCAAGGTCATCGAGCTCCAGCGCCTCAGGGGCGGTCTCTTCGAGATGCTTACCGCCTGTAGGCTCCCGTGGGTCGAGGTCGGCCTAAGCCTCGACTACTATCCGAAGCTCCTCGAGGCCATCACCGGCGTCAAGTACACCTGGGACGACCTCTACAGGGCAGCTGACAGGGTCTACGCCCTCATTAGGGCCTACTGGGTTAGGGAGTTCAACGGAAACTGGGACAGGAAGAGGGACTATCCGCCGAAGAGGTGGTTCATTGAGGGCCTCAAGAGCGGCCCGTACAAGGGCATGCATCTCGAGGAGGACAAGTATGACAAGCTTCTCAGCGAGTACTACAGGCTCAGGGGATGGGATGAGCGCGGAATCCCGAAGAAGGAAACCCTCAAAGAGCTCGGCCTCGACTTCGTCATCCCGGAGCTCGAGAAGGTTACCAAGCTCGAGTGATTTCCTCTTTTTCTTCTCCAGCAAATTTTTACCCTTCGGAGTCCAAGTTGGCGCGGTGGTGAAAATGATCAGGATCAGACTAATGGGAGTTTTCGCTTATCTAGCAAAGGCGAGGGAGCTCAACGTGAGGATAGAGGACAAGAAAACTGTGGACGAGATTCTGAGAGAGGTAATTCCAAGGTACGACGAGTTCAAGGAGAAGATCATCTTCATCAACGGGCAACCTGCAAGAGGCGACGCCGAGGTTATCGACGGCGATGAGATCAAGGTGATGCCGGTTTTGAGCGGGGGCTGAGATTTCTTGCTTCTTTGACAATGCCCTTTCATTGAGTTCAAACTTTCTGTGATAATGAAACTCTGCAAGACCGCCTAATTGAACGACAAAACCTCTTCGAAAATCTTGCAAGTATAGAAGGACATGCTAGCCGTGATCAAACTTCGCGCAAGCAAAATTTGTTAGAAGGGTTTTGGCGCCGGGGCAGGGATTTGAACCCTGGCGGGCTAACGCCCACGGACTCTCCAGGCCCGCGCCTTCCCAGGCTAGGCTACCCCGGCGCGTAAAAAGGGGGGAGAATCACGAGATGAGCTCGATCTCAATGGTGACGTCCTCAGGGACGCGAATCCTCATGATCTGGCGCATGGCCCTTTCGTCGGCCTCAATGTCGACAAGCCTCTTGTGAACGCGGAGCTCGAACCTGTCGAAGGTGGCGGTGCCCTCTCCGTCCGGGCTCTTCCTGGTGGTGATCCTGATCCTCTTGGTCGGGAGCGGGATCGGACCGCTCATCCTAACGCCGGTCCTCTCGGCTATCTGTTTTATCTGGTCGGTGACCTCGTTGAGGGCCTTAATGTTAGTGCTTGCGAGCTTAATCCTTGCCTTCTGCATTTCCGTCCCTCCTAAGAGCTAAGGAAGTAAAGGAAGGAGAAGGCCTTCACTCGGCCTTCTGGATGGAGATAACCATACCGGCAGCGACGGTCTGGCCCATGTCACGGATGGCGAACCTGCCCATCTGCGGGATCTCCTTGACCGGCTCGATGACCATCGGCTTGGTCGGCCTGAGGACGACGATGGCAGAGTCACCGGTCTTGATGAACTGCGGGTTCTCCTCGACGACGTTACCGGTCCTCGGGTCGAGCTTGGCAAGGAGCTGCTCGAACCTGACGGCGACCTGGAGGGTGTGGGCGTGGAGGACCGGGGTGTAACCGATGGTGATAGCGGTCGGGTGGTTGAGGACGATGATCTGGGCCTTGAAGGTGTCCTTCGGCCTGACAACGGTCGGCGGGTTGTTGGTGTGACCAGCAACGTCACCGCGCTTTATGTCGTTCTTACCGACACCCCTGACGTTGAATCCGATGTTGTCACCCGGAAGGGCCTCCTGCATTGGCTCGTGGTGCATCTCGATGCTCTTAACCTCACCCTGGATCGGCTTGTGGAAGATGGTGCTGGCCGGCTCGAAGATGACGACGTCACCGACGCGGAGGACACCGGTCTCGACACGGCCGACCGGAACGGTACCGACACCCTTAATGGAGTAGACGTCCTGGATCGGGATGCGGAGCGGCTTGTCGGTCGGCTTCGGCGGCTCTGGGATCTGGTCGAGGGCCTCGATGAGGGTCGGGCCATTGTACCAGGGCATCTTGTCGCTCTTCTTAACGACGTTGTCGCCCTCCCAAGCGCTGATCGGGATGATCGGGAAGTCCTTGTAACCGAGCATCATGAGGAGCTTCTTAACCTGCTCGGCGACCTGCTTGAACTTCTTCTCGTCGTAGTTGACCATGTCCATCTTGTTGATAGCGACGATGATGTGGCCGATACCAAGGGTCCTGGCAAGGAAGGCGTGCTCCTTGGTCTGCGGCATGACACCGTCGGTGGCAGCAACCACGAGAACGGCAGCGTCGGCCTGGCTGGCACCGGTGATCATGTTCTTAACGAAGTCCCTGTGGCCCGGAGCGTCGATGATGGTGATGTACCTGTGCGGGGTCTCGAACTTGGTGTGGGCGACGTCGATGGTGATACCTCTCTCCCTCTCCTCCTTGAGCCTGTCCATGACCCAAGCGAACTTGAAGGACTTACCCTTCTCACCCATCTCCTCGAACTTCTTGATGATGTTCTCCGGTATGTTGGCGGTGTCAAAGAGCAGCCTTCCGATGGTGGTGCTCTTTCCGTGGTCGACGTGGCCGATAAAGACTATGTTAACGTGTGGCTTCTCCTTTGCCATTTCCAAACACCTCCAAATTTTGGTCTAGTCTCGTTTGACTAGGATGGCTTTTTAAATCTTTCGAACTTCGGCTCCCTCGGGCGGGAAACCCGCCTTTTTCTCGGGGGAGCCTCATGAGTTCGGAGTGAACTTGAGGAATGAGTTTAAAAACTTAACTAATCGCCGTTGGGCAGGGATTTGTCAATTTTCAGGGCAGGCTTTCAAAATCCTTCAAATCCCATACGAGCCACCTTCAGCCCTTGGCTCAGCCTTACCCCCAACCCTCTTCGCTATGATTCCATAGTTCTTCTCCCAATTGTGCAAGCCAATAAGTTCTGCCTTCCGCTCCAAATCCTTCAAGATTCCCCCTCGCTTCCCTCTCGTTCAACTCTTCCCACTTGACTTCTATGAAGAGCGCTTTTTTCTCCTGCTCGTTCAGGGCAACCAAGTCAATTTCCTCGTTCTTGTGCCGCCACCTTCCGATTTTCGTGAACTTAAACGGAAGCTCCCCCCTCCTGTTAAGCCCCACCAGAAACTGTCTTGCCACCTTTTCAAACACCCAGCCAAGATAGTGAGGATAGTCCTCCTTAATCTCCGAAACCTCAAAGGTCCCTTCCTCGATTCTCGACAGGTTCGGGTAAACAAAGTGGAACCAGAAGGCCAAGAAGTTGTCCGCAACGTAGTAGCGTCCCCTTTTGGATGAGGGCTTTTCTGTAACTGGAACTTCCCTCACGACCAATCCCGTTTCAATAAGGTTGCGCAGGTAAGGGGTTATGTCAGAGTGTTTCATTCCAGTGAAGTCCTTTATCTTCTTTGGAGTTGTTTTGCCCAGTGCAATAGCTTCAAGTATGCGCTTGTATGTTCTGATCTCAGTGAACTCATATCTGAGGAGAAAATCAACCTCTTCCCTAAAAAAGCTCACCGGATTGAGTAGTTCCTTTTCAAGCCACTCCCAAAAGGGAAGTTCAAAATCTCAACGAGCTCTTCCAAGCTCGCCCTGGGAAAGAACTCCCTCAAGGTAAAAAAACTTCATCGGTTTTAACTTCATGGAGCCCGTTCTCCTACCGTAGAGTGGGCTTTTGTAACTCAACACCTTCTCAGTCATCATACTCACTGAAGAACCAAGGAGTATCAGTTTAGTCTTTGACCCCGAGAGATCAAGGCCAACCGCCCTCTGAAACAGGAAGAGTACTTCAGGATCTTCTTGGATCAGGTTAGGAAACTCGTCGATTATTATTTTCCCCTTCAACGCGTGCAGAAGTCCTTCCCAGTCCTCGCGGGCGTACCTTACCTTGAGAAACACCCTTTCAGCAGTCCCTCGAAAGTGCCTGAGGTTGTCGCCTTCAACCGCCAAGTAATACACGTGAGGAAAGTCTTTAACGGCCTCAAGTACGAGACGGGTCTTTCCAACACGCCTCCTTCCGTATATTACGATGAGTTTAAACTTCCCACTCATTAACTTCTCCTTTATGGCCCTCAGCTCGACCTCCCTGTTCACGAAGCGGTTCATTATGATAATCACCATTATCATAATGCACATTATCATCTTCAAGAATTTCGGTGGATTGAGAACCACGATCCGAACTCTAAACCACTTTTGGAAACTCAGAAAATGACACAACGAAGAAACGAGGAAGAGAAAAGTTCAGAGGGCAGAAAGCCCTCACTGCTGCGGGCAGACGTCCTGCTCCTTCGGCGGGTTCGGGTCGAGGCCCTTCCTCTGCCTGATCTGCCTGATAATGTTGACTGCCAGCTCGTTCGGGACACGCTTGAAGCCTGCATGTTCGGTGCTCCAGAGGGCCTTTCCGCTGGTGGCACCCCTGAGCGCTCCGGCGAATCCGAACATCTCTGCAACCGGAGCCTCTGAGATAATGATCATAACCTCTCCTTCCTGCCTCATGTCAATGAGCTGGCCGCGCCTCTGGTTGATCTCCCTGCTGACGGAACCCATGTACTCATAGGGTATGTTGATGATGACCTTCTGATAGGGCTCGTAGAGCACCGGACCTGCCTTCATCATGGCACAGTGGATGGCAGTCCTGATGGCCGGGTAGATCTGGGCCGGACCGCGGTGGACGTTGTCCTCGTGGATCTTAGCGTCGTGGAGCCTGACCATAACCTTCATGACCGGCTCCTTGGCGAGCGGGCCCTCGTCCATTGCCTGGTGGAATCCGTCAACAAGAAGATCCATAACCTCATTGAGGTACTGGATACCCTTGGTGTTGTCGAGGAATATGTTGCCGTTGTAGACGTCAACGATACCCTTGGCAATCTCGTAGTCAAGGCCGAGCTCGGCTAGCTTCTTGGCGACGGCCTTCGGGTCCTTCGGCCTGCCCTCTGGTATCTCGCCCTCGCGTATGGCCTCGTATATAGCGTCTGGGAGCGGCTCGACGGTGATGTAGAACCTGTTGTGCTTGTTCGGGGACTTTCCTTCGACTATCGGACTCTGCTTGGTGACGCTCTCACGGTAGACGACGATCGGAGGTGAGACATCAACATCGAGCTTCCACTCGGTCTTGAGCCTGTAGAGCTTGACTTCTAGGTGGAGCTCACCCATACCGCTGAGGAGGTGCTGGCCGGTCTCCTCGTCGATCTTGACGTGGAGGGTCGGGTCCTCCTTGGCGAGCTGCCTGAGAGCCTCGATGAGCTTCGGAAGGTCCTTGACGTTCTTGGCCTCGATGGCAACGGTAACGACCGGCTCGCTGGTGTAGTGGAGGGCCTCAAACGGCTCAATCTGCTCAACTGAGACAGTCTCACCGGCCATGGCGTCGCGCAGTCCTGTGACGGCGACGATGTTACCGGCCTGAACGGCCTCCATGTTAACCCTCTCGGGACCCATGTAGATACCGACCTGCTGGATTCTAGCTTTTCTCTTGCTGTTGATGAGGTAAACCTCCTGGCCAGTTTTGACGGTACCGCTCCAGACACGGCCGGTCGCGACCTCACCCGCGTGCTTGTCGAGGATGATCTTGGTGACGACCATGACCATCTTGCCCTTCGGGTCGCAGTTTATCATAGCCTGGCCGACGTCGCTGTTAATGTCGCCTCTCCAGAGGTGCGGGATCCTGTACTTCTGGGCCTCGAGCGGGTTCGGGAGGTGGCGGACGACCATATCAAGAACCACGACGTGGAGCGGGGCCTTCTGCCTGAGAGTCTTAAGGTCGCCGGCGTTGGTGAGCTCAACAATGTCCTTGAAGGTGACACCAGTTCTCTTCATGTAGGGAACACTGAGGGCCCAGTTGTAGTAAGCTGAACCGAAGGCGACGCTTCCATCCTCGACCTTGACGAGCCACTGGTTCTTGAACTCCTCTGGAGCATAGCGCTTGATGAGCCTGTTGACGTCAGTAATGATCTTGGCAAACCTGTTGAGGATCTCGTTCGGACCGAGCTTGAGCTCCTTGATGAGCCTATCGACCTTGTTGATGAAGAGGACCGGCTTAACGTACTCCCTGAGGGCCTGCCTGAGAACGGTCTCGGTCTGGGGCATGACACCCTCGACGGCGTCGACGACTATGATCGCACCGTCGATGGCACGCATGGCCCTGGTAACGTCACCACCGAAGTCAACGTGACCGGGGGTATCGATGAGGTTGATGAGGTACTCCTTGCCCTCATAGGTGTGGACCATTGAGACGTTTGCAGCGTTGATGGTGATTCCCCTCGCCTGCTCCTGCTCGTCGAAGTCAAGGACGAGCTGCTTTCCAGCGAGCTCCTCGCTAATCATGCCTGCACCAGCGAGCAGGTTGTCGCTCAGTGTAGTTTTACCGTGGTCAATGTGAGCAGCAATACCCATGTTCCTAATCCTCTCGGGCTGGGTCATGAGCTCCTTAATCTTTGCAATCATCTCTTCCCTTCTTCCCATTTACACCACCTTCTAACCTGATGAGCTTGTTCACCACTCACTTAAAAGGTGCGGTTATAAATCTTTCCCAGCGCAAAATCGAGGTCAGGCGAAAACGTTTAAACTACTTAAGGTTTTTGGAAGCAAAAAGAAAATCCAACCACTTCAGCCAAGGAAGTCCATCACGAATTGCCTGACCTCCTCCCTGACGTCCTCCCTTGCGTAAACCCCCCAGCGCCAGTGCGTGTCCTTGAGCTCCACCAGGCTCCTGACGAGAGGGGAGACATTGCTTAACCTCTGGCCTCCCTCAACGAATGCGTTCTTCTCCTCGAACTTCGGCTTCGGTGGGTAGTCGAGGATAGCCAAGTGGTTGAACTCATCTTCAAGGGCCTTTTTAAGCTCCTCGACATTCTTGAACTCTTCATTAGTATAAACTATGCGTTTATAGAGCCTCCTGTCATCGATGGCCTTCACCAGCTCCCTGACCTCATCGAGCTCGCTTCCCCTAAGGCGAGCGATTAAATCAACCTCGTCCATGGTGGCGACCTCTTTCTCACGTATTCTCTCAAGCTCGACTGCCTTGATGAGCATCGCCGACGCTATCCTGGAAACATGGTGCTGGTAGACGGTTGGATACATCATGCTCCTCGCGAGGAGCAGCGACTGAGCGGCCATTATCCCCTTCTGCCCGATGATGAGCTTTTCGCCGTCGTAGCGGAGGTTTCTTATAAGCCTGTCGAGGTCGACGAGTCCGTATGCAACGCCGGTGTAGTAGGCATCCCTCACGAGGTAGTCCATCCTGTCGGCGTCTATGTCCCCGCTCACTATCGGGTGCTTGAGAAGGCTGAGGAACTCTTTGAGAGAGTAGCGCTCCCCTATGACATCTCGGATTTCGCCCTCTTTCAGAGCCCGCCTCGTGTTCTCCTCATGGCTCCCGTAGAGTGCCTCAAGGGTGTGGGAGAATGGATAGTGCCCGAGATCATGGAGCAGTGCGGCGTACGCCACTGCCCCTTCAACTGTATCCCTGTTGTTCTCCGCTATCTTCTTCGCGAGCCAGAACGTTCCCAGGGAGTGCTCAAAGCGCGTGTGCCTCGCCGATGGATATGCAAGGTACGCCAGCCCAAGCTGGGTTATCCTCCTCAGCCTCTGGAACTCGGGCGTGTCAACAATCCTCAGCGCAAACTCGTCCAGGACTATGTCTCCGTGAATGGCGTCGCGGATGACTTTCACAAGGAACACCCCGAAAATTGAGAAAGTCAGCTCCACGTCTCCGCTATGACGTCGTGCTTGTGGATGCTCTCGTTGCTGATGACCCTCACGTGAATCCTGCCCTTAAAGCGCTTCTTCGCCTTGGCGAATATCTCGCGCGCAACGTCCTCGACAAACTTCGGGTTCCTGTACATGCCCTGAACGACGGCGTTCTCATCTACCGTCTTGAGTAGCGTGTAGGTCGGGTGGCTGAAGGAGCTCTCAACGACGTCTATCATATCCTCAAGTGCTATCTCCTCGTCAAAGGCCGTTCTTACCTCAAGCTCGCCTATCGCCCTCTGTATGTGCGTCTTGCCGTTGTTGTTCGCCATAGCGTGCGGACAGGCGGTGTTTCCGATAACCTTAACCCTCAGAATCTTCTCAAAGCTTCCGTCCTCGTTCTTGATGACTCCGACCTCAACGTCATAGGGCTCGTAGGTGGTCTTTTTGCTCGCCGGCGTCTCGCGAGGGATTATGAGGTGAGTCCTTATCCAGACCTCAGCCCTCTTGTGTGGGTGCTTGCCTTCGAGCCTATAAATGACTGCCTTCCCAAGCTCTTCGAGCGAGCTGTGAGCTTCCATCACCTCTTCCTCAACGGCCTCGCTCATCGCCTCTGTTATGCTCTCCACGAGCCTGCTCATGTGTATGCCCTTCTTCTCCTCCGGAACGTCGATAGTTATCTCAAAGAGCGGGAGGAAAGTGTACACCCTTCCTTTCCAGTTTATCTTTGCCACCGTTCGGAGATTTGTTATTCCGACACGGTGAAGGCGCTCTCTAATCTCGGGAATCTCTTCCTGGGTCTCGAATATCGGCATGAGTATCACCCTGAACTTTTTAGGGTTATCTAATCGGGGCCCCTTTTAAACCTACCTCAGCAGGCTCATCAGCCTCTCGTAGCTTTTCCTCGCGAGCTTTACATCGTCGTCGTTCAGCCTTCCAGCGTATTTAGTCTTTTCAAAAATCCGTATGAGGACATCGAGGTCCTCCAGATCCGGGAAAATCTCCCTCAACATTTTCTAATGCTCCCTATGAGTCCAGCTCTTCCTGTAGGGGTAGCCCTTCATGATGAGACCGGCAACGACGTTTTTGTACATCTTTATGACCCTTTTGGCGGTGGTTCCCTCAAGGGCTTCGTAGCGCATTTCGGAAGTTAAACTTCATCTCGAACGCAACTTGCTTCTTTTCCGCCGTTTCACTGTGATAACCAGAATCAGAAAGACGATGAATGGAAGGAAGTTAAAAAACCGCCGGAAGCTCCTTCAGGACGACCGGAAAATCGCCGGATGTGACGTAGTACCAGACGCCCTCAATGCTTTTAACCGCACCGCCGCCCTCGAAGAGCTTTTCCGGTTTCTTCTCGAAGAACAGTTTGAGGACAACGAAGATGGCGAGGAGTGTTATAGCCCCGGTCAAGACGTTGCCTCTCTTGGTCTCCCTGCCGCCCCTTTCAAGGCTTTCCTCAAGCACGAGCCTGATGACGTAGCCGGCCATCCCCAGGAGGATAAGGTTCACAAAGAAAAAGAGCCATTCGATGTTGAACACCGTGACGCCACCGTAAACGGCCGTGCTTCCGAGAAGGGCTAAGGTGATAAGGAGAGTGGAGAAAAGGACCCCGTAGCGGGCCTTCATTCTTTCCATTGCCGAGCACCTATCTGCTCGATCATGTAGTAAACCGTCCTTAGCGGAATTCCCATGCGGGAGCTTATCTCCTTGGGGGTTATACCCTTCCGTATAAGGTTGTAAACCTCGCGGATAGTCCGCTCATCGTACTTCCGCGGCCTTCCACGGGGATAGCCCTCGGGAACGAGCTCTATGCCCATCTGCGCAAGGGCGTTTATCGCTTTTTTCGAGACCTTGGGATAGAGACTCGGCGGACAGGAGATTTTCCTAACGTTCGGCGCACGCTCAAGTATCCTCACGAGTATCTCCTTTGTCGGGCGGAGGTTGATGTAGACCTCGGTAACCTCGTCGTTTAAGACTTCATTGAGTTTCATTATGAGCTCGGCGTTGTTTCTGGCCTTTATCTCCACCCTCATGTCCTCACCCCTGGAGGAGCGCTAGGAACTGCTTCGCCCTGTCGCTCTTGGGCATGAACTTCTCGAACTTCTTGGTGTCGGCGAAGAGCGTTTTGTGGAGGCCTGAAATCACGAACTTCTTTATGGCCTCGACAAGTTCGTCCTCGGGAATACCGAGGAGCTGGGCCACCTTCTCCTCGCTGTAGTCGCTCATGCCGTAGAGCAGAACTCCGCCGAGTAAATAGTTGGGGATGTTGGTTATGTCTCTCCTCCTGCCAACGAGGGCCTTCTCCATCTCACACTTCCGTATGAGCATCATGCTTCCATGGCCTGTCTTGAAGCCGGGCTCGTTCCTGAAGGGAAGATCGAAGATCGAGTAGTGGCAGTCGATGCAAAGCTTTATATCCGGGTAGAGGCCCAGGCCTTCCCTATCGTTCTCGGAGGTGAGGAAGTAGTAGCGGAAGAGGTCGAGGCCCAGAAGCTCTGCTCCTTTTTCGGGGTCGAGGACGGAATACGCTAAGGCAAGGTTGTCAACAGTGTAGTGGTTGTTTATGAGAACGCCCTTCGTCTTGACGAAGCTGAGAACTCTCCAGCGGAATCTTCTTCCGTAGCGCTGCCTCAGCTCAGCCTCTATGTCTGCATCGGTGGGCAAATCGATGCGCGCCTTCTTGAGTCTGTTGTTCTCCCAGTACTCGACCTCGATGCGAAGTCCCCTCGTTCTCACTGTCCCCTTCTCACGGAGCTTGCCCTTTATGAACTTGAAAGCCTCCCTGACCTCGATGCTCTCCCTTGCCAGAAGGCGAAGTACGTCACCGGAATACGCCAAATAAGGAAGCACCTCAACGCGTCCAAGCTGGACGGGCTTTTGGATGACCTTAACCTTTGGAAGATCCTCCCTTTTGAGCTCCCTGATTGAGAGCTCTCTCTTTCCATGAGTAAAAGTATAGTTGGCCGCTATCAACGCTAGGGCCATCTTGTGGGCGGTAATGGCCGAGCGAAGCCTTTCAAGGGCCAAAACACGGTTGCGCTTCTTCTTGTATATCCATTGGATGTGAGGATCCTTGTTCCTCTTGTCGAAGCCTCCCACCGAGGGGGTAGCCTCACCGACGCGCCTTGATAAATCCTCCTCAAGCTCTTGGAGGAGAGACAGGTTCTCCTTCAAACGGTAAGAAATGGACGGGACGTCGAAAGTCTCGAATAACCCGTCCATGTCTATTCCGATGTCGTCAAGTATCTTGTTCACCTGCGCGACGAGCTCTTCCGTCGTCGTCATGGCAGGAGCTCACCGTTGTTTATCTTTTCAGGCAAGTACTTCTTCGCCACGAACTCAAGGCTCTTGTTGGCCAGAGCCTGCTGCTCAATCCTGACGCCCATCTTGAGGGCCAGCTGGAGCTGCCTCTGCCACTCCTTGTTCTGGAACCATGGGTAGTTCATCTCCTCGATGATCCTCTTGTAGTCGCCCGTTGGACCGCCCTTCTTGTTTGGTGGTATGCCCTTGAGCTTTTCGGTAACGTTCTTGAGGCCATAGCGCTCTATATCGTCCATGGTCATGCCCACGAACTTAGCTTCCGGCGTTGCCAGCTTCTCGCTGAGGTATGCGAGGTTAATGGAGCCCTGCTTTATAGTGGAGTAGATGTACCAACCGTAGGGGTCTCCATCGGTGAAGACTATGATGGGCAGTCCTTCCTCGTAGTGGAGCCTGTGGATGAGCCTCCTGACTCCACGAGAGGCCTGTCCCTGCGTTGCTATGATTAGGGCGTTCTCCTTCTTCGGGAACTTTTCCTCGATGAGACGGTCGGCCATAGCTGCCGTCTCGACGACCAAAGCGTAATCTACGTTGACCTCGACGAACTGGAGGTGCTCAACCGTTCCTGGGACTGCCCAGCCACCCATACCGAGCTTGCTGGTGTTGAACTCGTCCTCGCCGTCGCGTATGACGATGTCGCCGTATATGTAGCCGCGCCTGTCGGCTGTGAGATGCATCTCCTCACGAAGAACGCCGAGCATTCTCTCAAGATCCTCGATAATCGGGTCACTCTCGCGCTGGTCCTCGAAGGTGTTCTCCTTCGTTCCCGGAATGGTGTGCTTGTTGGCGTAGTAGGCTTCACGGAGGCTCGCGTGCTTCCCTTCGCTGACGAGCCTTTTGACGTAGGCCATTATGAGCAGCGTCTGCATGAACTTTCTCGCGTGGGCGACGTTGAGGAAGTACCTTCTGGAGAGCTTGTCGCCCATCTTGATGACTCTTCTCTTCTCATCGAAGTAGACGTTGCTCAGCCCGCGCATGGGTATGTCGAAGTAGGGATTCTTACCGCTCTTTATGTCCTCCAGCACACGCCTTCCGTACTCCTCCAGCTTGTTGAGCACCTTAGTGGGGTCATAGGAGAAGCGCTCCCTTGGCTGGCTCCTCTTGACGGCCTTGGATTTAGGCATTCTCAGCCACCTCCTCTGCCTCAACCTCGCTCTGGGCGAACCTTTCCTCGATGAACCTCAGGAAGTAGTTCTTAACCTCCTCCTCGGGCTCGCCTGTTAATATACTCAGGGCCTTAGCTATCTCGGGCACGTACTTCTCGAAGGTCTTCTTCCTCTTCACCTGGTAGAGCCTTCTGTGCTTGCCACTCAGGTATGTCTGGAGCCTCCTCGCCGCGTCCATTATCGCCAGCCTGATCTCGTTGTGTATCTCATCAACGTTGGCTATGCTCTGCTTTCCGGTTCCGGTATAGGGAACGTGGACGCTGATGACGTTTATCATGAGCACTACCGGGGCACGCTCGAGGTCGTCAACCTTGTAGCGCTTCCAGTCGATGGAACGAGCCGCCAAAGTGGTCACACACGAGCCCGCATCGAAGAGGAGCGGGACGCGGTTGGCATAGCGGAGAAGGTCAAAGCCGCTGCTTATCTCCCCGCCGTAGGCCAGGCCGACCTCAACCTGGAAAGGAATTCCACCGCTGTAGACCTTCGGAGGCCTCGTGACCGCCGTGACGAACTCAGGTTTGAGGATTCCCTTGAGACCCTTCTCGATGTTCTCCTCGCCTATCGGTCTGAGGCCGTGGGTTGGTGGAGCGAGGAACTTCATATACTTGAATGCCTCGACTATCTCCTCAGCCTCGTGCCAGCTGAGCTTCTCTGGCGGCTTCTCCATGAGCTTTGCCACCTGCTTGACGACCTTGGTGTAGCCCTTGAAGGAACGCAGAACCTTATCGACCTCACCATTCATCAGCCTTTCGTAGAGCTGATCCTGAACCGCTTTGTCCCTCTCTGTCTTAATGAGCCTGAGGGCGGCGATGTACTTTATCAACTCATCGACCTTCTTGTCACTTATCCTCGAGAACTCGCCTATTAGGAAGCGCCTGACGGTGTTTCTCCTCGTCTTCTTGGCCATTCTGTAAACGTCATCCGTGAGAACTCCCTTCGGGTGGGGCTTCATCTCGACGGGCGGCTTTGGAACTTCCTCACTCGAACGCGGGAAGACTATGAGCTTCCCGTCCGGCTCGATAAGCTCTATGTGGGCGTGCGGATTGGCTATGGCCGTGAGCTTGAGGTACCAGTAGACACCCTGCTTGGAACGGACGTAGCGGACGTTTTTAACCTCAAGCTCTATCCTAGTGCCCCGCCAGCCCTTTGGATTCGGGTGCCTTTCCTTCTTGACTATCTTACCTTCGTTCTTGTCGACGTCGATCTTGACCCAGGCCTCGATTATGTCGCCTCCGGTTGAGGTGATTACGCGCGTGGCCTTTCCGCTCGTTATCTGGGCGAACATTACCGCACCGGATATACCTATACCCTGCTGACCGCGGCTCTGTATGTTCCTGTGAGCCTTGGTTCCAGCGAGCATCTTTCCAAAGACGTGGGTTATGAACTTCTCAGGGATTCCGGGACCGTTGTCCTCGACTATAACCTTGTAGTGCTCCCTCCCTAGCTCTTCAATCTCAACGCGGACGTACGGCAGAATACCTGCCTCCTCACAGGCGTCGAGGGAATTGGTGACTGCCTCGTGGACGACTGTCGTGAGGGAGCGTATCTTGCCCGTGTAACCGAGCATTGCAGCGTTTCTTCTGAAGAACTCGCTGACGCTCTGAATCTTGAACTCCTTAAACAGCTGACTTGCCTCGGCCATTTTCACTC
The DNA here is from genome assembly GCF_012027535.1 of Thermococcus sp. GR5. Classification (NCBI taxonomy): domain Archaea; kingdom Methanobacteriati; phylum Methanobacteriota; class Thermococci; order Thermococcales; family Thermococcaceae; genus Thermococcus; species Thermococcus sp. GR5. Next base: position 243,686 of record NZ_SNUN01000002.1, on the reverse strand, counting down.
CTCCTCAAAGCCTTCAAAGTTTTCAGAGCCGCCAAGGGCCTCGTAGTAGGTGACGCTTTCAAGTTCCAAATCTTTCTTGCGCCTCTCAAGATACTTGTAAACCACCCCGTGGGGCGAACCCTTGGCGAGCTTCTCTATGGCTGTTTTGGCAACCTCAACCTGAATCGGGTTGCCGATTATAGCTACCGTCTTTCCGTAAACGCTAACGTCGGCACCGCTCATTTCCTCTATTATCTCCCTTGTTCTGCCCTTTCGACCGATTATCCTTCCCCTAACGCGCGGAAGAGCGTTCTTGTCGTTGCCTATGATGATGTCGGTGAGGTTGATTACCTCAAGAACCTCACCCTCGTTGAAGAGCCTGAAGGCCCTCTCTGGCGAGAAGCCCCTACCGATGGCGGTAACAACATCGCGAGCCTTCCAGACTGCTAAGGGATCGTCTGTCTCCTTCGTGGCGGTGATGAAAACCTCCCCAGTCTCACTGTCTACCTCGATTCTCGTCTTCGTGCGTCTCTCTATCTCCTTCTTAGTCCGCCCTTTCTTTCCTATCAGAACCGCCACCCTGTCCTTCGGAATCCTAACGAACTCCTCCTGCTCGCCCAGGGCGGCATAGGTTATCTCCTCTTCCTCATTGTTCTTGAGGGGTCTTCCGTCCTTATCAACGCGCTCGTACTTCTTGAGCAGTCTCTCAAACTCGTCCATACCTCTCACCCGCTCTCAACGAGTTCCTTAAACTTCTCGTGGAAATCATCAACATCAACGCCCTTTTTACCAAAGTAATTGATGATGTTCCTCAAGTCTCTCTTCAGGAGCTCAACGCTCATCCTATTCCTCTTCACGGTCGCCTGGGACCAGTCTATAACCACAGGGCCATCATGGAGCAGGATATTGTACTCGCTCAGGTCCCCATGCACCATGTCTCCCCTCTTCCAGAGGCGCTCGATTACACCCATCGTAAAGTCGTAGAGCTCCTCGAAGTCCTCTTTAGCCAGCTCCCTTTCGACGTCCTTCAAGCGGGGAGCAGGAAGCTCCTCGCCTATGAACTCCATGACGAGGACGTTGTTGCGGAAGATTATCGGCTCGGGAACGCGGACCGCGTATTTAATCGCCCTCTGGAGGTTTTTATATTCCCTCCTCGTCCAGACAAAGACGAGCTTTCTCATATCCTTGGGCAAGTAGCCAACTCTCGGGTCGGCAGCTAGGTACTCCCATATTCTGCGGAACTCGGTGGTGTAGGTCCGGTATATCTTCACCGCCACCCTGTTGCCCTCGCTGTCTACTCCAGCTAAGACGTTGGCCTCCTTGCCCGTGCTTATCACGCCGTAGAGGCTCTCTATCTTACCCCTGCGGTGGAGATAGGCGAGGGTTTCCTTGGTCGTCCTGTCAAAGACCTCGTTGGCTATCTTGTAGAGCTCGCTGTCCTTTTCGCGCCTCTCCGTGAGACCGAGCATCTCCTCGACTTCCCGCTCGATGAACTCCTCGCGCATCGCTATCACTCAAAGGGTTTTGAGAGCTCAGAAGAGCAGCTCGCCGCCCGTGAGGAAATCCTGGCTTATCTTGCCCTTCCTCAGGAGCCAGTCAACCTGTGTCTTAGTGTAGCGGTAGACTATGTCCCCTCTCTCGTCCGTCTGAACCGGCCAGGGCTGGACTATGACGACGTCGCCGACGCGCATCCACATTCTCCTCTTGAGCTTGCCGGGTATCCTGCATCTCCTGACCTTTCCGTCGGAGCAGCGAACGTCCATCCATCCGGCTCCGAGAGCCTGCTCGATAACTCCGAACAGCTGTCCCTCTTTTGGAAGGGGAACACGAATGACCTCATCCCCCTGAACCTGCCTGTTCTTCTTTTTACCACCCTTATGGTAGGCCATGAGCATCACCTCCTCCCCCTAGGATTGAGCCCTTATAAGCTTAAGCCTTGCAAAAATTTTCCAATGGCCCTTAGGCGACAGACTTTTAAAATTTTTGCACGAAGATTACTCAGAACTGCCCACTGATGACACATTAAAGTTTAAAAGCGCACCCCGCTAATGTACACTTTGGAGATAACCATGAGGGCAGTAAAAGCAGAAAATCTAACAATACTCTACGAGGGACAGCGGGCAGTGGAAGACGTGACCTTCGAGCTGGATGAAGGAGAGACAATGCTTCTACTCGGCCCCAACGGAGCAGGAAAGACCACACTTCTGAGAACCATAGCGGCGTTCCACAGGGAGTACACGGGAAAGCTTGAAGTATTCGGCAGAAAACCTGAAGAAGCCAGGGATCTTATCTCCTATGTACCACAGAGCCACGTCCTCAACGAGCGGGTCCCGCTTACTGCCATTGAGGTAGTTGCAATGGGCGGCATCTATAGGAAAGGTTTCGTCCATTTCAAGATCCCAAAGGAAATTCTCCAGAAAGCCGAGGAAGCTCTCGGTTTCGTTGGACTGGCTCACATTAAAGACAGGCTCTTTAGAGAGCTGAGCGGCGGCCAGAAGCAGAGGGTTCTTCTCGCGAGAGCACTCATAAGCGATCCAGGGCTTCTTCTTCTCGATGAACCACTCTCAGCCCTCGATCCGAGCGCAAGGGTCGAGGTGGCAAACGTTCTGGACAAGATAAAGCACGAAAGCGGAATAACGATGATAATCACCACTCATGATGTCAATCCGCTGATAGACATTGGAGATAAAGTTCTCCTTCTCAACAGGCGCCTCATAGCCTTTGGAACGCCCAGCAAAGTTCTCCGCGACGAAATAATCAAGACTGTTTATGGCCCGCTGGCTAGAGTGATCCCCATTGAAGGTAAACTCTTCTGCATCACGGGCGACACCCACCTCCACAGACATGGGGGTGGCGGTATATGATCCCCGAGTACCTCATCAGGGCTATCCTAGCGAGCGTAATGGTGAGCGTCCTCCTCGGAATGCTCAGCCCGCTCATCAACACAAAGGGGCTTGCCTTTCTCACTCACGCCATATTCCACGCGCTCCTCTTTGGAGCGGTTCTCGGCATGATTCTCGGCCTGTTTTTCGAGAACCTGGAACTCATTATGCTCGTTGCGCTTATTGTTACTGTTGCAATCGTCATCATAATCGCCCAGCTCGAAAAGCTTGGTTTTTCCCCCGATTCTGCTGTTGGTATAGTGGCCAGCTTCGTGGCTGGTCTGACGGTTCTCGGCTTTGGTGTACTCTACAAGGTGATGGCGACGAGGCCCTACTTCCCTCTCAGCGAGAGTATCGTTTCCTACCTTACCGGCGAGATTTTCCTCATAACCCTAAATGACCTCACCATCCTCGTCCTCGGTGGGACAGTTCTCTTCTTCGTTATGCTCTCTCTCTACCGCGACTTCCTCTATCTAAGTTTCGACCCCGAGGGACTGGAGAGCTACGGCGGCAAAGCTAGGGCTTATCTCATGATTCTATACGTCCTCGTCGGGGCCATTGGAGCGCTCATCGTCCAGACGGTGGGCCTGATAACCCTCCAGGTGGTCGCGGTCTTGCCCGGAGCGATAGCCCTAATGGTGAGCGACAACATCAGGAAGATACTCGCGGTTAGCCTGTTCCTTACCCTCGGAATACAGCTGTCCTCAGTCATCCTCGCTTACTTCACAGACATACCGCCGAGCGGAATAGCAACGATAATGCTGGGAGTAATATACGGCTCCCTTCTCTTCAGGAGGTGAAAGCTTGAAGCTCGCTGGAATAGATGAGGCTGGCAGGGGGCCTGTTCTCGGCCCGATGGTCATCGCAGCGGTTGTAGTGGATGAAGGGAACGTCCCTAAACTCGAGGAACTCGGTGTTAAGGACTCAAAGAAGCTCACCCCAAAGAGGAGAGAAAGACTGTTCGATGAGATAGTGCAGCTTTTAGATGATTATGTAATTTTGGAATTATGGCCTGAGGAGATTGACTCCCGTGAGGGCACGCTCAACGAGTTCGAAGTCGAGAACTTTGTTAAAGCGCTCAACTCCCTCAAGGTCAAGCCTGACGTCGTTTACATAGATGCCGCCGACGTTAAGGAAGCCCGTTTCGGCGAGGAGATAAAGGCAAAGCTGGACTTCGAAGCAGATATAATAGCCGAGCACAAGGCCGACGACAAGTTCGTACCGGTTTCTGCGGCCTCAATCCTCGCCAAAGTTGCCCGCGACAGGGCGATTGAAAAGCTGAAAGATCAGTACGGCGAGATAGGCTCCGGCTATCCAAGCGACCCGAGGACGAGGACTTTTCTGGAGGAATACTACCGCAAGCACGGCGAGTTTCCGCCAATAGTAAGACGCACCTGGAAGACGCTGAAGAAGATAGAGGAAAAGCTTGCAAAGGAGATGAAGAAGAGAAGGGGACAGACGAGCCTGGAGGAGTTTTTCGGCAAGTAATGTACTCTTTTCGCTTTTTAGTCTTTCTTCACCTTCCCAGCCTCGACCTTACTCTGTCCTTCACATCCAGCAACCACTCCAGATATATCCACAGCGACTCCCTGAAGGCTTCCCACTTGAGGAGCTCGTTCAGTGCCACGCCCATGACCACGGCCGCGGGCGGAACGAGAACGGTTGCGTAGAAGCTGAACTGCGTCGTCCCCCCAAGGAGGTACTGAAGGGCAAAAAGGCCTACCGTGCTCCAGAAGACGCCAAAGGGGGCAAGGATTCCGGGCTTCCTCTTGTACAACCACGGCATGGAGAATATGAAGAGCACCATTCCAAGGAGAAGGAAGGGATCCGTCTGGGCAAAGATATTGGGGTCATAGTGGAGTGCAAAGGCCTTCTTGTTTATGAACCACTGCCAGAACGGGGAAGCCGCAGGGTGGCCGCCCTTGGAACTGAGGTGCCAGCGGAAGCTACCGAGGAACTCCCCGAACCACTTCTGGGGTCCAACAGCCACCATAGCAGGAACGTTTGGCAGAATGAAGCCGATGGCCGGGAAGACCGCTATCGTGAGGAGAAATCCCGGGAGACTGTTTTCCCGTTTGAATGCCCTTACCAAAAGCACCGGCCAGCCAAAGGCACCGCTGAGTTTTGCGGCCGCGGCTAAACCAATGGCAAAACCCGAGGCACGTCTCCTCTCAAAGACGAGCAGGGCCATGAAGAGCGCCACAAAGAGGGCAACGTGGATGTCGAGCATCGCAGCCACTGCAGTCGCCTGAAGCGTCGGGTCTGCAGCGGAAAAGAGAAGCGCTATGAGCGAAGCGAGATAGCTCCTGCTTATCCTGTAGGTGGTGAGCACGATGAGAATCTGGATAATGGCAAAGGCGATAAGGCCCGGGAGGCGCCAGTTGATGGGTTTGTCCTCAAGAATCATGCCGAGCATTATGAGGTCCTTCCCAAGGAACGGGTGCTCCAGGTTGAGATAGTTCTGGATGTTATTCTTGTCCGGATACCAGTAGCCTGGGACGACGTAATACGCGTCCGAAGGAATCTCGCTCGAGAGTTCATCGAGGAACGGCTCAAGGTTCTCAACCGGAATCTCGAAGTAAACGGCCGGGAACTTGAGATACTCCTTTTCATAGGTTGCGTTGTAGCGGAGGGCAATTTTCTCAACGGGATACTGGTACTTTATCCGCATGCTTGTGTTGATGAATATTATGTTAACCCCTGCAGAATTAGTTGTCTCGTTGATGTAGTGCAGCTCCACGCCGAGCCTGTGGAGGACGTTCCTAGAGGCCGGGACGTACCATACCTCGTCGCCTATGTAATCCCTCAGCTTCGGCTGAGAGGCGAAGTCGTACAGGTACCAGAAGGAGCCGATGATTAGGAGGCCAGAGATGAGAATGAACGCTGTTCTCTTCCAGTCCATTATATCACCGAGAAGATTAGCGCGGCAACGTTTTTAAGCCTCTCCCCGAGGTTAGAAACATGAGCGAGATAACCGAGGAACAGATAGGCCTCGCCGTCGAGATGATCAGGAAGGGCCTGGACGAGAGAAAGATTCGCGCCAAGCTTGGCGAGAACTGGGAGGAAATAGTCGAGATAGCCCGCGCGAGGATAAGGGCCAAAGACAAGTTCTCGCGTGACGACCTCTGGATGGATCTGGAAGGCCTCCGCTACGCCACCCATGAAGTTGTTGCAAAATACCGCGCCGAGAGGCTGGCAGAGTTTGGAGTTAAAAGCATAGCCGACGTTTCGTGCGGAATAGGCATACAGCTCATCTTCTACGCGATGAAGGTAGAGAAGGCCTACGGAGTTGATATAGACCCCAAGAAGATAGAGTTCGCGAGGAAAAACGCCGAGAAGTACGGCGTTAGAAACATCGAGTTCATAAACGCCGATTCCCTCGCACCCGAAACGATAGAACGCATCGATGCCGAGGTGATCTTCTCTGACCCAGCCCGTCCTCCGGAGATGCCGGAGAGAAGGCTCGAGGATTTACTTCCAAGTCCCCTGGCGATTTATGAATCATACAAGCACAAAACCGATTCCTTCATCTTCGACCTTCCGCCGCAGATAAGGCGCGAAAAGGTTCCCTGGAAGGGCGAGTTCGAGTACATCGACCTGTTCGGCCACCTGAACAGGCTGACCTTCTACACGGAGCCCCTGGCAAAGGCAGAGCGGAGCGCGGTAGTTCTGCCAAAAGGGGTTCGCCTTGAGAGCAATCCCAATCTCGAGGACATCGTAACCTGGACTGAGGAGCCTAAGCAGTACCTCTATGAGATTCCGCAGGCGGTAGACTACGCCGATTTGCTGAACGAACTATTTCATAGCGTCAATGGCGAGCTGAAGATGCTCCTCCGCGAGAAGAGGCGCGTTCTGGCGACGAGCGACGAGAGAGTTGAGAGCGACTACTTCAAGCGCTCCTACACCGTCGTTGGAGTCACAAAATTCCACCCGCTCAGAATCAACGATTTCCTCAGGAGAGAAGGCTTTGGAAGGGCCACGCTGAGGATAAGCATCCCTGAGAACGAGTACTGGCGGTTCAGGAAGCGCATCGAGGCAAACCTGAAGGGTGACAGAAGGGCCTTTATCTTCCAGTTCAAGGACAGGGCGATAATAGCCGAGGCCCTATAACTCCTCTATCTTTGCGTTCCTTATCTTCTTCGAACCTATCCGGAGCTTTTTGAAGTAAACCACATGTTCCTCAGGCAGAAAAGATTCCAGGCTTGTGGATTTTAGGCGCTTTTTCTTTTTGCGGGGGGTATCGCTTCCGGAAACCTTCGGCGCGGCGTTGGCTATGAACTCGTCAAGCTTCCTGTCCATTGGCCCACCCAAATGGGATAGACCGCTGGGTATAAAGGCTTTTCCTCCCATCGACAGTTGCACCAAAGGATATATCAACGGTCGCCCGGGATTAATGTGGCCGTTGAGAAACGCTTTTAACTTCCGGGATTTATTTAGGGAAAGAGTAACAGAGGCGGGTGGAAAGTAATGTGCGGCATAATCGGATACATAGGCGAAAGATCTGCCTGTCAGGTTATTGTTAAGGGGCTCAAACGCCTCGAATACAGAGGTTACGATTCTGTTGGGATAGTCACCGAGGAAAACGGTAAGCTTCACATTAAGAAAGGTGCCGGGAGGATAGACGAGCTCGCTGAAAAGCTCGGCCTTCTTGAGATGCCCGGAAAAAGGGGCATAGGCCACACCCGCTGGGCGACTCATGGTGTTCCGAACGACGTTAACGCTCATCCACAGACCGACTGCTCGGGCAAAATCGCCCTCGTCCACAACGGCATAATCGAGAACTACGGCGAGATAAAAGAGGAGCTCTTGGCAAAGGGGCACCGCTTTGAGAGCGACACCGACACCGAGGTCATCGCTCACCTCATCGAAGAGGAGCTTAAGTCGAGCGAGAGCTTTGAAGAAGCCATGAGAAAAGCCCTGCTCAAGCTCAAGGGCTCTTTCGCTCTGGGGATAATCTACACGGAAGAGCCGGACAGGCTCTACTTCGTGAGGAACGAGAGCCCGCTCGTTTTGGGCATAGGTGAGGGAGAGAACTTCGCAGCAAGCGACGTGCCTGCGTTTTTGGAGTACACCAACAGGGCCGTTTTCCTTGACGATGGGGAATACGCAGTGATAACGAAGGACTCCCACGTCGTTAAAAAGCTCTCGACCGGTGAAGTCATTGACAAGCCAGTCTACGAGGTAGAGTGGACGCTCGAGATGGCCGAGAAGGCCGGTTATCCACACTTCATGCTCAAGGAGATATACGAACAGCCGAGGGCGATAAGGGATGCAATCCACGGCAACGCCGGAGTTATAGAGGATGTCGCCAAGGAGATAGCGAAGTACGATAAAATCTTCTTCGTTGCAATGGGAACCTCTTACCATGCCGCTCTGGTCGGGAAATACCTCCTCCAGCGCCTGGCGAAGAAGGTTCCAATCGTTGAAGAGGCCAGCGAATTCCGCTATGAAATGGAAGACCTGATAGACGAGAACACCCTGGTCATAGCCATCACCCAGAGCGGCGAGACTGCAGACACTTTAGCGGCAATGAAGCTGGCAAAAGCTAGGGGCGCAAAAGTCCTTGCCATAGTCAACGTTGTCGGCAGCATGGCAACCAGAATAGCGGATTTAACCCTCTACACCCACGCGGGGCCGGAGATAGGCGTAGCCGCGACGAAAACCTACACCACCCAGCTTACCGTTCTTACCATGCTCGCCACAGCCCTCGCAAGGGTTCTTGGAACCGCCAGCGAGGAATACCTGAACGAGCTTGAGAGCAAGCTGAAAGAAGTTCCAGAACTGGTTGAGAAAGTTCTCAAGCACGACGGCGCACTCAGGGAGCTCGCCGAAGAACTTAAGGAAAAGAGGGACTTCTTCTACATCGGAAGGAGCATAGGCGTCCCCACCGCCCTGGAAGGAGCTCTCAAGCTCAAGGAGATAAGCTACATCCATGCCGAGGGACTGAGCGCGGGTGAGCTGAAGCACGGCCCGCTGGCACTGCTTGAGAACGGGGTCCCAGTGGTTGCAATCGCCCCCAGTGGAAAGACCTTTGACAAGATGGTGTCAAACATAGAGGAATCGAAGGCGAGGGGCGCATACATAATAGCCCTAGGCGATAATGAGAGTCTTAAGAGAGTCTCGGACGTTCTCATAGAGATGCCTCCAATGGACGAGCTGCTTACCCCCATAGTTTACGTCGTCCCGCTCCAGATCCTTGCATATCATCTCGCCGTCCTCAGGGGCAACGACCCCGACAAGCCGAGGAATTTGGCCAAGTCAGTTACCGTTGAATGAGGTGGTTTGAATGGTGAAAACCGACGTTAAGGAAAAACGAAAGAAAAAGGAGGAGAAATCCTCCCTTCCCGAGTACTATCAGAAGTTCAAGGCCTACGGGCTTCCGCTGATAGTCCTCCTACTGGCGTACATCGGTTTCAAGATAAGGGCCGTTACGTCCAACTACAAGACCTTCCTCGATCCGGACACCTTCTACCACTACGAGCTCTACAAGCTGGCCATCCAGGAGTGGCTCCCCAAGTACTTCCCACTGGCCAATCCTCCCACTGGGCTCAAGATAAGCGAATCTCTCGGCCTCTACGCGGTGCAGGCCTTCTTCTACAAGCTGGTTAGTCCGCTCGGCTACGACGTCATGGATGCCTTCAAGCTCTGGCCACCGTTCGTTGGAGCAATGACCATCATAGCGGTCTATCTCCTCGGAAGAAAGCTCCACTCCAACTGGGCGGGCGTCTGGGCGGCGGCGTTCATGATGTTCTCCTACGCCAACTTCAGCAAGACCTACTCGGGCAACAACCGTGGTGAAGGTCCGTTCATGATGTTCTTCCTCTACGCCGTGCTGCTGCTCATAATGTACCTCGACGAAAAAGAGTGGAACTGGAAGAAGATACTCTCAGGAGTGTTCTTCCTGATGACCAGCGTCCTCTACATGGGCGTCTGGCTCGGAAGCCAGTTCGGTGTCGGAATACTCCTCCTCTTCGCGGCAGCGCACACGATAATCCTCTTCGTATTCGGAAAGATTGAAGAGCTCAAGCGCTTTGTTAAAGAATTTTACCCGATCTACGCGCTGTCACTACTCATCGGAATAGCACTGTACCCGACGGGCTTCGTCAGAATAAGGGGCTTCCTCATATTCTCCCTTCAGGCATTCATCGGGCTTTCCGTGCTCGTTGCAATAATGCTGTATGGTGAGCGGGTCGGGCTTAGCTACTCCGACAGAAAGCACCGCTTTGGAACCGTTCTCGCGATCGGCCTGGTTGGCTTTCTCGGCGCCTACCTCTACCTCGGTCCTGACCTGTTGAAGTACATGGGCGCCGCGTACCAGTCCAACCCGCTCTACCAGACTGTTGCTGAACTTGCAAAGACTAACTGGAAGACAATAGCCGGCTACTACAGTGTCAAGACCAAAGACGGAATTATCTTCCTGCTCTCACTTGCTGGTTTCATCATAGTGCTTGTCAGGTTCATCAGAAAGCTCCTCAAAAGCGACCTCACCGGTTATAAGGAAGTCTTCCTCGTGACCTACTACATTGGCTCGGTTTACCTGCTCCTCATGGCGGTTAGATTCGTGTTCCAGGCCTCGGGCGCTATACTCCTCTTGGCTGGCGTTGCAATTGGAGAGGTGTTCCTGTTTGTTGAAAACATGAAAGATAGCATCAGCACTAAGGCCCTCTACGCGATGCTCCTCATCCTCCTGTTCCTGCCGCTCCCAATCATAGGTGCCCAGTATATGAACAACGTGGCCATCAACACATCAAAGGCCCAGGGCTCAGTCCCGGCCGACTGGGTGAACACACTCACCTGGCTCAGGGAGAACAGCCACCCGCTTGACAGTGCCACCAGCTGGTGGGACTACGGCTACTGGATCGAGTCAAGCCTCCTCAGCAACAGGCGCTCCGCCACCGACGGTGGTCACGCCTACGACAGGCGCTACATAGTTGCGGACTTCTTCGCCCACTACGGCAACGAGAGCGAGCAGGACTTCGAGGCCTGGGAGCTCAACTACATGATAGTCTGGCAGCAGGACATCTACAAGTTCAACGCCATAAGCTACCTTGGTGGAGCAATAACCTATGGCGAGTACAAGAACAACCCGATGTTCCAGCTGATATACCCGCAGTACATTCAGTACGTCAACGAGAGCGGCAAAACCGTCGTCTATATCAACACAGGCCAGTACGCCTATCAGCCGGTGATGACCATTGACCTCACCAAGGGACAGGTCATACAGGGCAGGGGAGACATACCCTACGTTCTCTACGTCTTCCAGGGCTACGGCATGTTAGCCTACCAGAGCATAGCCTTCAGCAACTTCGTGCGCTTGGCGTTCCACGTACCCTACTCATTCGAGCCGTGGGATGCCCAGATGCTCTTCGCCAACTTCAAGCCGGTATACACCAACGGCGGAGTTTCGACCTACGAGTTCAGGCCCTTCGCAGTTTACAGGATTGACAAGTACGAGAACGGCACATGGAAGGCATTCTACAGCACGACCGCCGGCGGTAAGCTTCCACTCGGCGAGCAGAAGCTCAGACTCTGGATTTCAGCATTCGGCAGGGACGTTAAGGACGCGACCCTCGTCTTCGAGGCCTACAACGGAACCGAGCTCATCAAGAGGGAGGTTCTGGCAGAGAACCTCAACATCAACCACCTCAACGAGACCCCCGTTGAGATCAGCCTGATGATACCGAACGCGACCAAGTACCGCTTCGTCCTCATCCAGGACGGCCCGGTGGGAGTGCTCAACGGCGAGCCGAAGGTCGATGGAAAGATCGTTAACCCAAGCTACATCCTTGATGAGGGCCAGAGCGGCCAACTTGAGCTCATAGCAGCATTCAGGCAGGAATACACCGTTGACCTCTACCTCAGGGCGAGCATAGTCTACTACATAGCCCCCAACGGCAAGGACATAAACAAGCCGAACTTCCGTCTAGAGCCACACATGGACATCATAACCTACGTCCCCGTCAAGGAGGGTATAAGTGTCAAGGAGGGTAACAACACGATAGTTGCCCAGGCCAGTATGCCCGAAAACGTCTTCGAGAGCTACATCCAGGAGCTCTACAAGAAGTACGGCGAGGACAAGGTTGTCATCGTCAAGAAGAGGATAGAGCCAGTGTTCATTACAAAGAAGGAGTACGTGATTTGGGAGGGTTAATCCCTCACTATTTTTACATCCTCCAGCTTTTTCAGCCCTCCTTTTTCCACCGTTCTTACAACGCCAGGAACAAAGCCGTTTTTTGGTCTCAGAAGAATGGCCTCGACCTCGGTAAAGCCGAGCTTCTTAAGGGCAAACGCCCTGTGGTGGTCATTGAGCACGTAGTATTTCCCGCCGTATGGTATGACCACTATAGGCGCGTCGTAGCCGTGCTTTATCTCCTGAAGGACGACCAGCAGCTTGGCCTCGCTGAGCTCCCTCTGAGTGGGAACAACCTGCTCCAGCGGAATAAAGGCCCTTTCAAGCTCAAACTCGATGCCATAGATGGCTTTGTACTCGTCCTTTATGCGCTCGGCGCGCCTGAAGGCTTCCTCCCTCGTTATGAGCTTTGTCCTCCTCAAGACTTTACTCCCCTGACGGCTATGAAGGCGGCGAGGTTTCTGCACTTCCTGTGGCATTTTTTGTCAATCCTTTCGGCCACGTCTAAGAAGGGCCAGAAGGAGGGAAAAAAGATAACCCCCGCACTCTCGACCTCAGTAAAGCCTCCGTTCTTCAGGAGAAGTTCAAGCTCCCTGGGGGTGTAGAACCTGGCATAGCGGTAGGCCGTCTCGACGAAGAGGCTCTTTAGGCGCTTGAAGAAGAACCACGAGCTCCTCCCGTTCATAGTGCCGATGAGAACTTCACCGCCGGGCTTGAGGACGCGGTGGATCTCGGCGATTACCTTTTCCGGCTCGTGGATAAACTCAAACATGGTCACGCTCAGCACGAGGTCAAAGCTCTCGTCCGGAAAGGGCAGACTATAGGCGTCGCCTTTGATGCAGTTGAGGCCCTTCGCCATGGCTATCTCAAGCATCCCCTCGCTCACGTCGAGGCCGATAACATCGAAGCCGCGCCTTTTGAGCTCGAGAGTGTAGTTTCCGGTGCCGCAGCCTAAATCGAGGGCCTTACCTGATTTCGTTTGGAGCATGGAGAAGACTAACCACTTCTCGGTTCTGTCTACGTACTGACCGGTTTTCGTCCTGTACCAGTCGTCGTAGCGCCCGGCAATTCTGTTGAAGTACTCGGCCATTCAGACACCCATCTTGCTCTCTATGGTGAGAGGTTTATCAACGCGGTCGTCTATCTTGAGGCTTATGACGATGCGCTTTGCCCACGCTTTTAGGATAGCCTCATGGCAGCCTTGACGAGCTTAAGGATTTCCTCTACGGAGCCTTCAACCATAGTTCCCATCGGGCAGACCTGGTACTTCAGGCCACTCGCCTTTATGACTTCGATGACAGGTTCGAGGTACTTGCCCACACTCGGGCTTTCTGTTCCAAGGGGAAAAAGACAAAGCTCCGCTACTGCCATCAGCCGCCCCCCGCGGGCGGGAAGATGTGCACCTCGTCATCGTCCTTCAGCTCGGTGTCGAGGCCTTTAAGGTGCAGGACGTTGTGGCCGTTCACGAGGATCATTCCGTCTATGGCCTTTCCTGCCTCCTTGACGCGGGGGCTTTCGAGGAGCTCCCTCTTTATTTCTGGACTATAGTGTTTGGCTAGATAATCAATAAGCTCCCCAACAGTCTTTATGTCGTGAACCTCTATCTCCTTCCTTCCGATGAGTTCACGAAATGTCGCATAGAACTTGACCTTCATAAGACCACCTAAAAAAGTTTGGAAGAAGAGGACTAAAAACTTTACTCGTTTTCTTTCCGTTTCTTTTCGCGGTTGTGTATGTAGTCGAGGAGTGGTCTTATCCTTTCCCAGACTTCGTTTATACTGCCGTGACCATCAACCCTAACGTAGATGCCCTGCTTCTTGTAGAACTTGATTATCGGCTCCATGTTCTTGACGTAGAGGTCATAGCGCTTCGCCACTATTTCTGACCTGTCGTCCTCTCTCTGGATGAGCTGGGAGCCACATAGGTCACATTTACCGGGAACCTTTGGGGGTCTGTACCGAAGATGGTAAACGGCACCGCACTTGGGACATATCCTTCTCCCAGAGATGCGCTCAACACTTTCCTCCTTAGAGATGAAAATCTCCATCGCCACGTCTATCCTTATGCCGTGGTCGTATAGGTAGTTCTCAAGCGCGAGAACCTGCTCTGCCGTTCTGGGGTAGCCATCGATGATGAAGTTGTTCCTGTCGCGCCTTAAGCGAGAAATCACAAGGGTATTGACGACGATGTCCGGAATGAGCTCTCCTTTCGCGAGATATTTCTTCAGCTCCTTCCCGAGCTCGCTTCCCTTTTCAATCTCCGCCCGTATCATGTCCCCCGAGGAGATATACGTCAGCCCATAGCGCTCCGTTATCGTCCTTGAGTGGGTTGATTTGCCGCTCCCAGGTGGTCCGAAGATCAGGATGTTCATTTTCTCACCGCTAGTTATTTATCTCCTGAGTGATAAAACAATTACGGTGGTGGTCATGAAACTGAGCACAGGCTTTGTTCGGGCATCCGGCTACGCATACAAGGTAAGGCGCGTGCTATTTGCAATAACACGCGGGAGGGTGGAGCCAGAAGAAGTCGTTAGGGCTGCAGCGGAGCTCAACCAGTACGTCTTTGAAAAGCTCCAGGAGATGGGGGTGAACAAGGGAGACGTCGTGAGGATAAGCGTCCCATTCAGCATTGAGGGTGGAAAGATAAAGTGGCACTATGGGGGACTCAAAATAGAGGTCTACAAGAGGGAAGACGAAGCAAAGCTGGCCGAAGCTATGGAGGAAATCGAGGAGCGCGAGAGAGCCCTCGAAGAGCAGATAAAGGAGCTCGAGGAGCTCACCCTTCAGCTCAGAGAGATGAGCGAGAAAATACTGGAGAAGCTGGAGGAGCTCAAGCAGGAGCACACATCTCTCAGGCTCAAGGCGGAGAAGTGATGGAATCTAGAAAGATGTTGACGTAGGCCACGACATGGGAGGCAAGGTAGCTTTTCCTCCCGATGCTCACTTTTTCGGCTATCCCACTAAGGAAGGCCTCATCCTCCGGAGTTAATCCTTCATGGTCGCCGAGGACGAAGGCGACGTTCTGGGAGAAGTTCACCCTCTCGATGGGCCTGCCCTCCTCATGGAGGTAGTAGAGGGTCGCACCTTTCAGGGTTCTCCTTATGATGTCTTCAAAGGTTAGATTGCTCACATAAATCCCAGGGAGAACCTGGATCTCTTTGCTCGGCTCGCGGAGATTTTCCCCGACCTTCAGAGCTTTGATTATCAGCTTCGCCGTACTCAGCTCGTCTGGATTGAGTGTTTTAGGCTTCATCCCCTGCCCCTCAAACCTTATCGCCTTCGGCGGGTTCGGCGGGCCGTAGAGGCTCAGCCACACGCGGACGTTCTTTCTGAAGCCATGCGAGAGGAGAAAGGCAGAGTTAAGCACGCGGCAAAGGAGGTCTATCCTGCCGCTTGTCCCGGGAAGATCCTTGAGCTTGAAATCCGCTTTTGTATGTGCCTTGTTCGCCTTGATGATGAAGGTTCTCATGGTTGAGGATTTGGACGGGAGCTTATAATCGTTGCCCGAAGGGTTTTCGGAGCAGATTCATACTGCGGCATCTTTGGCCCTCTCACTTCAACGTCCAGAGCTTTGGGAAAGCGGGACGGTGAAGTGTTTGGAAGTCTTTAGTAACGCCTGGTAATTATCGGACTTTTTGTTACGATTTTCATCTTGGAATGTAACGAAATTTTTTCAGAGTGTTGAGAAGAGCATGATGCGACGGTCTCCAGCCTATTTTCTAAGGGAAACTGCTCTTTTTGACTGTTGCATGGTTTTGAAGTCTGGAGATTAATTTTTCTCTTTTCTTTGGGCTTTGGAAGTCTCGTAAACATTCTTGTTCACAGGATTTTTTAAGCTGTGCAGGCCTGAAATTCTTAGAGGAGGTTCTTGAAAGATCTCAATGAAAGAATCCTCATAGCGCTGAAACTACCCCTCCGCAGAAAAACTTATAAGATTTAAGGCATTTTATACCCCTATAAGACGAAATAAGGAAAAAACTGCCCTGTTTCAATAAGACTCTAAGAGAATTGAAATAGTATATCACAAGGGGCTTCGCCTTGTTTTCGAAGTGTTTCAATAAGACTCTAAGAGAATTGAAATAAGCTCCCGTGAAGATAGAAAATATATGGTATTTAGCGAGTTTCAATAAGACTCTAAGAGAATTGAAATCGGGTTAATCTTATTCATATTATATATTATGAATAAGGTTTCAATAAGACTCTAAGAGAATTGAAATTTTATCTCAATCAAGACTTTCTCCTTCCCGTTCTCGTCGTTTCAATAAGACTCTAAGAGAATTGAAATTACAGGTGGGAAATTCTAAATTTTGTTATCGATGTGCTGGTTTCAATAAGACTCTAAGAGAATTGAAATAAGGAAGGTGTCACCGTCACCGCAGTGGCGCAGATGCTCAAGTTTCAATAAGACTCTAAGAGAATTGAAATAGGCACTACTGGGTCTCCGGAACTCAGGCCTCTGGAGGT
Source organism: Thermococcus sp. GR5 (assembly GCF_012027535.1). Taxonomy (NCBI): domain Archaea; kingdom Methanobacteriati; phylum Methanobacteriota; class Thermococci; order Thermococcales; family Thermococcaceae; genus Thermococcus; species Thermococcus sp. GR5. The sequence goes on along the minus strand of NZ_SNUN01000002.1, from coordinate 227,232 downwards.
TTCAATAAGACTCTAAGAGAATTGAAATTGCTGCGTGCTCAAGAGTGTAGAACACAACATCAAAGTTTCAATAAGACTCTAAGAGAATTGAAATGGGATCCACCTTCCGCTTAAAGTCCTTAGTAAAGCGAGGTTTCAATAAGACTCTAAGAGAATTGAAATGTGGTACGAATACTCCCAAAGCGCTATCCGCATCTCAGTGTTTCAATAAGACTCTAAGAGAATTGAAATGTAGGAGGTGCATTGCGTTTTCCCTGAGCATCTCCCGGTTTCAATAAGACTCTAAGAGAATTGAAATGAGAAGTCGTGGCGTCCTTGTCAGACGACTTCTACCGTTTCAATAAGACTCTAAGAGAATTGAAATAAGATCTCCTTTATATCCTCCTCCGTGGCGAAACCGTGTTTCAAGTTTCAATAAGACTCTAAGAGAATTGAAATGCTCTTGATTATTGCACCAGCGAGGGCTTTTCTCATGTTTCAATAAGACTCTAAGAGAATTGAAATAAAAACTCGCCACTCCCTGATGTTCTCCTTGACGACGTTTCAATAAGACTCTAAGAGAATTGAAATCTGCCAACCCGCCTGGAGGCAACTTCAATCCAAATAAAGTTTCAATAAGACTCTAAGAGAATTGAAATACAACTCTATATTCAGACCCCCACAAGAGATCCATGTCGTTTCAATAAGACTCTAAGAGAATTGAAATCCCTATTGGGTGATGGGTGGCTATATCGTACATAGTGGGTTTCAATAAGACTCTAAGAGAATTGAAATCCATAACTTCCTCCTCTTATCCACAACCATTATGAGAGTTTCAATAAGACTCTAAGAGAATTGAAATCGGCACCGTTCGGGGTACGGCTCGCTTCATAGACCAGGTTTCAATAAGACTCTAAGAGAATTGAAATGCGCTTATAGTGGCGCCAGGCGTATCTATAGTGCCTCGTTTCAATAAGACTCTAAGAGAATTGAAATTCTAAAACAAGCGAATCGCTATAATCAGGGCTCTTCGGCGTTTCAATAAGACTCTAAGAGAATTGAAAGGATTACCTCGAGGGTCTTCATGAAGGTCTTAACGTCGTTTCAATAAGACTCTAGGAGAATTGAAAGAAAACCAGCCGAGTAAATAATCCTCTGCGAGATGTAGGTTTCAATAAGACTCTAAGAGAATTGAAAGTGGATGAAATCACGCCAGGAGAGCTTGAATTCATTTTGTTTCAATAAGACTCTAAGAGAATTGAAAGACCTCGACGAGGTAGTCGTACAACTCCATCAGCTTGCGGTTTCAATAAGACTCTAAGAGAATTGAAAGTTGGCTCTGCTGGGGGTGATCCCGTGATTTGGGTCCGAGTTTCAATAAGACTCTAAGAGAATTGAAAGAATTCACAAGCAGTGATACTAGCTTATTGGTTATCCAGTTTCAATAAGACTCTAAGAGAATTGAAAGCGTGGCAGGTGGCGGTATAGCCATGCGGCGAAGGTGGTTTCAATAAGACTCTAAGAGAATTGAAAGCACTATAGTGTCATCGAGCGCAATATAATCCTTCCAAAGTTTCAATAAGACTCTAAGAGAATTGAAAGGTCGTCAATCTCGGATACCCCGTCGTGCTGTTGAAGTTTCAATAAGACTCTAAGAGAATTGAAAGCTCAGCCGTAGCCCCGTAGTTCGTGCCGTCCAGCTCCTGTTTCAATAAGACTCTAAGAGAATTGAAAGACAAACACCCATACACGTGGCGACCACTGGGTGTACGTTTCAATAAGACTCTAAGAGAATTGAAAGTGCTTCAACCACGTGATGATTTTCCTAGCAGCCAGCCTGTTTCAATAAGACTCTAAGAGAATTGAAAGTTAAGAGGAACTCATGAGACTCCCTCCAGACCTCCAGGTTTCAATAAGACTCTAAGAGAATTGAAAGAGGGGTTTTTGATGTGCAGCGTAACAGCTGCAACCTGTGTTTCAATAAGACTCTAAGAGAATTGAAAGGATATGGGAAAAAGAAGAGCCGATAAACAAGGTTGGGGTTTCAATAAGACTCTAAGAGAATTGAAAGTCTTTACGACCTCGACCCTGTCATAAAGTATCCGAACCGTTTCAATAAGACTCTAAGAGAATTGAAATGTCACCCCCTCTGTGCTAAACAAGTATTCAAAATACAGTTTCAATAAGACTCTAAGAGAATTGAAAGACAATTAAAGGTAGTAGGACGGGACACTCTTTTTAATGTTTCAATAAGACTCTAAGAGAATTGAAATAACGATGATGACGGACTGCTCGAGGTTTTCGCGAGGTAGTTTCAACAAGAAATAAGAAACCAAAAAGTGAAAAGTGCTTTTACTCCATCCTCCTTCCGAGCAAGCGGTTTATTCTCGCCCTTATGCCTCTGTTGCCCTTCACAAGCATAACTGTCTTCGGGCATTTGCTCGCTACCCTTTCAGGCACTTCCCCAAAGAGTAGCCTCTTGAAAAGGCCCTCCCTCGTTGCCCCCATGACCACGAGGTCGTGCTTCCTGCACTCATCAAGTATCGCATTTACCGCGTCGCTTTTGTTCACTATCTTCAGCTCCGCGTTTTCGATCCTCTCCATTACCGGCTTCAACTGTGCCCTTACCTTCTCTTCCAGCTTGCCGGTGGTGTTGACGCTGAGCACAGTAACTCTTGCACCGTACGCATCGGCGAGGATCGAGACGAGCTCCGCACTGATGGCGCTATGCTTTCCTCCCCTCGTCGGAAAGAGAATGCTCTTAATTTCTCCGCGTTCCTCGGTGTCGCCCGGCTTGATGACCAACACGTTACACGGAGCGTTCTCAACTATCTTGTCGAGGTTGCTTCCCATGACGTACTTACTCCACCTCGAGCGCCCTTCCCAGCCGAGGATGAGAAGGTCAGCCTTCTTGTCCCTCACTGCACTCATTATCCCTCTGTAAACGCTGTGAGCGTAGTATATCAGGCCCTCTACCTTCACTCTCCCATTAGTGTAAGACTTTGCCTTCCTCACGACTGCTATAGCCTCGTCCGCGAACTGTCTTGCCTCCTCGAGCGGTGTCTGCTCCGGAACCGTCACGACGCTGACAATGAGCAGCTCCCCGTTGACTTCCTCCGCTATTCTCTCGGCGTATTTGGTCAGAACCTTTGCGTTCTTCGGATTCGACACAGCCACCATTATCCTGTACCTTCCTTCCTCACCAGCTTCCTCAAAGACTGTCTCCCTCTCGAACTTAGTTGGCTCAACTTTGGCGCCCTTATAGGTGACGTAAACGACGAGCCCTATACCCACCCATGTCAGCGTTATGGCCCAGGCGGTGGGGCTGACATTAAAGACCCACACTGAAAGTATAGCCTGGAAGAATATCGCCAACAGCGGGATGTAGGGGAAATAAGGCATTAGAAAGCCGTAGTCTAGCTCATCTCCACGTTCGTTTCTAATCTTTATTACTGCGGCGTTGACTAGGAGGAAAATTAGGAGAAAGACTATGTCAGCACTCGCTGCTACATCTTCAATCGGGAAGATGAGGGCAACGGTCAGGACTATGAGTGAGGATGCAAAGAGCGCGTAGTGAGGCACCCTTCTAACCCGGTGGATTCTGGAGAATATTGGGGGCAGTCTGCCATCCCTGCTGATGGCAAAGAGGACCCTTGTGGAGGAGTATATAGTAGCGTTGAGGGCAGAAGTTGAGGAGAATATAGCAGCGAGCGTGATGAGAAGGCCGCCATAGGGCATGAGGTCCTTTATTGCCTCGCCCATTCCCACAGGTCCGAGTTCAGCGAACCACTGGCTCAATGGCATGTTCCCGGGCTCGGCGCCGACTATCGCAGCGAAGGCAAATAGGAGGTACGTTGCGGTAACGGCGGCAACAGAATAGAGTATAGCCTTTGGAACGGTCTCCTTAGGATTGACTGCCTCTTCACCGGCGTGGGCTATTACTTCATAGCCCTCAAAGCCCACGTAAGTAAACCCCATCGCCATAAGAATTTTATCCCATCCGTTGGGGACGAAGTCGTTGAAGTGGGCAAGCTTTTCTGGATGCACTATTATGTAATAAATTGAGAACAGACCGATGAAAGCCAGCGTTCCCATTTGACCAAGAGTAATGAGGTTCTCGATGCTGCCAGTCTCGGAGACGCCGAGGTAGTTGATGATTATAAAAACGATGGCTATCCCAAGGGCAAGGAGCTTAATTATCAGCTCGTGCTCCAAGCCTAGACTGATGAACCAGTCAGTTCCCTCGAGGAGAAAAACCGTGTATGTCGCGAAGGTTATGGCGTAGAGGCTGCCCGCAACTGTCAGAGCGAACCAGTTTATCCAGCCCGAAATAAAGCCGACCAAGCCCTTGAAAGCCTCGTCTATATAAGTGTAAGCACCACCCGCCGTTGGCAGTGCTGAGGCGAGTTCTGCGAAAGACATGGCGGAAAAGAAAGCGATGAGACCGTTGAGAGCAAAGGCAATGAGTATGCCGCCGGGACCGGCGAAACCGATGGCGATACCGGTGGCAACAAAAACACCGGCACCGATCATCATTCCCATTCCCATCATCATGAGGTGCATCAGTGACAGACCGCGGGATAGTTCTATTCTCTCTCCATCATGTTCCATACTCATCTCCTCCTATGCCTTGTAACCCTTTGAACCTCGAGAACGTGACCAATCTTTTTCTTGGCATACCTGCGTTTTTTCTCAATTCTCTGGCGTTTCATCTCGGAGATTGTTGAATTTGATTTCATGAGAAGAGCCAGCATAGCTCCGTAAGAGCCGAAAATGAGAGTTATTCCAATTATCTGATCGAGATCCATAGATTCCACCCCTGTGCGAATGTAGTGTTAACCGCAGGAGTCTTTTAAAATATGTCGATGGGAAGAAAAAGTTCTCAAACGGTAAATATCCGTATCGTGTTTGTCCCCACAGTTTTGCCTATCGGCGTTCCCTTCGTCAGCAGAACCGTGTCGTTTTCGTTCACTAGGCCCAGACCTTTGATAAGACCCAGTATCTCGCGCTCGCTGGTCTCCTCGACGAGGAATGGATAGACTCCGTATGAGAACATGAGGCTATTGGCAACCTTCTCGTCAGTGGCGAAAGCTAAAATCCACTGCTTCGGCTTGAAACGGGATATTAAGCGGGCGGTTTCACCAGTTCTTGTGGGGGTTAGGATGTATTTGATGTCTATCGAGTTGAGGGCCTCTATGATGCTCCTCGTTATGGTGTCCTTTATCGTCCCTTTCTTTGGCATCCGGCCCTTCCATTCCACAACGCGCGCTGACCAGAGGGAATCGCGGTAGGCTTCGGTGGTTTTTGCTATCTTGGCCATCATCCTCACCGTATCGATGGGATACCTGCCCACAGCAGTCTCCTCCGAGAGCATAACTGCGTCCGTTCCATCGAGAATGGCGTTGGCTACGTCTGTAACCTCTGCCCGTGTGGGGAGCTTCTCTTGGGTCATCGACTCAAGCATTTGGGTGGCGGTTATTGCAGGCTTGCCCGCCATGTTGGCCTTTTTTATGAGCTTTTTCTGGAGCACCGGAAGCTTCTCAATTGGCATTTCTACTCCCAAATCGCCCCTAGCTATCATTATCCCATCGGCAGCGCTCAATATTTGGTCAAAGTTCTTCACCGCATCGGGCCTCTCGATCTTAGCAATTATAAACATCTTTCCGTTCCTTTCCTCTACGAAGCGCCTAACCTTGAGGACGTCGTAGGCCGAGCCAACAAAACTTATACCGACTGCATCGATACCGTGCTCAATGGCAAACCCAAGGAACTTCAGATCCCTCTCCGTCACGGCATCTATTGCTATCCTTGCGTTCGGGACGTTTATACCCTTGTGTGAGAAGAGTGTGCCCCCAACAAGGACTTTACAGACCACGTCAGTATCGCGGACCTCCTCGACACGAAGTGCTATGAAGCCGTCGCTTAGGTAGATGACATCCCCCTTGGATACCATTCTAGGAAAGTCCTTGAACTGCACAGGTATCTCTGCCTCATTGCCCACAACGTCACGGGTGGTAAGGGTTATCGTTTGCCAGCGCCTCAGCGTCACGGAATCATTTTGAATCTCACCAACTCGTATTTTCACTCCAGGAAGATCTCCGAGGATAGCAACGGGTCTGTTAAGCCTCTCTGAGACTTCTCTTATCAGCTCAACCGTCTTGGCGTGCTGCTCGGAGTCTCCGTGAGCAAAGTTTATGCGCGCAACGCTCATTCCTGCTTTTATCATAGCCTTGAGGGTTTTCCTATTGAGCGACGCCGGTCCGACGGTTGCTATAATCTTCGTCTTGTGTGGTGGCAGCTTCATGTCGTTCACCTAAGGGGGAACTTTAACTTAACCTTAAATAATCTTATCCCACGAAACATTAATAAATTAGGAGAACCTAATTATCTCGGTGATTGCATGAGCCCCCTTGAAGTTAGGGTTTTTAGCGAAGATGGAAAAGAAGTCCAGCTCAAGGACATCGTTCTCGGAAGGTGGACGGTTCTTTACGTCTATCCCAAAGACAACACCCCTGGATGCACCACTGAGGCAAAAGAGTTTACAGAACTCCTTCCCGAGTTCGAGAAGCTTGGCTTCCAAGTGATTGGGGTAAGCAAGGATTCAGTTAACTCTCATCGGAAGTTCAAAGAGAAGCATGGATTAAAGATAAAGCTCCTGAGCGATCCCAGCGCCGAGCTTATCAAAGCTCTAGGCGCATGGGGTAAGAAAAAACGCTACGGTAAAGAGTACGAGGGTGTCATAAGAAGCACCTTCATTCTAGATCCTCAAGGGGAGATAGTCTGGAAGAAAATTAATGTTAGAGCAAAGGGACACGCAGCAAAAGTCTTAGAAGAAGCAAAGAAACTCGTGAAAGAAAGCTGAGGCTATTTTATTCGTCCTTTTCTTTTCCTAGCACTATCTCGGGCTGTGGCGAGGGTTCTTCTCTCTTCCCCGGCTCGAACCTCGAAAGAAAACGATCAATAATCCCAACGATTCTCACGTTCTCACCTCTCAAAGCTTAAAAAATGAAGGGATAAGGATGCTCACTTCATGAGCACAAAGCCGACTATGTTGCCCTCATAGGCGAGGAAGACCTTAACGCCATTGAGGGTCTCATAGGCGGCGTAAACGTCCAGCTCGCTGAGGTCGTAGTCACCAACGACCTTGCCAACATAGTCGCCGTCGTAGACGAGCTTCTGGACGGTTACTCCGCGCGGGTTAGTGAACTCCTCAACTGAGACCTGGCCCAGATAGTCCTGGACTTCGGCAGGGTCGATGCTGACCTCGGTCAGATTCGTGGACTTAACTCCAAGCCCCATGTAGGGAACACCCCCACCAGCAGCCATCATGCCACCATTTGCGTGGCCACAGCCCTTGGCATAGGCCATAGGAGTGGTGCCCCTCTCAACTTCTGGGTTTGGTCCTGGCACACCCTGGTAGGCAGCTACCGCTCCAAACACCAGGCCGAAGAGACCCAACACCATCAAACCAATTCCCAACCACTTCTTCATGTCATATCACCTCTCCATGTGTAATTTCAATATTACATATGTTGGATTTCTTTATAAAGTTTTCGGTGTCGAAAAGCTATAAAACCTCAAACCGTAGAGGACTGATGCCATGAGGAGGGAGTTAATAACCGCAATCCCCCCAGACGAAATAGAGATTATCCTGAGAAAATCTGGGGCAAAGATTGAGCTGACCATTTCAGAGGCAGAACCATTCCACGGCATGCCGAGGTACAGAGTGCTTCTGGAAGGGGCAGACGAAGAGATAGAGAAGTTCATGGATGTCCTCAGACTGGCAAGAGCTGGCGGTTAGCCCACCAGTGCGTTCTTGAACCCAAATTCTCTCACGAGCCGTGCGGCTTCAATCATCTCCTCATCCTTGAGGGTTCTGCTGATCTCTGGATGTTTCCCTGCTTCGTATTCTGGCCGGTACTGGAACATCACGTTTATTCTAACATCCTCCCCGAGGTTCTCGGCTATCCACTTTAGTATCGGTCTCGTGCAGCAGTCAAGGTGACCAGGAATAACGAGATGTCGTATCAGGAACTCGGCTTTGTAATGCCTCTTGGCGAGGAGGAAGTTTCTGGTGATAACCTCCCAATACCGAGGGGCCTTTGAGTACTTCAGGGCACACTCGTCGTTTCCCCACTTGAAGTCGGCGAGGTAAACATCGACAACCCCATCGAGAAGCTTCATTGCCTCTTCGCTCATGTACATGTTGGAGTTCCAGACTACTGGAATCGGGACTTTGACGTGCCTGAGGGTCTTGATGATGAAGGGAAGGTTTGGAGTAGGCTCGCCGCCGACGAAGTTCACGTTCTTTGCTCCCTGTGCGAAGGCCACGGTTATCTTTTCCGCCATCTCATTTGGTGGATTTTCAACTCCGGCCCGAAACTGACTGATGTCCCAGTTCTGGCAGAAGACGCACCGGAAGTTGCAGCCGCTGAAGAAGACCGTGTAGGAAGGAACCAGCTCCGGCTCCTCGCCGTAGTGGAGGAACTCGCTCGCAACGAGGCTCTCCTTCACCCTGCAGTAGCCGAGTTCCCTTTTTCTGTTCGCTCGGCACTTGAACTCGCAGAGCTCGCAGCTCTCGAGGATCTTATCAGCTATAACCGCTTTGAGGTCGAGGAGACTCTTCTCTGGGCTTTCGCTGAGGTCGTTCTCCTTCAATCTGTCCATAGCCTCTTCGTGAATCTCCCAAAGCTCTTCCAATGGCGCATCTTCGTCAAACTTTACTCCAACCCGTTTTGATAGAAAGAAGTTCGGCACTTCATCTCCCCTAAGAATCGCGAAGTAGTGGGGCATTGCCCTTACGGCCCCTTCAATCTCCCTAATCTCTATCCTCCTGAACCACATCACCATCTAATAGGTCCTCATAGTTAAAACACTTGTCGATTACCTTTCCAAGGCGGCCCTCAGCTTGAGGAGGCACTCGTCGCAGTAGCCTGGAATCCGGCCGTCCCAGTCCTCTATGTTGGTGGGGGGATGCATGACACACTGGTTGTTGCAGTGCTCAAGGCCGAAGCTGTGCCCAACCTCGTGGAGGATACCCTTGAGGAGCCTGCTTTTGAACGTCTCAAGCTTCCTCCTGCGCTCATGGGGAGAATCATCGGGGGTTATAGGAACCTCGAAGGGCTTCATCGACAGTATCATAATCCTAAGGCCGGTGATGACCTCGTGAATGCCCAGAAACTTCTCGTAGAAGTCAAAGTAAGGATTCCTAGAAACGAGCGGAAAGGTGGTGAGGGCGAATATCTTGTTCATTTTGATGTCCTCTTTCTCGTTGATTTCCTGGAGCAGTCTGGAGTAGAGAACCTCAACGAGGGCCTCAAGCGGATAGACCCTTATCCTGCCCTCCGGTGTGTTGAGGTTTATCAGGTAACCCGGCTCCAGCTCAAGTTTTCCTATGTAGAGGAACCTCACGGGAATCTCATTCTGGTGGAAGAAGCGGTTTGCATCGTCGAAAACGTTGAATAGAACGTCGGTTATTATTTCTTTGTCCACGAAGTTCCCGACGTAGGTGAAAGCGATAAACTCCATGATTTCACCACAAATGAGAGACCGTTTCAAACTTATTAAATTTTAGGTGATTGAACCACAAACGTTTTTAACCGCCTTTCTGATGGCTTTTCGGGCGATGGCGTCCGCCCGGGCTTCGAGCCGAACCGCCCGTTTTGGGCTGATGACGCCTGTTCTCTGCCAGATATAGCAGGAGGCGGTAGAATGGGCTCGAAGCTGAGTGAGATTGGCAGGTTTATTAACGCTGATGCGCTCATCAGCTACGTTGAGGAGAGGCGCCACGAGGACGGCGGCTACTGCTTCGTGAGCGTTTTGGACGAGACCAACATTAACGACACGTACTACGCGGTAAAGATTTACGACCTGCTCGGGCTCGAAATTCCCGAGAGGGAGAAGACAGTGGAGTTCCTTTACACTTCCGCCCAGATGCAGACCGCGGTGGTGGCCGTTGCAATGGCCATCGAGGCACTGTCATTACTGGGGGCGAGAGATCTGGCAAGGGAAAAGCTGGACCTGCTCTTCTCCAAATACAACCCGCTAGAAGGGAAGTTCGCCGTTGGCCTCGGCGGAAGTGAGGAGTTCGGAACGGCTACTCCCCTGGAGGCAACCTACTGGGCCACGAGGGCGCTGGCGGCCGTGGGTTACCGTATGGACGGCGAGACCAGGGAAAGGATACGCGAGTTTGTGATGGGGTTCCGCAAGGGAGACGGCTTCGGGGTGAAGGGGGCCACCACGACCATGACCTACCAGGCCCTCTTCACCCTCAAGGGCCTTGGCTATGCCGTCCCAGACACCACCCACTTCTACAGATGCGAGGTCTACGGCGGCTTTACCGAGGTGCCCTACTCGCTGCCCCCCTATCTAGAACCGACGTTCTATGCCATAAGAGGTCTCAGTCTGCTCGGCAAGAGGGCGCGCTACATAAGAGACCACATCAGGTTCATCAGGGCACTGCAGAACCCCAACGGAGGCTTCAGGCGCTCGCTGGAGATGGGCATATCGAACTTCCAGAACACGTACAGAGCCGTGAAAGCCCTCGACGAACTCCTGAAGTGGTACTGATGGATATCGTGGGAATATATCTCAGGGAGGCTATGAAGGAGGGCTGCCCAGTCTGCAGGATACTCGGGGAGTACGAGGAGTCTGAAATCAATACAATCCTCTACGAGCACGTGAACGACCCCACTGTTAGGGTTAAGTTCAAGGAGAGCCTTGGTCTCTGCACCTACCACGCCTGGAAAACCCTCAAAACGGCCTACTCGAACCCACTGCTTGGCCCGCTGGGAGTGGCAATAATCTACGAGCACATGCTTTCAACTTATATCAAAATCCTCGAAAGCTGGGAGAAAGTCAAGGAAGGCGAGTGCTTCCTGTGCCTTCTCGTGGAGGAAAAGGAAAAGGACACGGTGGAGGCTATCACGGAGAAGATTGAGGAGCTCCTTCCCGTTTATGAGTCATCGGAGGCAATCCTCTGCAAAAGGCACCACGAGATGATAGACTCAATCCTCAGGAAGAAAAATCCCCAGAGCGCGGAGAGGCTCAGAAAAGTCCAGCTGGAGAAGCTGAAGAAGCTCAGGGAAAGGATGAACTCTTTCATAAACAAGTTCGACTATAAGGCACTCGAAAGGCCCACAAGAGGAGAGGTTTCATCCCTCCCAATGACTATAGAGGCGCTTAAAGGGCTCGAAAACGGAGCTACCCTAAGGAAGAAGGAACGAAAAAAGCGGACAAGGGGAGTTTTGCTATGGAGATAGAAGTAAGCCCCGAGGAGCTGGCTGAGATACGGAAGAACCAACGGGAGATAGAGAGACGCTTCAGAGACCTAGAAGGGCTTGAGAGAACCCTAAAAGCCCTCAAGTTGCGGTTCCTCTTGGAGCAGAGGGCCAGGCTGGAGAAGAGGCTCAGCGAGATGAGGCAGAACTATCGCGAGATGCTCGAGTTCGAAGATAAGGCAAAGAGGGATAAGGAGTTTTTGATGGCATTTAGGAAGGAACTCAGCGATGAGAACAAAAACCTTAGAAAAGAGCTAGGGGAAGAGAGATGAAAATAACCGTTAAGCCGCGGAGGGGCTGGCGGAGGGTTACCTTCAGGGTTCCAGATGAGGCCCTCGAAAGGATAGAGGAACTGTGCGAGCGCTACGGCTTCAGGTTGGATGAGGCTCTGAGGATAATACTCCTCCATGACTACGTGGATGATGGAGTCGATGTCGACGAGAAAGCCTTTGAAAAGCTTGAGAAGGAGATAGATGCTCTTGAAAAGGAGCTGTATAAGCTTGAAGGGAAGTGGTCGTCCCTGAAGTTCCGCTCCTATTATATAGCACTCGACAACCAGAACCTCGGAATCCAGCTCTCCGGAATGATCGCGGAGAACAAGAGACTGAGAAAGGTACTCGGGAAGGAGGAAAGGGACTTCTCGGAAGTTAAGGAGCTGATTCACTACTACATGGCCTTCGGGGACAAGGATTAAAAGAGACCCTACACATGGTTCGGCGGTGATGGAATGAACGGCAGGATAGCGGTTGCGATAGCACTCGGCGGTGCACTCGGAGCATTGGCACGCTTTTACATCTCGGGAATACTGCCTGTTTATAAGGACTTTCCTGTTGGAACCCTGCTCGTCAACAGCATAGCCAGCTTCATCCTTGGCTACATCTACGGTCTCCTTTTCTGGGGAATCGATGTTCCGGCAGACTGGAGGGCTTTCTTCGGAACAGGCTTCTGTGGTGCCTTGAGCACATTCTCGACGTTCTCCTACGAGACCTTTTCGCTCTTACGTGAAAGGGAGTATTTCCTCGCCGCCCTAAACATCTCGGCAAACGTTATAATCACGGTAAGCCTAGTTTTCATCGGATTCATTCTCGCAAGGAGGTGAGCTTATGGTTGAGGTCGAGCACTGGAACACGCTTTGTCTCAGAATCTACATAGGTGAGAGCGACCGCTGGGAGGGGAAACCGCTCTACAAGGCCATAGTGGAGAAGCTCCTCGAGATGGGAATAGCAGGAGCAACCGTTTACCGCGGTATTTACGGATTCGGGAAGAAGAGCAGAATTCACTCCACAGATGTAATGAGGCTTTCTACTGATTTGCCCATCATTATCGAGGTCGTGGACAGGGGATACAAGATTGAAAAGGCCATACACGAGATTAAGCCCATGATAAAGGACGGCATGATAACTGTCGAGCCTACGATAGTTGTATGGGTTGGCACAAGAGAGGAAGTGAAAAGGTTTGAGGACGATGCCGTGAGGGAGCTCTGACGCACACCTATGTGCTTTCCCCATCCATACAGTGATATCCGTTAACTTAATAAGGAGAAAATGTTACAATAATTATAAAAATAATAGACACTATGTTCCTGTAGATGGGGGCCCAGGCATGTTCACACTCGAATTTGAGGTCCCAATGGAGCGCTTTAATCAAGTTATGGATACGATAACATGGAGCGAGATGTCCCTAGAGTGGGTCTATTATAATGAAACAAGGGGAAGTGCAGTCTTCAGGCTCTCTGTTCCTGATGATTGTCTGGAGAAGTACCTTCTTCAACTCGCGGTGGCCGCTGGGCAAATAGAAGTAACCGTCGTTGAAAAGAGGAAGACAAAAACTTACATCCACGAGGCTTTTCTAATCAGCGTAGATATGCCTTCCGGTAGCTATCCAGTTTCTGTGCTCTTTAAATACCGGGATAGCAAGTTCTATCCCACAGACATAACAATAGCGATGCTCCCTAATTCACCACCAGACCTCTTGAAGGCCGTCCTGAACTTGACTATCGGCAGGGTTCAGATATCCACCGCCAGACTGGTTAAGCGTGTCGTAGAGGATAACGCCGTGGTGATACATCTGAAAACTCAGACAAGTGAGGGAACCATCCAAGATGCCTCATAACCGTAAGTTAAGCCCCCAGGAAAGGCGTGGGATTCTGCGGTAATATTTTAATTAAACTTTCAAATTGATTCTGGAGGTGTTTCCATGCTACACCACGTTAAGTTAATTTACGCAACCAAAAGTAGGAAGCTCGTTGGTAAAAAGATCGTTTTGGCAATTCCGGGCAGTATAGCCGCCGTCGAGTGCGTCAAGCTCGCGAGGGAGCTGATAAGACATGGAGCTGAGGTTCACGCGGTCATGAGCGAGAGCGCCACGAAGATAGTCCACCCCTACGCCATGGAGTTCGCCACGGGGAACCCGGTTGTTACGGAAATCACAGGCTTCATCGAACACGTTGAGCTGGCAGGAGACCACGAGAACAAGGCAGACCTGGTTTTAGTCTGTCCAGCGACGGCAAACACCATATCGAAGATAGCCTGTGGCATAGATGATACACCGGTTACGACGGTCGTAACGACTGCCTTTGCCCACACGCCGATAATGATAGCACCCGCCATGCACTCCACGATGTACGAGCACCCGATAGTGGCTGAAAACATAGAAAAGCTCAAGAGACTTGGAATAGAGTTCATCGGCCCGCGCTTCGAGGAGGGCAAGGCGAAAGTGGCAACGACGGAGGAAATAGTATACCGCGTCATCAAGAAACTCCACCAGAAAGATCTGAAAGGAAAGCGCGTTCTGGTAACTGCAGGGGCAACGAGGGAGTACATAGACCCGATACGCTACATAACCAACGCGAGCTCCGGAAAAATGGGTGTGGCAATGGCCGAAGAGGCAGACTTCAGAGGCGCGGAGGTTACGCTGATAAGAACCAAAGGCAGTGTTCCAAGTTTCGTCGAGAACCAGATCGAAGTCGAGACCGTCGAGGAGATGCTCCAGGCGATAGAAAATGAGCTGAAGAGCAAGAAGTACGACATTGTTGTTCTGACCGCGGCTGTAAGCGACTTTAGGGTTAAGAACAGGGCTGGCGTCAAAATAAAGAGTGGCAAAGAGCTCGTTCTGGAGCTTGAGCCGACGCCTAAGATAATCGACCGCGTTAAGGAGCTTCAGCCGGATGTTTTCCTCGTGGGCTTCAAGGCAGAGACTGGTCTAGGTGAGGAAGAGTTGATAAGTGCGGCCAGAAAGCAGATGGAGAGGGCAAAGAGCGACCTCGTTGTTGCCAACACCCTCCAGGCCTTCGGCAGCGAAGAGAACGAGGTGCTTCTCGTAACAAAAGAAGATGTCAAAAGGTTGCCAAGGATGGGCAAGCGCGAGCTGGCGGAGAGGCTCTGGGACGAGATCCTTCAGAGGATTCTTTAAACATCGCAAACCTTTTTAACATCTTCCTCAAATTTTTCTTAGAACGACCTGGGTGATATAAACGGTTAGTCTTGATAAATCACTGCCATACATTGGGATAACGCCATTCCAGATCACAGCGGCAGCGGTCACCTTAGTGGTCGGCTACATCGTGACCAAGATCCTAGTGGGACTCTTCAAGAACAGCCTCAGAAAAACCAAGCTCCCGCTGCTCGTTGTTGAGTTTCTGGCGAGGTTTTTCAGCGCCATGCTGTATGTTTCAGTAATTCTCGTAGCCGTGGGAGTTCTGGGGGTGTCTATCGGACCGGTTATCCTCGGTCTCTCGGCGGTGATAGGCCTGATTCTGGGCTTTGGCTTACAGGATACGCTGATGAATCTTGCAGCCGGCCTCTGGATTGCGGCCCTCGGACCGATAGACATCGACGAGGTCGTGAGCATATCGGGCCAGACCGGAAAGGTTAACAGCATAGGACTTATGGCCACTGAGCTACTGACCCCAGACAACACCATAATAATGATCCCAAACAGGCTCGTTTGGGGAGCCATAATAATCAACCACACCCGTATGCCCACGAGAAGGGTCGGAATTGATATCGGTGTCGCCTATGGAACCAACCTTGATAGGGCTATACAGCTCGCAATGGAGCTCATGAAGAGTCATCCCAAGGTTCTCAATGAGCCAGAGCCAAGCGTCGTCATAACTGCTCTGGCAGATTCATCCATAAACCTACAGCTCAGGGCCTGGACCAAGACCGAGGACTACTGGGAAGTGAAGGGAGACTTGACCAGGGGCATCTATGAACTCTACACCAAAGAGGGCATCGAAATACCGTTTCCGCAAGTGGATGTCCATATCCGGGAGATGTCAGGATAAGGGCTTTTGTTTTTCCCACTAAAGAAATTTTTGAACTTTACCGTCTGGTTTCAATATTGCAAAGTTTTGTTACAGAGTGAGCCAAAATGGTGGTTGAAGGAATAACCGGCCTGGAAGGAACGGGCAAAACTGCCCTTACCGCGAATATAGGGGCACGCCTGGCTATGCAGGGGATCAGGACTCTTCTTGTTGATGCGGATCTGTATTTTCCCAACCTAGGTTTTCATCTTGGAATAAACCCAAAGTACACAGTACATTCCTACCTCAAGGATCACGAGATGGAGATAAAGTGGCTGATATTCCCCCACAGGCACATCAAAAACCTCTACCTCATGCCAGGCGATCCGAATGAGGAAATACACCGCAGGCTTTCGTTCGAAGCACTTACTGGCTTGGTTGAGTACGTTAAAGAGTACTACGGTGTAGTTTTGATCGACTTTCCATCGGGTCTGCCGATAGCCGCCCGGCCCTTAATTAGCGGGCTGGATTACCAGATACTCGTAATAGACCCCAGTACCGTTCCTCTCAGAAATCTCCGGGACTGGGTGGGGTCGATAGTGGGAAAGTTCCTCCACTTGGGGCATCCAAACCTTTGGGTCGTGCTTAACAAACCACTCATTCCGAAGAAGGCCCTCCTCTCCCTCGAGAGGTTTATAGCTAATGAGCTTGAAGTGCCTCTGCTGGGAACAATACCCTATGATCCATTCATACTGGAAAGCACTTACACTGGCACTCCCGTATGTGAGTGGGGCGATGATCTTGGAGTGATAACAGAGATAGCTTACACAATTGAAGAACTTTTCGTTTAATGCCCCGAAACCCTCATAAAGTTTGTTTTCCTCCCAGTTCTTGGTGATTCTGATGAAAAGGATAGGCATAATCGGCGGAATGACCCCAGAATCAACCTGCTACTACTACCGCAGATACATCGAGATAAGTCGCGAGAAGTTTGGGAAGCACTTCTATCCAGAACTCATAATCTACTCCATAAACTTCAAGGAGTTCTTCGAGAACCCCGAAGGCTGGGAGGGGAGGAAGAAGATCCTAATCAACGCTGCCAAGGCCCTCAAGAGGGCAGGAGCGGAAATAATAGCGATGTCCGCAAACACTCCTCACAAAGTCTTCCCCGATGTTCAGAAAGAAGTAAACGTTCCGATGGTGAGCATAATAGAGGCAGTTGCTGAAGAAATCAAGAGGAGAGGGATAAAGCGCGTTCTCCTCCTCGGAACTAAAACAACCATGAGCTCCGATTTCTACGTCAACGCGCTCCGTGAGGAGGGCTTTGAAGTCGTGGTTCCAAGCGAGGAGGAGCAGGAGAGGCTCAACTCGATAATTTTCAACGAGCTGGCCTTCGAAAACTTCAGAAACAAGGCCTGGATAGTCGAACTAATCGAGAGGTATGCGAGGGAAGAGAAAGTCAAAGGAGTAATCCTTGGCTGCACGGAGCTTCCCCTGGCCATAAAGGCTGGAGACGTTAGCATTGAGGTCTTCGATACGGCGGAAATCCACATGAGGAAGCTCATAGAGCTGGCAAGCGAGTGATTTTTATACCCTTTTCTTTCCCCTTCGTTGGGTGAAAAGATATGGAGATTCGCGAGTTCCAGGAAATGATAAGGGAGATTTACTTTCATAAGGACTCAAAACGCAGCATAGACAGGACCTTCCTCTGGTTCGTCGAGGAAGTCGGCGAGTTAGCGGAGGCGATAAGGAAGAAGGACATGGAGGCGATGGAGGAGGAGTTCGCTGACGTTCTAGCGTGGCTTTCAAGTTTAGCAAACCTAGTTGGCGTTGATTTGGAGGAAGCGGCGAATAAGAAATACCCGGGCGTCTGCCCCTACTGCGGAAAGAACCCATGTGAATGTGAAGAGAAGTTTTAGAGATTTCTCATCTTTTTAGTGAATGCCAGAGAACTCAACCCCAAAAAGAACACCGATGCGAGGACTATCCCACGCATTATGCCCACATAATCAAAGAGCCACCCAAGGACAGCGTTGAGGACCCCATTAGTGTAGCCGCTATGAGGGAGTAAAGGGAACCAACAGTGGCCCTTTTCTCATCGGGGATCGCCTTCTGAAACCTTCCCTGCCACTCCTTGAAAGCCTGGGCGAATATAAACGTTTCAAGAACCAGCGTGATGAGCCCGAACCAGCCGCTCAGTCCCGCGAGAAGTGAGAGGAACGGAAGAAGAATCCCCCGCATAGAGGTAAAGCCTCTCCCTCACTTTATCCCCTACGTCAATGTACCATGAAATGCTGTTGATGGTCATGTGAAGTGCCACAACACCCGAAACAGCGAGAACGGACGCGAGGAATCCATAGAAGTAGAGCTGCATGAAAGCCGTGAAGAGGGTCACGGGAAGGCCAATGATGTTTGCATAGATGAAAAGCCAGAGAACTTCGCGGGAGTTCCAGACGAACCTGATGCTCTCAAGAAGGTGGTGACCGTATGGAAGCCCGCTTCTCACGGTGTCCTTTGGAATCGTGACGAGTATTAAGAGCGAAGTCAGAACGAAGGGAAGGCTCAGGATTATTGGAAGCCTCATACTGCCAGCAAAGTCCGCAAGGATGCCCCCTGTAAGAGTTCCAACGAAACCGCCGGCCATTTCAAAGGATCTTAGTCTTCCGTAAACTCTCGGATATTCATCTGCTCGTCCGTCTCTCTTTAAAAGCTCATAGAGCCAGCCTGTTTCTGCACCAGTGGTAAAAGCCGTTGAGAGGGCACCTATGATAGTAGCAAGGAATACGTCAGCAAAAGAATTAGCAAAATAGAGCAGGGGAAGAGAGGCAAGAAAAAGGGCCCTCGCCACCAGAACACTTGTCTTCTTTGAAATCTTGTCCGCCACCACTCCAGTTGGAACTTCAAGGAAGGCCACAAGGAGTAGAGAAACCGCCGCCAGCAGGCCAATCTGCCCCTTAGATAGGCCTAAGCTCTGGAGGTAGACCTGATAGAAGCCTGCATAAAGGGCAATGTAGAGGAATCCCGCGAGGTAGAAGCGTTTAATGCAGTCCATCGCCACCCTCCGTGATTTCATACTCCTAAAAGTACGCATAACAGACCGAAGATTAAAGCCTTTTTTCGACCGTCATCGAAGCGGAAAGACTTTTATACCTCCGAGCGCACTTCCCTATGCAGTAAGCTGAGGTGATGTGCATGCATGAACTCGTTGAGTTCGCCGTTGAAAAGGCTTTAGAGCTCGGGGCGAGTTATGCCGAGGCTCGCTTCGAGGAGAAGAATGGCACTTCTCTGGCAATGAAGAACGGCAATCCTGAAGGCCTTGAAGTCATCTCAGACAGGGGAATTGGCGTGAGGATTCTGGTCGATGGAGGCATGGGATTTGCCTCAACGAACGTCCTCACCAAAGAAAGCGTTGCCGAAGCGGTTAAAAAAGCTGTCAAGCTCGCTAAAGCAGCTTCGAAGGTAAGGAATGAGCCTATTCGCTTTAGCGATGAAGACTTTCACGAGGTTTACTACGAAGTCAAGATGAGGAAGGACTTCCGCGACGTTTCGGTGGAGGAAAAACTTGAGCTCCTGAAAAAAGTTGAGGAGGATGTTTTGGAGGCTGGTGCACAGACACCGATGCGCTTCCTCAGGTACTCTGACCAGATCTGGCACAAGATATTCATGAACAGCGAAGGTGCACTCGTTGAGAGCGTCATCCCGCGCGTCTCCATGATGTACAACCTCGTTGTCTCCGAGAACGGCCAGATGGAGCAGGCACCTTTCGTGCAGAGGGCCTTCTCAGGTGGACTGGAGCTCATTGAAAAGGACGAGCCTTGGAAGTGGGCGGTTAAAGACGTTTTGGCTCTTCAAAGGCTCATACGCGAGGGTAGGAAACCGCCCGAAGGAAAAGTAGATGTAGTCATAAGCCCAGAGGTAGCTGGCATAGCCGTCCACGAGAGCGTCGGGCATCCCTATGAAGCAGATAGAATATTCGGTAGGGAGGCGGCGCAGGCCGGTGAAAGCTTCGTAAAGCCAGAGATGCTGGGTGAGAGGATTGGAAGCGAAGTCGTCACAGTCATAGAGGATCCAACGATACCCAACAGCTGGGGCTTCTACCTCTACGACGACGAGGGTGTTAAGGCAAGGCCACGCTACCTAATTAAAGATGGGATTATAACCGAGTTCCTCACAAACAGGGAGTACGCAGCCAAACTCGGCCAGCGCTCCAACGCTTCAGCCAGGGCGATAAACTACAACCGCGAGCCGATAGTGAGAATGGCCAACACCTACCTAGCCCCCGGAGATTACAGCTTTGATGAGCTGATAGAGGACATAAAGCTCGGCATTTACATGGTCTCCTTCAACGAGTGGAACATAGACGACAGACGCTATCAGCAGCGTTACATCGGCAGAGAGGCTTATCTCATCGAGAACGGCGAGATTAAGCACCCCGTGAGGAGACCGATTCTGGAGATAACCACCAAGGCACTGTGGAGCAGCGTCGATGCCGTTGGCAAAGAGGTTGAGTACTTCCCAGGAACCTGCGGTAAGGGCGAGCCTGGCCAGGGCGTTCCTGTCTGGATGGGAGGTGCCCCTGCGAGGCTCAGGGGGATACCGCTGAGGAGGCCATGAGGTGGTGGAGATGTTTGACGTTAACGAATTCATCCTTAAGAAGGCCAAAGAGCTTGGCTTCGGCGATGTTGTCGTCCTCGGCTACGAGATGGACAGGCGCCAGGTGCGCTTCGCCAACAACGAGATAACTGTCGCCAAGAACTGGCACGAGAGGAAGGTGGAGCTCTTCGTCGAGCTTGATAAGAGGATCGCGGGAACAAGCATCACTGAGCTGAGCGAGGAGAACATCGAGAGGACGCTCAAGGCCCTGCTCTCGACTTTAAAGAACATGGCCCCGAAGGAGGACTACTACGGCATAGCAGAGGGGCCCTTCGAGTACATAGATATACCCGAGACCTTCGATAAAGCCATAGTCGAGCTCGATGAGCCGAACGAGTACGTTGAGAGGGCCATAAACGCGGCCCTCGAGGAGAGGGCTAAGCGTGTCGCCGGTGTTTTATACACTGACCACAACAGGATCTATCTCACCACGAGCAACGGCGTCGAGGCTTTTGACGAAGGAACAGGAATAGAGATAAGCGTTAGAGCCTTCATCGGCGACCTTGAGAGCGGCCACGGCACTAACTCGGTGAGGATTCTCAAGAAGTTCGATCCCGAAAGTGCGGGAAGAAAGGCCGGTGAGATAGCCAAGATGGCACAGAACCCGGAGCAGGGACCGGAAGGAAAGTTCGATGTGATATTTGACCCGCTGGCCTTCGCCAATCTTCTCAGTTATATGAGCTTCATGACGTCGGCCTATGCCGCCGAGGCAGGCTTCTCCTTCCTCGCTGGCAAGCTCGGGCAGAAAGTAGCAAACGAGGACGTTACCATCAAAGACGTCGGAAACATGCCCAACGCCTACGGAACCAGAAAGTTCGACGATGAAGGCGTTCCGACGAGAGAAACAATGATAATCGAGAACGGAACCTTCAAAACATTCCTACTCAACACGAGCCTAGCCAAGAAGTACGAAACCGAAACAACGGCCAACGCAGGACTCGCCATGCCGCATGCCTGGAACATCCTGCTTGAACCAGGTGACTACACCAAGGAGGAGCTCTTCAGTGAGGTCAAGAAGGGCATATACATCACCAATGTCTGGTACACCCGCTTCCAGAACTACGTTACCGGCGACTTCTCGACCATCCCGAGGGACGGCATCTTCCTTGTCGAAAACGGCGAGCTGAAGCCCATAAGGAACATCCGCGTGAGCGACAACTTCCAGAGAATTCTAGAGAACATCTCTGCCCTCGGGAAGGACATCCACCACATCCACTGGTGGGAGGTCAGAACTCCTGTCTTCACACCATACGTGGTCGTGAAGGACGTGGGAATAACGAGAGCAACAAAGTGACATCGTTATTATTTTATTTTTATCCTTCAAGTTGCCGTTCTCCTTTATTATAACCGTGGAAGTGTTGTGTAGAGGATTAAATCTTGACTTAGTCGTTTGGACTCGTTTTGAAAAATTGAAACGTTTATCTTCTTCTGCCACCCCAAGTGTTCTTCAATGCAAAGAAATGTACACTAACAATTTATAATGGTAAAGGAAAACCTTTATTAGACCATAGTGCACTTCTATGATAGTTTAAATTGGGGGTGGGTTAAATGAAAAGGGTTGCCGGAATCCTGAGCGTGATTCTTGTACTAGCTGCGTTTGTTAGTCCCGTAGCTGCGGCCAGCATCAGTGGAGATAGTAGTGCCTATGTGCATCCCTATCCTTCGGGCATAGTGCAGGGCGACCTTGTTTTCGGCCACTCAGAAGGTGTGACCGATTGGGTTATACCCGGGTTCTGGACACACGTGGGTATAATTGGGTGGTACGACAGTGGCATAGGAGACTGGATAGTCATTGAAGCAACTACAAGTAACGGCGTGACATTTACCCCCCTCAGCAAGTTCCTGAGCAGGTACGATACTGTTGCCATTGGCAGGGTTATAACCGCTGATGCTACCATACGCTATTATGCTGCATATTTCGCCTATCTCCAGTATGGCAAGCCGTACAACTGGAACTACCTCAGCAAGCCCGACATCTACAGCGACAGTTACTACTGTTCCCAGCTCGTCTGGGCAGCATACATGTGGGCATCTGGATACAGCATAAACATTGACGAAAACGATGGTGCTTGGAGCTGGACCTATGGGTATGCAGTTGCTCCACAGGAAGTCTACGACGACCCGGAGGTCTCGATAATCTACTACCACTCTGTCTGAATCCTTTTAAAATTTCTCAATGATATCTCTGAGGCCAAAGTGCCCGTTTTTATCCCCCGTTTTTATCCAGGGAATACCTTTCAAAGGGATGTCTGATGCAGACATTGTTCAACCCTTAAACAATCTAAAAACTCTTAAAGCCCCCCATTCTACCTTCTTAATAGCCGAAAAGCTGGTCTTTGAGGTGATCAGGATGGAAGTCATCGAGAACTCCAAATTAGAGAGCTTTCACTACAGGCTTCTGGCAGTCCTCGGAGCGATATGGGCGTTCATTGCTGTGAACACTATAGCCGCGAGCTTGATTATACCCTTGCTGAAGGAGGAACCTGCTTTCCAGGGTAGCCTCGCCAAACTCGGTTCTCTTGGCTCGGCGGCCCTCTTCGGAATGCTTTTTGGGGCGTGGCTCTTCGGAATCCTCGCGGATCGCATAGGAAGGAAAAAAGCTCTGACCCTGGCCGTCGTCACATTCTCGCTCGGCTCCATAGTCAGCTCCTTTGCGGGAAGTCTTGATGAGCTCATAGCCCTCAGGTTCATCGTGGGGCTTGGACTCGGAGGTTCTCTGCCAGTTGCCAGCTCCTACTTCGCCGAATTCATGCCGAAGTCCGTGAGAGGAGCAATGATCTCAATCCTTGAGAGCTTCTGGGCAATAGGAACCATAATCATCGGAGTGGTGGCCCTTCTTGTGAGGGCAGACTGGAGGAATATCCTGCTCTTCGGTGGAGCGATCCTCCTTATTCTGCCTCTCCTGCTGACTCTGCCTGAATCTCCCAGGTTCCTCCTCGTGAAGGGAAGAATCTCGGAGGCCGAGGAAATACTGAGGAGGATCTTCGGCGTTGATGTAAAGCTCCAGAAACCCGGCGAGGAGCAGAAGAGGACCTCTATAGCCGATCTCTGGAGGAAATACTCAAGGAGAACCCTCATGCTGACCGTTGCGTGGTTCAGCATAGCCTTCGCATACTACGGCTTTTTCATCTGGCTTCCCAAGTTCCTCTCCGCTACGCTTGGAATAACCGTCTTTAAGAGCTTCCAGTACTTCATCATAACCGCCATAGCCCAGCTGCCGGGGTACTGGAGCGCCGCATATCTTATCGAGCGCATCGGGAGGAAGAAGACTCTCTCTTCGTACCTGTTTCTATCAGGAATTGCAGGGGTAGCATTCTACCTGGCCGCAAGCTCCGCCAACGAGGCTATGATACTCTCGAGCGCCATACTCTTCAGCTTCTTCAACCTCGGCGCCTGGGGCGCCATCTACGCCTACACGCCGGAGCTCTACCCCACAAGCGTGCGCGGAACCGGCACCGGCTGGGCTGGGGCGATGGCCAGGATAGGCGGCGGGATAGCGCCGATACTGGCCGGGAGGATCATGGAGGTTAGCGGAGCTGCCCTGGCAGTTCTGGTCATAGCGGTGGTCTCAATAATAGGCGCTCTGGACGTTCTGATCCTTGGCGAGGAGACTATGGGGAAGGAGCTTACCTGAGCCCTTTCTTTTTTTCACCCAAACAGCCCCAACGCCGGAAGTACAGTTATTGCCATGCTGAGCAACCCGCCGAGGATTAGAGCAGGAACCGTCTGCCTCTTCTCGATGCCAAACAGGTACGCAGCCAGAGCTCCCGTCCATATGCCCGTTCCGGGGAGGGGTATCGCCACAAAGATTGTCAGTCCAAGGAAGCCCCACTTCTCGACGTAGGGATGGGCCTTTTTCCTGACCCGCTCGACGTAGTAGAGATATAGGTGTGCTATTTTTCTAAGGAAGGTTCCCTCAAGCCAGATCATAAGCCTGTCTATGTAGGGTAGGACCGCCGGAAGGACGAGCGAGAGAAGCAGAACGCCAAGAGAAGCTGCCAGAAGGGTCTTCCACAAGGGATAACCTTTACTTATGCCGTAAACGATGGCATATCGGCCCTCGAATGTGGGAACCAGAGATAGTATGAAAACCTCAAGGAGGTTATTCAACGTCAAACACCTCCAGTTTGAGCTTTTCAATAAAGGCCCTGTAGATTGGAAGCCACATGCTTTCTGTGGACGCTACCACTATAAAAACCCACGGGCCAAGGATCAAACTAAAGAGAACATCGCTGAACCAGTGAACGTGAAAGAGCAGCCTTGAAAAGGCAACTAAAAGGGCATAACCCCACCAGATAAGTTTGTATTTGGGGAAACGCTCACCCAGGAAACACGCCAGAATAGAAGCTCTCGCTGTATGTCCAGAGGGGAAGGCGAAATAATCAGCGTTTAACAGGGCTTGGAAGAATGGTAAAGATAGAGGAGCTTCATCTGGTCGTGGCACCTCAGTTAAGACTTTCAAAACGCCTACAATTGCCATGCCAAGAAAGATCGAGACTATGAAATTTAAAGTGGAACGGCTTAGCTTCCTGCTTCTTCTGAGGTCCCATAATACGAAGAGAAGAACATAAACCGCAAAAATTCCGAAGCTGGCAGAATCTGTGATTAGAGTTATCCAAAGGGAGTCCACAAATGGAGTGTGGGCATATACATATGTGTTAATATCGCCCAATAAACCAAGAAGCTGGGCTATAAAGATTACAATGAGCATGCCCGTGAGTATCCCAAGCTTCCTTCTCTCGTTCATAGGCATGGAGAAAAGAACGGAAATACATAGATAAAGCTTTTCCTTAGATGATGCCAGCCCCGTAGAGCGCATGATATGCCTTGAGCAGCGCCTGCTGAACTTTTTTCGGCCCGAAGGTTCTAACGGCCCTTCCAAGGCCCTCGTTGTATATTCTGCGCAGTATGAAGTCAGTTTCGCGGCTTAGGTTGACCTTCTCCTTATTTTCAAGGTAGAGTCTCGCTATCTCCCCAGGTTCACGGTAATTGAGGCCCTTGAGCCACTTGAGAGGTATTCCGTCCTCGAAGCGCTTGATGACTTCAAAGCCTATTATCGTAACCTCGTCGTCACCGTAGAGCTCCCCGTAGATTTTGCTCAGCTCTCTGACGAGTTCCCTGACGTCGGAAAAGCCGTCAAGCCTAGCATCTCCGTTGGTGAGCTCCTTAACTTTCTTTTTCTCGACGCGGGTTATCCTGACCTTGGCTATGGCAGTATCGCTAGGCGTGATGACTAGGTAAATCTCGCTTCCAGGCTTGGCCTCGTAGTCCCCATACCTTATCGTTGTGACCTTGTCTCCCCTGAGAATCCTTGATTTGTAGGCGCTGTCAATCAGCATAAACTTCCTTATCTGCACGCTCTTTCTCTTCAAGGTTCAGCCCCCTAACGATCTCCGGAACCTCTTCCAATGACTTGATCGTGAAGTCCGCATACTCCAGATAGTCCAGCTCGCGGTTGGCGTACTTCCCATATTTAAACCATACTGTCCTCATGCCAACCTGCTTCGCCCCGTAGATGTCCGAGTACAGCCTGTCACCGACCATCAGCGCCTCGTGGGGCTCGACGTTGAACTTCCGCAGGGCCTTCTCAAATATCTTTCTGTGAGGCTTCTTAACGCCGAGATAGTTGGATATAAAGACCTCATCAAAATATTCATCGAGCTCGAGGCGGAGTATCTTTTCCCACTGTTTTATGGGGTCGCCGTCGGTAATCACCCCGAGGCCAAAGCCATCTTTCTTGAGCTCGAGGAGGACTTTTCTAGCGCCCTTGACGCTTTTGAGGTAGGCGAACTTGGTGTTGTGATACGCTATAACTCCTGCGGCTATCCACTTGGGGTTGTTCGGTAGGTCAAGCCTCCTCAGGAGGTAGTCGAAGTGCCTCCCAAAGTTGCTTCCGTACTCGTTTATGAGCTCGAGGAGCTCATGGTAAGCGGTTTCAAAATCAACGGGAAGCCCGTGGCGTACCATGTTCTCTATAGCGTTTTTCCTGGCCATCTCGGCGAGTTTGCTCGTGTCAACGAGCGTGTCGTCGAGGTCAAAGAACACGACTCTTATCATCTAGTCACCACCATCCCTACGCTTTTCTCCTATTTAATCCTTCCCAAGGCCGAGGAACGGGCCTTTCCTCTCACCCACCTGCCTCCTCGCCCACCTCATGGCCTGAAAGTACTCGTCCTCCCCCATAAGCTCGTTGAGCAAATCTTCGAGCTTCCAGGTAAGGGACGTTTCCGTCGTGGTGGCAAATATTACCCTCCCAAGGTCGAGGGAGCGGACTGCTTTTATTACCCCCTTCAGCGTCTCGTTGTCAACGTCATGCATTATCACGAACTTTCTGAGATGCCAGTAGCTCGAACCTCTCAGCTTTTCGGCTTTAGTAACTATCTCTCCAACGATCCAGCCCCGGCAATACTCGGGAACCTCAAAGACATCCAGGCCGTTTAGGACATCCATTATCTTTTCGACCTCATCCTCATTAAAGCCAATGAGGAGAACCTTTCCACCCATCATATCAGCCCCTTAATCCTCTTCATCAACTTTTCCATAGCCTCACCAGCCGGACAGCGCAGGAAGACGTCGGCTATGGGCGTGATCCCGCTTTCCTCAGGATTTACCTCAATGACTTTGCCCCCAGTTTCCCTAACGATCTGGGGGATGTAAGCTGCGGGATAGACAACACCGCTGGTACCAATCACTAGAACCAGGTCTGCCTTCTCCGCGAGCTTAAAGGCCTCGTCCAGGGCTTTCCTCGGCAGCGGCTCGCCAAACCACACCACGTCAGGCCTCAGAAGCGAATCGCAGTTTGGGCACTTTGGCAGGTCTTTTTGGACCAGGAACTCTTCCAAGTGACCATTCTCCTTGAGGTTTTCCTTATAGCCACAGGAAGTACACCTAACGCGAAAGATGTTGCCGTGGAGCTCGATGAGGTTTTTTGTGCCGGCCTCACGATGGAGGTCGTCAACATTCTGGGTTATCACAGTCTTCAAAATGCCCATCTCCTCGAGCTCAGCTAAAGCGTAATGAGCCCTGTTGGGTCTGGCTTTCATTATGAGCCCCATTCTCCACTTGTAGAAGCTCCAGACGAGGTGAGGGTCCTTCCTGAAGGCTTCTGGCGTTGCCAGCTCCTCCGGCCTGTGCTTCTTCCAGAGGCCGTTAAAGCCCCTGAAGGTTGGAACACCGCTCTCTGCGCTTATTCCGGCCCCGGTAAAGGCTATGGCAAACCTCGAGCGGGCGAGCAGTTTTGAGGCTTCCTCTATCATGATTATACTTACTCGGCTATCTTTAAAAATCATGCCTGACCTTGAGCCCTTTTCCCATCTACGCCGAATAATCTTTGAAGCAGGTTTCACATTTTCGTGCGAGCCTTTAAATTGTATCCATGAGTACATTTTACAGAGGTGAGAGAGATGCCCGTTACTGATGGAACCCCCCGGAGAAAAGTCACCACCTCACACGGGAGGTATTATGTGGGGAGACTAGCTGCAGGGAGACGTAAAAAGGTCACCCTCATCCAGAACCTAAGGAGAAGAAAAGCCACGGTAGCTTTGAGAACCTCCACGATAAAGGTCGAAAAGGCACGCATCACAAAGAACGAGGCCCTGGCAATACTCGTGGGAACACAGATAGGGGCAGGGGTGCTTGGACTTCCCTATGCAGCCTCAAAGGTTGGCCTGATCCCAGCACTGGGCGTTCTCTTAGGAGTGATGCTTCTGATGCTGGCGACGGCATTCATAGTGCTGAAGTTCTCCGCCGAGATGGGCGGAGCACAGATGAGCACCATAGCCAACAGAACCCTCGGAAAGGCAGGAGGCTGGCTCATGTACATCAGCATATTCATAATGAGCTTCGGCGCGCTCCTCGCTTACATAGCGGGAATGGGCAGCGTCTTCTCCAGCCTCTTCGGTATAAGCGACACGCTTGGAGCGCTCATATTCTGGGTTCTGGCATCGCTCGTAGTTTACCACGGACTCGAAGCCAGCGGAAAGACCGAGCTCATAATGAGTTACATAATGCTCGCCCTCTTCATCGGCGTTACCCTGATGCTCACCCCCCACGCAGAGCTCGAAAACGGCCTCTACACCGACCTCTCGGGAATACTCAGCATAACCGGCGTTGCCATCTTCGCCCTCGGCTGCCATACCATAATCCCCGACGTCTACAAGGGACTCGGAAGCTACGAAGAGACCAAGAAGGTCATTATCCTGGCGTTCCTCATTCCAACGGCCATTTACGCTGTCTTTATGGCAGCATTCCTTCTCGCCTTTGGAAAGAACACCCCGCAAATCGCCACTCAGGGGCTCGAGCTGCTCTATGGACACGTTGGCAAGCTCGTAGGCAACCTAATTCCGTTGCTGGCCATAACCACGAGCTATATAGGCATCGCCCTAGCTCAGCAGAGCAACAATGCTGAGTTCATGAGACTCAAGAAGCCGATAGCATGGGGACTGACGGTTATACCGCCGGCTACACTCTACTTTGCAGGGGTCAAGAACTTCGCCGATGTGCTGGCCTTCGCCGGCGACACCGGTGATTTCCTGGCGTTCATAGTGCTGCCGATTCTTATTTACCTTGCCAGCAAGCTCAGGAAGTAATCCTTTGCTTTTTTCTATCCTTTTTCGAAAGGATTCCCGGCTACCAGCCGGAATGGAAAAGAAAGCACATGAATAAGCCTTCAATTCTGCGGTAAGATTTATATTCCCCCCGTTCAAATCCTCATCGAGGTGTTTCCCATGGAGAACGGCTACAAAACCTACAGAGACGAGGTTATTGAGTATCTGGAGGCCCACGAGAAGTGGAGGAGCTCAACCATAAACCTGATTGCGAGTGAGAACGTAACCTCCCCAAGCGTCAACCGCGCCGTTTCTAGCGGCTTCATGCACAAGTACGCCGAGGGCTGGCCCAGACAGAGGTATTATCAGGGCTGTAAGTACGTTGATGAGGTCGAGCTCATCGGTGTTGACCTCTTCTGCAAGCTCTTTGGAAGCGACTTTGCTGACCTCAGACCTATATCCGGAACCAACGCCAACCAGGCAGTTTTCTTCGGTCTCACCCAGCCGGGAGACAAGGCTATCGTTCTGCACACCTCCCATGGTGGCCACATAAGCCACATGCCCTTCGGAGCCGCTGGAATGAGGGGCCTTGAAGTCCATACCTGGCCCTTTGACAACGAGGAGTTCAACATCGACGTTGACAAGGCCGCTCAGCTCATTCGTGAGCTCGAGCCAAGAATAGTCGTCTTCGGTGGTTCGCTCTTCCCGTTCCCACACCCGGTCAAGGAACTTGCTCCGGTGGCTAAGGAAGTCGGTGCTTACGTCATGTACGACGCAGCCCACGTGCTCGGTCTCATTGCCGGAAAGCAGTTCCAGGACCCACTCAGGGAGGGCGTTGACATCATGACCGCCTCGACCCACAAGACCTTCCCAGGACCGCAGGGCGGTATAATCCTCTACAAGAACTTCGGTGATGACGTCGCCAAGCTCCAGTGGGCCATCTTCCCGGGTGTCCTCAGCAACCACCACCTCCATCACATGGCCGGAAAGGTCATCACCGCTGCGGAGATGCTCGAGTTTGGTGAGAGGTACGCGGCCCAGATTGTCAAGAACGCCAAGGCCCTCGCCGAGGCCCTCGCCGAGGAGGGCTTCAAGGTCATCGGCGAGGACAAAGGCTACACCGAGAGCCACCAGGTCATTGTCGATGTTAGCGATCTCCACGAGGCCGCCGGCGGATGGGCTGCTCCGCTGCTTGAGGAGGCAGGAATTATCCTCAACAAGAACCTCCTGCCGTGGGACCCGCTCGAGAAAGTTAACACCCCGAGCGGACTCAGGATAGGCGTTCAGGAGATGACCCGCGTTGGAATGCTCGAGGACAATATGAAGGACATCGCCGTCTTTATGAGGCGGGTCCTAATCGACAAGGAGGATCCGAAGAAGGTCGAGAAGGAAGTTGCCGAGTACAGGAAGGAGTACCAGAAGGTCTACTACTCCTTTGACCACGGCCTCCCAATGAAGGAATAATTTTCCTTATTTTTTCAATTTCGCAAGTTAGTAATCAAGATTTCTCCAGGGCGGTTTTGGGGCCTATCCACTAAATCTACCGTAATGCTAGATTATATCCAAACTTAACGTTTTTTCATCATATTTTATCGCAGAAAAAGTTATAAACTCGCTTTTCCAGTAAATTAAAGTGATGTCTGGCCTTTGTGTTTAATTCATTCGTAGAATATGGCTGGACATCGTGAACATTACGTAATCCACTTTAAATAAGTGGCTCAAATAAGGGGCTAAAATTAGACGAATAAAGCCACAGAGTTCAAACTGGACATTGACTTTGAATAAGTCCTGCTTCCTTTCCATCTCTGCTAAAATAAAGAAGCTCAAATAACCTCCAACTGATCACTTCAATCTCTTTTGAAGCTTTGGCAACCGTTAAAAACCTGAAAGTTGACACTTCTCCGGTGGTTCACATGAAAAAGGCAGTCCCTGTGCTACTGATACTATTAATAATTCCCATAGCCTATTTCATGGCTTCATCCCCCGCAGAAGGGGACAACGGCGGAACGGACGGTACTCCAGACGTCCCAGATGTCGTTCTGAAACTTGACAAGACGAGCTATGCTCCGGATGAGACTATGGTTCTGACAGTAATTAACAACGCTGACTCGGAAGCAACTACCGGCTATGCATTCCAGCTTTACAGACTTGAGAACGGCAACTGGAAAGAGGTAAAGCTGGACATAGCCTTTATTGAGATCGCAATCATCATTGAGCCCGGCAAGAGCTGGGAGCAAAGTATAGATCTGTCTAAGCTCAACCTCGAGCCTGGACATTACAAAATAGTCAAGAGCGTCTTCGTGGGCAACGTGACGGTAAAGCCCGAGGCCGAGTTCGACATCACCGGCTGGGGGTGGCAGAGTTGAGAAAGGGTCCCCTTGTCTCTCTCCTTATCCTTCTTCTCTGGGGTGCTACCGGTCCACACTTCATGATCAGCCTCGATAAGGAAGCTTACGCTCAGGAAGAACGGCCCGAGCTGACTGTAAGGAACATCGGACTTATGCCAATTGAACTTGGCCGGGGATACCTCCTCTACCGCTGGGATAACGGTAGCTGGGTTCGAGTTAGGACTGGACTGATTTTTACAGATGACCTCATAGTCCTCACACCTTTCCGCTCATGGAAGCAGCGGATAACCCTGAAATACCTGCCTGAAAAAGAATCCATAGGAGACCCTCGTTTCTATCCTGACCTCCCTCCCGGGAGATACAAGGTCGTCAAGGAAATTTGCGGCTGGCCGCGGGGATGCGTGAACGCTAGCATGGAGTTTGAGATAGCGGACTAAATTCTTGGCAAAACTTTTTATCCCCCAACCACATACCTCACCCCCGGCTGTAGGGGTGAGAGAAAATGAAGTTCTGTCCAGAGTGCGGTAACCTTATGCTCCCGGATAGGAAGAGAAAGGTCTGGGTCTGCAGAAAGTGTGGTTATGAAGAGCCCTTCGACGAGGAGAAGGACAGGGAGAAGACAAGAATAACCCAGAAGGTCGAACACAAGCCCGATGAGGGAATAATAGTCGTTGAACAGGATCTGGCAACCCTTCCAAAGGTTAAGATAACCTGTCCGAAGTGCGGCAACGACGAGGCTTACTGGTGGGAGCTCCAGACGAGGGCCGGCGATGAGCCGAGCACGATATTCTACAAGTGCACCAAGTGCGGCCACGTATGGAGGTCCTACGAGTGAACGAGGAGGAGAAGCTTGAAGTTTTAAAGCGCCTCGCCGAAAAGGCTCTTAAGGAGCTTGAGGAGGCCTATAAAAGACTGCCCGATACAGATAACGGAAAAGCTTATTTATTCCGGGGGAAAGAAAGAGTTAGGCTGATGCTCAATATACTGAAGGAGGGATAAAAATGCCGTTCGAGATAGTTTTTGATGGTGCCAAAGATTTCGCCGATCTTATAGCCACCGCAAGCAACCTGATTGACGAGGCGGCTTTCAAGATAACCGAGGAAGGAATAAGCATGCGCGCCATGGATCCGAGCAGGGTCGTTCTCATCGATCTTAACCTCCCGGAGAGCATATTCTCCAAGTATGAGGTCGAGGAAGAGGAGACAGTTGGAATCAACATGGACCACTTCAAGAAGATACTCAAGCGCGGCAAGAACAAGGACACCCTCATCCTCAGGAAAGGCGACGAGAACTTCCTCGAGATCACCTTCGAGGGAACCGCCAAGAGAACTTTTAGGTTGCCACTTATCGAGGTTGAGGAACTCGAGCTCGACCTTCCGGAGCTTCCGTTCACAGCAAAGGTCGTTGTTCTCGGAGAGGTTCTCAAGGAGGCCGTTAAGGACGCCTCCCTCGTCAGCGACGCCCTCAAGTTCATAGCAAGGGAGAACGAGTTCATCATGAAGGCAGAGGGCGAGACCAACGAGGTTGAGATAAAGCTCACCCTTGAGGACGAGGGCCTGCTCGACCTCGAGGTTGAGGAGGAGACCAAGAGTGCATACGGAATCAGCTATCTCGCCGACATGATAAAAGGTATCGGAAAGGCCGACGAGGTCATCATAAGGTTCGGCAACGAGATGCCCCTCCAGATGGAGTATCCGATAAGGGACGAGGGTAAGTTGATATTCCTCCTCGCTCCGCGCGTCGAGGACTGATTTCTTTTCCTTCTCCATTTAGGCTGGTGAGAGCGTGGACATCGTTAAGCTCAGGGAACTGCTGGAGGGGGAGCTTTCATCTCCGGACCTCACAGAGCTCGACGAAGAGTTCTACAGGGAATTTGACAGTCTGATAAAAGCCCTTAAGCTCAGCGCTGAGAGCTCCCGCGAGAGGGGTGAGGACATCGAGGAGCGCCTTTACCTCGCCCAGCTCAATATCGCCGAGAAGTTAATGCGCGAAATAATCAAAATCAGGCTCCATAAAATCGTAGATCTGGCCGTTGAAGGAATACCTCAAGAGATGACAGCCGAGGAGAAGAGGATTTTCACCATTCTGAGGGCATTCATAGAGCGTGAGGAGATCCCGGTCGAGGTTCCAGCCGAAGCCGTTGAGGTTCCCGAGAGCATCCCCGCTGCAGAACCACTAGGGAAAACCATTTCCAGAGAGGCGTACATAATCAAGATCGACCTCCCCAAAATCCTCGACGCCGAGCTGAAAGAATACGGGCCGTTTAAAGCGGGCGATCTGGTGACGCTACCCCGGGAGATAGCCAAGGTTCTCATCGAGAGGGAAGCTGCAGAAAAAATCAAGATATCCCCGTGATGGTTATGCCGTTCTCCGCCTGCATGCGGGACTGCTACGACACCTGCTCGATGATAAGTGAGGTTAAGAACGGGCGCCTAGTTGTCAAAGGAAATCCCAGGCATCCAATAACAGAGGGGTTCCTTTGTCCAAAGGGCGCGCTTCTGCCCAAGTGGTTCCACGCGGAGGACAGGCTTAAGGTTCCGCTCATTAGAGCGGGCGAGAGAGGAAGTGGAAAATTCCGAGAGGCCAGCTGGGCGGAGGTCATCAACCTCGTCGCCCAAAAACTGAGGGAGACGATAGATGAGTACGGAAGCGAGAGCGTTCTCGTCTACCAGTACGCGGGGGATAGGGGCATCGTGAACTATGCCTTCCCGCTCAGGCTCTTCCACTACCTGAACACTGCGATGCTTGATTACGGAATTTGCGACCGGGCCGGCCAGGAGGCTTTGGGGGACGTCTATGGAACGGCAGTTGGGATGGATCCCGAGGAGCTAAAAAGGCAGAAGCTCATCGTGTACTGGGGAATCAACGCCTTCTGGACTAACCTTCACGGCTTTATGCTGGCCAAAAAGCATAGCCTTGAAATCTGGACCGTCGACGTCGTCAGAACCGAGACAGCAAAGAGAAGCGACAAGTTCTTCCAGATAATGCCCGATACCGATGTCCTCTTCGCTCTAGCCGTTGCGAAGCTCATCATAGAGAATGAGCTCTATGATAAGGACTTCGTCCGCGAGAACGTTTATGGTTTTAAGGAATTCAAGAATTATGTAATTAAATTGGACCTTGACTTCGTGAAGCGCGAAACGGGTTTGAGCTGCGAAGAAATTGAGGAGTTTGCCTTCGACTTCGCTGAGAAAAAAGGTGTTATACACATCGGATACGGCTTCCAGAGGTCCTTGGGTGGTGGAGAGGCAGTGAGGGCCATCTCAATTCTCCCGGCCCTAGTCGGTCATCGCTTCGGCTTCATCTACGACATGAAAACGATAGACAAGAGCTATGCCGAAGGGGCTTTCCTGCGCACGAAGCCTGCAAAGAGAATCCCGCAGATGAAGCTTGCCGAATACATCGAGAAGGGCGAGATAAAGTTCCTCTACGTTTACAACTCCAATCCGCTGGCAAGTTTGCCGAATCAGAACAGGCTCAGGAGAGCCCTGATAGAAAACGATGTCTTTATTGTTACTCATGATATCTTCCTGACTGACACAGCCCTATTCTCTGACGTTGTCCTGCCGGCGAACACCTTCTTTGAGAGGCTCGACATAGTTGACTCCTACTATCACCGCCACGTCGCTCTAAACGAGCCAGTTGCAGAGCTTTACGGGAAATCCAACAGCGAGGTAACGAGGCTTTTGGCCAAAGCCCTTGGCATCGAGAACCCTCACCTCTACGAGAGCGACGAGGAGGTAATACAGAAGGTTCTGGAGATCAACAACCTAAGCTGGAAGGAGCTGAAAGCTAAGGGCTTCGTAAAGGTTCCAGAAAAGCCAAGGAAGTGGGAAACACCGAGTGGCAAAATCGAATTCTACTCTCGGAGGGCCACTGAGCGCGGTCTATCACCGTTTCCGGAATACAAGTCCCCACAGGGCAACTACCCACTCCGCCTGCTCAGTCCAACGCACAGGATGACGATAACGAGCCAGTACCACAACACCTACGGGATAATAGACCCAAGCCTCTATATGAACCCAGATGATGCTGAGGAGAGGGAAATCTGCGACGGAGACACCGTAGAGGTTTTCAACGACAATGGGAGGATCAAAACGACCGTGAAACTTAGTGATGACGTTCCTAAAGGCGTCGTCCTGCTCTATAAGGCCTTCTGGCCTTCTTTGCTCGGCTGGAACGTGAACTTTTTGACAAGCGATGAAACCGTCGAAAAATATGGCAACGGGTCTGCCTATCATTCAACCTGGGTTGATGTGAGAAAAGTCTGAGGTAAGATTATGCCTAGAATTCCCCCTTTCTGACAAGTTTCCTCAGCACTTTAATCACAAAATGGCAGTAAAATGAGTGTATTTTTTGCACGAACAACCCCGAGCTTATTAAGTTGATTGGATATTAGTCAAATTTGGTGCCGTTAGCAGAACCAAAAGGTTTATATATTCGAACCCAACAGGTTTATAGTGAAGACGACACACAAAAATTGGAGGTGAAGAAAGATGGTCGTCATAGGAGAAAAGTTCCCAGAGGTTGAGGTTAAGACCACCCACGGAGTGATAAAGCTTCCGGAATACTTTGCTGAGAAGGGTAAGTGGTTCATACTCTTCAGTCATCCGGCTGACTTTACCCCGGTCTGTACCACCGAGTTCTACGCCATGCAGAAGAGGGCCGAGGAGTTCAGGAAGCTTGGCGTCGAGCCCATCGGACTGAGCGTTGACCAGGTCTTCAGCCACATCAAGTGGATGGAGTGGATTAAGGATAACCTCGGCGTCGAGATCGACTTCCCCATCATAGCCGATGACCGCGGTGAGCTCGCCGACAAGCTCGGCATGATCCCGAGCGGCTCCACTATTACTGCTAGGGCAGTCTTCGTCGTCGACGACAAGGGCGTTATCAGGGCGATAGTTTACTACCCGGCCGAGGTCGGCAGGGACTGGGATGAGATACTCAGGCTCGTAAAGGCCCTCAAGACCAGCGACGAGCACGGTGTTGCTCTGCCGCACAAGTGGCCGAACAACGAGCTCATCGGTGACAAGGTCATCATCCCGCCGGCTGCCACCATCGAAGAGAAGAAGAAGCGCGAAGAAGCCAAGGCCAAGGGCGAGATCGAGTGCTACGACTGGTGGTTCTGTTACAAGAAGCTTGAGTGAAAATGGACTTTTGCCCTTCTTTTCTGATTTCTCTTCTGTTGGGCTGTAAAGCCCAAAATAAAAGCTAAAGCAAGGATTTTCAAAGCACCCTCTTCTTGAACAGCACTACAAGTGGGACAAGCCACGCTAGGTGAACCGCCAGCCCCGGCCAGAAATCGCCGTAGTCGTTGAAAGGAATCCCCTCGAAGAGCCTGTGGATCCAGTAGGTCGGAAGAAAGGCCGTGAACTTGCTCCAATCAGTTGATATGTTCCTGGCGATCACGATGAACTTTATGGCCGGCGGAAGGATTAGCAGCCAGCCGGCGACTTTTGAAACTGTCAAAGCCTGCATCCTAGTCTCCGAGAAGTCAGTTATCAACAGCGCATAGGTCCACACTTCAATGATGAAAAGTGCCATGAGCGCCAGGAGGCCTTTCCACGGAACCGTTATGTCAAGAATTTTCGGCGCTAGGCCCGTGAGGATACCCGTTACAGCAGACGCCCAGAGGAGCCGGTATGTCAAGAAGGCCTCGCTCGATATCGGAATCACCTGAAGGGCCTCTATAGTTTTCTCTTCCTTTTCGTTGGCCATCATGAAGCCAGGAATCATGCCGAAGATGAGGGGAATGAAGATGATGGAAAAGATTGCTGCGGGCGGATAGAGAACCCCCAGCCGGTCCTTGAAGTAGCGGACGACGAAAAGAAGGATTATGGTAATGATGATGCTGTAAACGAGCATCGGGTCCCTTTTCAGCATCTTCCAGTCAATCCTGTAAATGGCGAGGAACTTCTTCACAAAACTCATCTCAATCCCTCCACGGCGTATTTGTAAAAGCGGATTTTAGCGAGGTTGTATGCTACGATGCCCCAGATTACAAGGGCAATGCCCGACCACATCAGCGTTTCCCTCGCTATCTCCTCGAAGCCCGCGTGGAAGAAATAGAGTCCCGGATAGCTCGGTATAATGTAGAGCACCTTCCCCCATGGGCCGCTTATGAGCCCGTGGTATGCCGCAAAGGGCAGGAAGGAAAGCACCATGACGGCCAGCAGGGGCACGAAGTAGTCGTCCAGATCCCTGTATTTTGCAGCTATCGCTATGCCGAGGAGGGTGTAGACCACTGAGACCAGCAGAGTTCCTATGAGCACGTAGGCGATTTGGACGTTGAAGCCAGCGCCGACAACCACTATCACTAGCGCCCCGATAAGAGCCAGTAAAGCCATGATGATCGTTTTGGAGAGGTAATAGTCGCGCCACTCCATCGGTGTCACGGAGAGCGCTCCAATAGTGCCGTCCTTCTTGTCGGAGAATATCGAGGTTCCAATGAACATAAAGCCGAGCAGACCTGGGTCGATAAATATGAAAAGCGGTGCCATCGTCGAGACGTACTCCTCCGGGAAGGCTCCCAGCACAACGCCGTAAGCCAGAGCCGCGAGGAAGTATATGGGGTAGGTGTAGTTCCTCATGCCCACCTTGAACTCGACCCTCATCAGCTGGGCAAAGCTCATACGAGCCTCCTCCCCGTCACCTTTAGGAATATCTCCTCTAGCGTAGGCTCCTCCGTGTTTATCCTTCTTACCTCATGGTTCCGGAGGATTTCGAGGAACTCCTCGTTCTGACCCAAACCTTCTAGCGGGAATTCCCTAACCTCAACGTTGCCACTGGCGGCATATTCAACCTTCACAACCCTCTTACCCATCTTGACCTTGAGCTCCTTCGGGCTGTCCACGAGCCTCACAGCACCGTCCACTATGAAGGCCACCCTGTCGCAGAGCTCGTCCGCCACGTACATGTTGTGTGTCGTTAGAAAAATCGTCTTTCCGTTCTCTCGCATCTCCAGGAGCATGTCCTTAATCTTCCTTGCGCTTCCAGGGTCGAGACCCTCTAAAGGCTCATCGAGGAAGAGTATCTCCGGATCAGGGAGGAAGGCCCTCGCTAGGTCAAGCTTCTTCTTCATACCCTTGGAAAGGTTTCCAACCAACTGGTCTGCTTCCTTGTCAAGGCCCACCATTTTGAGCACATCCATGGGGTCGAGGTGCTTCTTGTAGAAGGAGGCAAAGAACTCAAGGTTTTCAAGGGCCGTGAGCTTCGAGTAAATTGCGGGAAACTCAAAGGAGACGCCTATTTTCTGGTAATAGTCCTTGCTCCACTTTCTCAAGTCTTTTCCAAAGACTCTAACCTCGCCTTCGTAGTCCTTGATTATCTTGACTAAGATTTTAACTGTTGTCGTTTTTCCTGCCCCGTTGGGACCCAAAAAGCCGTAGATTTCCCCTTCCTCAACGGAGAAGCTAAGGTTTTCAACGGCCCTTACTTTGCCGTAGTATTTCCTAATGTTTTCGACCTCGATAACAGGCATGCTCTCACCGGAGTGATTACGGTGGAAAACTACTTAACCTTGACCCCCGCTCTATACACGGACGTGATACACTCTTTCATTTTAAAAAGAAAATGTGAGCCTCGAATTTTACCCCTCCCTTCTGGGCTTTTCACCTAATAACCATCATCTCAATGTCGTCGAAATCCACCTTCCCCTTTCCCCATCTTCCAGCAGTGCCTCCCCAGATGGCTTTTACTTCAAACCAACCCTTTTGGACATAAACGCGTTCGCTAATCGGGAATTTTGTGCCATCGGGTGCCTCGATTTCTTCAAAGAACGTCATAGCGTTTGGGTCGAAAGTTCCTTTGACTATGTCCTCGTTTGATGCCCCTTTAACTCTTGAAAGGGCACTCAGGACAGTCAAAATAAACTTCCCGCCGGGCTTTGGGGATTCATAAATGTTCTTGAGTATCGCCAAGTTGTGCTCTATTGGGTCGTCACTTGAACCGATTAGTGAAAAGGCATCTTCGCAGAGGCATATGGCAGCGTCAAATTCCTCCTCACGCTTAAACTTCGTGGCGTCTACTTTTATGAACTCCACTTCAACACCTTCTTTTTGAGCTCGTTTTCTTGCTTCTTCAAGCATTCCCTGGGATATCTCAATTCCTGTAACCTTGTAGCCCCTTTTTGCGAGCTCTATTGAGTGCCTTCCGACACCGCAGCCAACGTCCAGTATCTTGGCTCATTCTGGCAGCTGAAACGCTTGAAGGAACTTAAACCTGATGTCCGCTAACTTGTTCTGGTGGCTCTGACATTTCAATCCACTAGGCCTGCTAACTCCAGAATGAAACCCCGGAAACGTTCGTTCATCGGGTTTCTAAAATAGAGCTTATCCAAATCTAAGTCGATGGTGGTCGTGAAGAATTTCGACCTTTATTCGTTTCATACGCACTCAAAGGGAATTAGAAGGGGAAGTTATTGTCTTTCCATCAAAGAGAACAAGATAAAAAGCAGAGCCCAGAAACTTCAGGAGTCAGAACCCAGAAGCATCATTAGCTTCTCCTCGACCTCTTCCTTCTTCCTCACCAGATTCTGCCTTGCGATTTCATTTCCTTCTTTGAGATAAAT
Organism: Thermococcus sp. GR5; assembly: GCF_012027535.1. Classification (NCBI taxonomy): domain Archaea; kingdom Methanobacteriati; phylum Methanobacteriota; class Thermococci; order Thermococcales; family Thermococcaceae; genus Thermococcus; species Thermococcus sp. GR5. The sequence continues at coordinate 187,615 of NZ_SNUN01000002.1, read as the reverse complement.
CAGTGTGGGCACATTCATGACGTCGAACTTTTCCGCAAGCGGAAGATGCTTCTCCACGTCAACCTCCCAGAACTCCACTTCCTTATACTCCTCGCTCAGCTCGTGCATAAACGGTTCAATCATCCTGCACGGCGGACAGCCAGGAGAAGAAAACCAAAGGAGGGCATATTTTGCCCTCTCAACTTTTCCAAAGTCTCCATCAAACTCCCTGATCATCTTAACCACCTCAAATCTTCGCTTTTTTCAAAAGCAAGGAGTTTGTGACGACACTCACGCTGCTCAATGACATAGCTCCAGCAGCCCATTCTGGTCTGAAGGTGATTCCAAAGAGAACATAGGCCAGTCCAGCGGCGAAGGGTATTAGGATGGTGTTGTAGAACATCGCCCAGAAGATGTTCTGCTTAATCTTTGAGAGCGTCTTTTGGCTGAGCTTTATTGCCCTAACCACATCTCTTAAGTCGTTTTTAATCAAGACGATGTCTCCGCTCTCCATTGCTATGTCGGTTCCGGAGCTTACCGCTATGCCTATGTCAGCTTGAGCCAAAGCGGGAGCGTCGTTTATCCCATCCCCGACAAAAATGACCACTTCTCCCTTCTCCTGAAGCTTCTTTACTTCATTTGCTTTATCCTGGGGCAAAACTTCCGCTAAAACGTAATCTATGTTAAGCTGTCTAGCTATCGCTTCTGCGGTTCTTCTATTGTCGCCGGTAATCATCCCAACTTTCTTGCCCATTTTGTGAAGCTCTTCTATCGCTTCTATCGCGCCTTCTTTGATTGTGTCCGCTATTCCAATAACTCCCGCTATTTTTCTGTCAACTGCCACTATTATGGCCGTTTTAGCTTCATCTTCAAGCTTAAGGAGAGCTTTTTCAACCTCTCTGTCTATTGGATAACCATTCTCTTTGAACAGCTTTCTATTTCCGGCCAAGATTTCCTTCCCATCCACTACGGCTTTTATTCCCTTGCCGGTTATTGCCTCAAAGCTTTGGGGCTCTTTAACCTCTAATCCGAGCTCTTGAGCTTTCCTAACTATGGCCTCTCCTAGTGGGTGCTCTGAGCGCTTTTCAGCTGAAGCTACTAAGCCCAAAAGCTCTTTCTCATCCATGCCAAAAGTCACTACATCTGTAACTTCAGGCGTCCCCTTTGTTAGCGTCCCCGTCTTATCGAAGAGAACTATTGTGGCTTTCCTCGCTATTTCCAGTACTTCACCATTCTTGATTAAAATCCCCATTTCGGCACCTTTGCCCATCCCAACTGTTAAAGCCGTTGGAGTTGCCAAGCCAAAGGCACATGGGCAGGCAATCACCAAAACGCTGAGCAGTGTCGTGAAGGCGAAGAGCAGGGGCTGGTCAGCTATGAAGTACCAGTATCCAAAGGAGATTAGTGCTATTGTTAAAACGGCTGGAATGAAGTATGTAACGACTTTATCCGCTAATCTCTGAATCGGTGGTCTTGTATTTTGTGCCTCCTCAACGAGCCTAATTATTTGTGCCAGAGCTGTGTCTCTTCCGACCCTCTTTGCCTCGATTTTAAGCACGGAGTTCTTGTTAATCGTTCCACCAATAACCTCGTCGCCCTTATTCTTTAAATTTGGAATTGGTTCTCCGGTGATCATCGATTCGTCAACGTAGCTTTCTCCTTCAATTACAATTCCATCAACCGGAATCCTCTCTCCAGGTTTGACTATGACAATATCGCCAACTTTAACTTCGCTTATTGGAACTTCAATCTCTTTTCCATCCCTAATTACGGTTGCCTTTTTAGCTTGAAGCCCCATGAGCTTTTTAATTGCCTCACTCGTTCTTCCTTTGGCCAAAGTCTCTAAGTAGCGTCCAAGCAAGAGGAAGGCCATTAGCAAAACGCTTGCCTCATAAAAGTTGAACTCCCTTGGAATAATTCCTATCGTAGCTAAAATGCTTGCAAAATAGGCAGAACCGATTCCCATGGAGTACATGACTTCCATGTTTAAGCTTTTGTGCTTTAATGAATTGAGAGCCTTTCCAAAGATATCCCTTCCAGCGTAGATTATTGCCAGAGTTGCCAGCAGGAATTGAACGTAAATTAAGTTGGGAATTTCAATCCCGAATCTGTGAAGCTGCATTGAGGCGAAGAGAGTTAACCCTACTCCCCAAGCAACGGCAAGTTTTTTCTTCATTTCCATCATGTGCTTCTCTCGAATCTCTTTTTCTACATCATGGCTTTCCTCACCTTCAACTCCCAAGAATTGGTAGCCAACCTCTTCAATTGCTCTCTTAATATCTTCTATGCTTACTAAACTTGGGTCATAGCTTACCTTAGCCTTCTCAGTTGCCAAATTGACCTGAGCATCTAAAACTCCAGGGAGCTCTTTAAGAGCTACTTCAATGGTTTTGACACACATTGCACAGGTCATTCCACCGATCTTTATTATCGCGTCTCTCTTTTCTCGAACCACCTGATAGCCAAGCTCTTCAATTGTTTTTATAATCTGATTCAGGCTGACCCTTGACTCATCGAAGTCCACGTAAACATTCTCAGAGTTTAAATTGGCTCTGGCGTCTTTAACCCCCTCAAGCTCTTTCAGAGCTGTTTCTATGGTTTTTACGCACATGGCACACGTCATCCCATTAACCTTAAGCGTAAGCTTCATAACTATCACCGATGTTTACTTAACAGCACACTTTAAGGGCATTATTTCTACCAAAGTGTAAACGCTAACCGAAGAATTTTTATATTTTGAAAACAAACGACTCGTAGGTGTTTATCATGACAAAGCTAGATGAACTGGATTTGAAGCTGATATATCTTCTCATGGACAACTCAAGATTAAGCATCTCCGAACTCGCGGAAAGACTCAGCGTCAGCAGGCCAACTGTTAAGACGAGGCTAGAAAAACTTGAGAAAGAAGGAATTATTCAGCGTTACACGATTAAACTCCACCCAGAACTCCAGAAGGCCCACAACGTCGTTGCCCTGATAATCAAAACTGACAAGCCAGAGAAGCTTCAAGAGTTCGAGGAAATCATCGAGATCAACCGCTTCACGAGTAAGAAGTATCTCATAAAAGTGGCTGTCGAAGATATGGAGGGACTGAGAAACGTAATAGAAGGTGCCGGTTTTGAGGTACTTGAGATAATGCCTATCCTAGAGAGCATTGAGAAAGAACATCCTCCCAAGGTCAAGGTTCCATTCAAATGCGACTACTGCGGCAAGGAGATAGTCGATGAGCCGATAGTTTACAAATATCGCAACAGGGTTTACTTCTTCTGCTGTCCTACCTGTTTGAGAGAATTCAAGAGGACAAGGGAGAACATAGAAAAGCTCAAGCTAAAAGAACACGAAATAGAACATAGTCATGAACACCATAAGCATTAAATAAAAAAGAAATGATTTAGAGCGAAGTTCGCTTACTCTTCCCAATCTTCAATACCCATTACTCTTTCGCAGTACTCGTGCCTCTCCCTCCACCAGCTTCCCATGTACTTCTCCATTATTGACTCCATTTCCTCCTCCATCTCCTCATGAATCTCGGCGAAGTCCCCACTCTCCATGTACTGCACCATTTCCACATAGATGTCTTCGTCCATCATGCCCGGTCCATGAGCAATGCCCATCATTGGACCAAAGCCTCCTGGGAAGCTCCTGTCTCCATCCCAGCTGAACGGCCCTGAATGCGCTAGACCGTATGGGACCGCAATGAGAGCCCCAATTATGAATCCGATCAACAGTGACTTCCACTCCATTTTGCATCACCTTTCTGTTGTTTTCATAGTACCCTATGAGGGAAAGGCTAATAGGCTTATTATTTGCAATGTGAGAAATGATTTTGAGAGAATTTGCTGAAGTGTAAGAATAAACCCAATTAAAAGTTTTCACGACTACAACATGATGAAAATGGAGAAGACTGCCAAAAAATATGATAGGTTTTCAAAAATTTACGACCTCTTCGAGAGCCCAATGGAAGTGATGGCTTTCTCAAAGTACAGAAAGAAAGCCCTAAGTATTGCTAAAGGAAAAGTCCTCGAGATAGGAGTTGGGACTGGAAAGAATCTTCCATATTACCCTAAAGATGTCGAAGTAATTGGCATAGACTTCAGCAGAGGGATGCTCGAAAAAGCGGAAAGAAGGAGAAAAGAGCTCGGTTTAAAAAATGTCAAGCTCCTCCTAATGGACGCCCAAAATTTAGAGTTTGAAGACAACACTTTTGACACGGTTGTGAGCACTTTCGTGTTTTGTACAGTTCCAGACCCCGTCAAAGGGCTGAAAGAAGCCTATAGAGTCTTAAAACCTGGAGGGAAGGCAATATTTCTGGAACATATGAAAAGTGAGTCAAAGCTTTTGAACATTCCACTCTACTTGATGGATCCGATAATGAAAGCCCTAGTGGGCACTTCGATGGTGAGAGAAACGCAAAAGAATATTGAAAAGGCTGGCTTCAGGATAGAAAAGGTTGAAGATCTCTTCTTCGACATCGTGAGGTTAATTGTTGCCACAAAATAGTTTAAAAGAGAGCCTTCAGCCCTCTAAGAGCTTTCTCTTCCTTCTTTCATACTCCTCGTCGTCTATCTCTCCCCTTGCGTACTTTTCATCGAGTATTTCAAGGGCGCTCTTTTTTGACGTTTTTGTGATTCCGCTTGAGCTCTGCTCCACGAGCCACTTAATGAGCCACACTACCCCAACTATTATCAGTATCCAGAACAGGAGCATGAATATTGCCCCAAACCAGCCGAAGTAGCCAAATCCAATCATGTCGTGCCACCCCCATTCACTTTCTCCAAACGTAGGTTAAAAAACCCGAGTTAACGCTTTCAAACATCATTTTGATCGCCTCAGTTACTACTCATTGACAAAGGATATAGCTCTTATTCTTTACAGAAGTGAAATATAGCATCCAAAAATTTCAAAAAAAAGAAAAAGAAGACTGCCTCAGACTTTCAAAAACTTCGCGTTTATAGCGACTATCACCGTGCTCAAGCTCATCAGCAAAGCACCTACTGCTGGACTTAACAGTATTCCATAGTTGTAAAGCGCCCCTGCTGCCAAAGGAATTGCGAATGTGTTGTAGCCAGTTGCCCATGCCAAATTCTGCACCATCTTCCTATAGGTTGCCCTTGCAAGGTGTATCGCTGTTATGACGTCTCTCGGATCGTTTTTAACCAAGATTATATCGGCACTCTCTATTGCCACATCGGTTCCTGCTCCGATTGCTATACCCACATCAGCCTGGATTAGTGCTGGAGCATCATTTATTCCATCCCCAACCATTGCCACGACGAAGCCTTTTTCTTGGAGCTCCTTAATCTTCTCTGACTTCTGATGGGGCAAAACCTCTGCAAAGTAGCCATCCAGACCAAGCTCCTCAGCAACCCACTTTGCAACTTTAGCGTTGTCTCCTGTGAGCATGTAAGCTTTAATCCCAATCTCGTGAAGTTTCTTTATGGCTTCCCTTGATTCAGGTCTTATCTTGTCCGCTAAGGCGATCGCACCAACCAGCTTTCTCTCAAGTACAAGGAACACAACAGTTTTGCCCTGCTCCAGAACTTTATTAACGCGCTCGTCCTCAGCCCAGAGTCCGTTTTCCTCCAGGAAGCCAGGGCTTACGACGAGAACCTCTTTGCCGTTGATGGTCCCCTGGACACCCTTGCCCGGCAGCACTTTAGATTGCTCAACATTGTAGAGCTCAAGCCCGAGCTCTTTCGCCCTCTCAACTATCCCCTGCGCTATCGGGTGTGATGAGTGGCTCTCCAGCGCTGCCGCGTACCGCAGGATTTCTTCCTCCTCCAGCTCATCCAGTGGAATTACATCTGTTACCTCGAATTTTCCTTCGGTCAAGGTTCCCGTCTTGTCAAAGACAACTACCTGAACATCCTTTGCCCTCTCAAAGGCTTCTCTATTCCTAATGAGTATTCCCTTCCTCGCTGATATTGACGTTGACACTGAGACTACTAAAGGAACAGCCAATCCCAAAGCGTGGGGGCATGTAATTACCATCACGGTGACCATTCTCTCCAAAGCGAACACAAACGGCTTCCCTAAGTAGAGCCAAGTTCCTAAAGTTACGCTTCCAGCGGTTATTGCAATGAGTGTAAGCCAAAAAGCTGCCCTGTTAGCTAAATTTTGAGTCCTCGACCTCGTTTCTTGGGCCTGCTTTACAAGCTCAACCACCTGCATCAAGTAGGTCTCTTTTCCAGTCTTCTCGATCCTGACTTTAATCGAGCCCTCTAGGTTTATTGAACCACCTATAACAATGTCGCCGGGTTTCTTATAGACAGGCTTTGACTCACCGGTGAGCATTGCCTCGTTTACACTCGTCTCACCCTCAATTATGATGCCATCAGAGGGTATCTTTTCCCCAGGTTTAACTAGGACTATATCTCCTTTCTTAAGCTGGCTCACTGGGACGTCTTTTATTCCCTCAGGAGTTATTAAGTGGGCACCAGTTGGCATGAGCTTTATTAGCTCCTCTAAAGCCCTCGAAGCGCCGAGAACAGAACGCATCTCTATGTAGTGCCCCAAAAGCATAATGTCAATAAGCGTCGCAAGCTCCCAGTAGAAGGTCTTTCCGGGCAATCCAAAGGTCACAGCAGAGCTGTAAAAGAAGGCAACTGTGATTGCCAGAGCAATTAGCGTCATCATTCCTGGGGTTTTCTTCTTAAGTTCATCTCTCATTCCCGTTAGGAATGGCTTCCCACCGTAGAAGTAGACCACTGTCGATAGCGCAAAGAGAACATATCTATCGCCCGTGAACGTGAATGTAAAACCAAGGAACTTTTGAATCAGCGGAGATAGGAGCAGTATTGGAATCGTAAGTATGGCAGAAACTATAAATCTCTTCTTAAAATCCTCCATCATCATTCTATGGTGATCCGCATGCGAATGCTTGTGTTCTCCATGCTCAGGTTCATGAGCAGCGTGTTCATGCTTTTCTTCCTCCATCTTGTGTCTATGCATTTCATGCTCTCCATGTTCTATATGTTCATGCTTTTCGCTTTCCTCATGTTGGTGCATCATCATTTCTTTGTGCTCTTCATGGGTGTGCTCATTGTGAGCCTTTTTTTCATCTTCCATATTAATCACCATCATTAATTTCTAACTAACAAAAAATATTTAACCATTTTTCATACAAAATGGAAAATCCAAGCCGGACCGGCGCACAAGAAATAAAGAGAAAAGTTTCCAAAGTGAGCACCTACCGATAAAAGCATTTTTGAATTTGGCATAACATTCCGGTTTGTCACATATACCTACTGTATATCACGCTTTATTCCAATAACAATCTCTCCGAGCAACCCAAATAATTTCACCTCTTCTTTGTACTTTATCTCAAATCCAGCCTCTCTTATTGATAGATATGCCTACAGTCAATATATTGGGGAAATTTTTCGTGAAGCCACTCATAAAGCCTCAGCAAAACATTCCCACCTTCTTTTGACATGCTGACAACTCCAAGCCTCCCACCAGGTTTTAGAACCCTTTTAATCTCGTTAAGAACTTTTGGAATTTCGGGTGTGTCAAAAAGTTCAAGGGTGAAGCTCATGAAAACAGCATCGAATTTATTGTCTTCATAGGGCAATTTTGATGCGTTTCACAATACAACTCGACTCTATCTAAAAGTCCAGCTTTTTCAAGTCTCCGTTTACTAACTTCCAGTATCCCAGAAGAAATGTCAATACCGTAAACCTTTCCTTCCTCCCCCACTAACTCAGCCATTTTCTTCAAGCAGTGCCCAGTTCCAAAGCCAATCTCCAGAACGATTTCCCTTTTTAATGTCCAACAGCTCCAATGCCCTGTCCCTATATTTTTCTCAAATAATGCAAAACAATCGTAAAATCGGATGATCTTATCGTAAGCCTTTTTGCATGAGCCTTGTTCTATATACCCGTAATACCTTGCGATTTTTTGAATTCATTCTGTTCACCTTTTGTAGTTTTGTATTCCAGATTATTTACTCCTCCATGTGCTTAAGCGCAACCTTCAAAATCTCCCTTATATGCTCGTCATCCAGGCGATAGAAGACGTTTTTTCCGTCCTTCCTGTATGTAACGATTTTTCTATCCTTCAAGATTCTAGGCTGGTGAGATATAGCTGAAACTGACAGGCCGGTAATGTTCGATAAATCGCACGTGCAGAGTTCATCCTCCAGCAGTGCGAAAAGTATCTTAAGCCTTGTGGGGTTGCCTAAAGCGTCAAAGAAATATTATTATAAAGATTTCTGAACAGAAGTAAGTAAAGTCACTCTAAAGAGAGCAGATATACTCCAAAGAGCATTAAAACGCCAAAAAATGCTTTAATTGCTGTAAAGCTCTCCCCAAGGACTAAAAAAGCAAAGAGAGCACCAATTAGTGAGGAAGTTGAAAAAATTGCCCCTGTTTTCATAGCCCCAATTTCTCTTAGAGCAAATAGAAATAGCACGATGGAGAAGCCTAAGCTAAACGCACCGACAGTTAAAATGTATGGAAAGCTTTGAAGCGGGATATAGAAGGGAATCCCAATTAGAGAAGCCAAAATTAATAGCGCACTCCCTCCAAACAGTCCCTTTAGTGAAGTTACCAAGAGCAAATCCCTCTTAACGCTTAGCAACTTGCTCAAATTATTGTCTATCGCCCATGAAAGACCTGCCGAGATTATTAAAATGTTCCCAAGGATGCCTTTGCTCAGCTCTACTTCCCTAAAGTTTTCCGTCGAGATTACAGCAGCTCCAATTAAGATTAAGAGAATTCCGAGAATGCTTCTTCTTGAAGCCTTCTCTTTAAAGATTAAGAGAGCGATTAAAACTGTGAACAATGTTTCAGTATTGAGTAGAAGGGATGCATTGACCGCTGTTGTTTTATCAAGTCCAAACATAAAGGAGAGTGGTGCCAAAAAAGAGCCAAAGAGCACTATAAAAGCTAATAGCAGGAGGTCTCGCCTTGAGAAGTGTCCTTGGGTTTTAACTTTAAATTCAAGCCTTTCAAGGATTTTATCCTTAAGTGGTGTGAAACGGAGAAGCATTAGAACTATTCCAGCCGTTAGATAAATGCTCCCTGCTACAATCATTGGATGGACATCTCTAAGGGAGATTTTGTTCAGCGTTGAGCTTATTCCAAAGAGCAGTGCTGCTAAGAGAGCGCTCACATAGCCATAATGGTGGGTCATGTAGTAAATCTAAAATAAAGCCCTTATAAGTTTAGTTCACACGAAAAAGAGAAAGGTAATACAAAATTGCACTCTTTCAGCTAAAGTGTCACGCTAATCAGCAAAGAATTCCACGCCAAACCAGAGTCGGCAGAAAGAGCATTACCGCCAATTGATAATAATATATTATAATATTAATAATGCATGTCCATTCATCAACAGTACCTCATAAAAGAAAAGAAGATAAAAGAAAAGAAGATTAATGGCAGCAACAGCCGTGCCCTCTGCCATGTTTATGACTATGAGAATGCATACCGTACTCGTGCTTCATTCCCTCTTCCTTGACGTATTTCTCAGGATTTGCTTCAAATTGAGCTTTGCAGTGTGAAGAGCAGAAGTAGTAAGTCTTTCCACCATACTCTACTTTGAACTCGGTCTCTTCACTAACTTCCATTCCGCAGACTGGGTCTGTGGGCATCTTAAGCCACCTCCACCTCATAGCCGAACTTCGCTACGGCGTTGATTAGATCCTCGATCTTGAGCTTTGACTCATCGTACTCGACGACCGCGGTCTTGTTCTCGAGGCTAACTTCTGCTTTGGCGCCAATCTTCTCCAGGGCCCTCCTGATGGTCATCACACAGTGCCCGCAGCTCATATTGTTAATCTTCAAAACAACTTTCGCCATTTCAATCACCTGTACTAACTAAGCGCGAAAGCTTATTGTCCTTATTCTTTACAGGGTGAAAAGAGGATGGAGAGAAAACTTCAAAAACTGAAAATCACAGGGAGTCAATGATTTTCTTGAGCTTTTCCTCTATTGGCTCCATAAGCTCCACGACTTTCTCCCCGGCTACCTTCCAAGCGATGCTTGGCAGAGCGACTCCAAGATAGTTTCCGTCCTCCTTCCGGTAGCCAAAGCCAGTACAGGGTAGGAGGGCGCCGATGTTTGGGTCAATCTTCACGAGCTCCTCCACCAGCTCACTGTGGCAGATGAATAGCAGGTGATAGTCCGCTATTATGCCGTTTTCACCTTCGGTTATTGCAACCGGAATCCTCTCGCCTATCAGAAGGAACCCCCCCTCCTCGAGCTTCTCCTTAAAGCGCTCCCATACGAAATCTAGATCCTCATCAAACCTCCTGACGTAGTAGAACTCCATCACTATCACCCTGTCTCCACCATTATGCACTTTATAAAACTGTACTCCACGCCTTGGCTCTCCAAAAACTCCCTAATCTCTTCGCTCTCAGCTCCTGGCTGGAACCACAGCCTTCTGAAACCGGCTTCAACGGCTTCCTTTGCCACCTGAATGCCAACTTTGGGAGGGACGACAAAGACTATCACATCCACATCTTTCGGGAGCTCCCTAACGCTTCTGTAGCACTTTAATCCTTCAATCTCGTCGTAGTTGGGATTAACGGGCAGAACCTCAAAGCCCTTTCTCATTAAATCTCTTAGGATTATGTTGCCGTATTTGGCTGGATTCGGGCTTGCCCCCACCAGGGCGATCCGCTTAAAACTCCGCACGCCCATTTTCTTCACCTGACTTGAACTCAGATTCATGCTTTTTATGCATTGCTGGACAAAAATGAGTAAAAAAGCTAAACGCTACTTTTGAGTCCTGCATCTTCAGGATTCAACAAAGGCTCCTTCCTGTAGGCCCTGAGCACAAGGTACAGGGCTAGGAGGAGGTAACCAAACTGCACTATTATCCTTCCCCACTCCATGCTCGTCGAGTATCCAAAGAGCACTGCAAAGAGGGAACCTATTGCTCCCTTGTGGTGCCACACGCTGTCGCTTGGAATGCCGAGGTCGTACGCGGTTTCACCTATAAATCCCAAATCCATTCCTTCCTCCTCAGCCCACTCTATGAGCTCATGGGTCCCGTAACCTGCCATGCCAGCAGCGACGAAGACAAGGAGTATCGAGCTGTAGTAGAAAAATGTCCTCAGGTTTATCTTCATGCCCACTCCGTAGATGAGGTATGCGAGTATAAATGCACTGACTAAGCCAGTTATAAGGCCAAGGAGCGTGCCGCCGAAGTCTTGAGTCATGAAGGGCGTGAGGAACAGGACAGTCTCAAGTCCCTCCCTGAAGACAACTATGAATGTAAAGCCGATTAATGCCAAGGGAGATATCGCGGTGCTCACCTTGCTCTCTATCTCGGTCCGGATGTTCTTCCCCTTGGTAGCCATCCAGTATATCATGCTCGTGAGGACTATCACAGCCAGGTAGGAAGCCAGGCCCTCAAAGAGCTCCTTCTCTTCTAGGCCCCCATAGAGCCCCAGTATCGCGGCTCCGAGGATAATACTAGCCAGCAGGGAAAGTCCCACGCCGATCCAGACGTTTTTTATCTGTTCAGTCCGGTTGGTTCTCCTTAAATAGGCAACTATTATTGCGACTATTATGGCGGCCTCGAGGGCCTCTCTGAAGGTTATGAGGAAAGCGCCAGCGTTCATTACTCCACCCCCAAAATTTTTAGGCCAGTCTAAAATCTCTCGGATAACTTATGAAGTTTATCTTTGCCAAATTGAAGTTTCGGACGTAGGGATGAAAACGCCTGCGTTCAGGAGGGGAGACACTTCAAAAGCAAAACCCAGTGGTTTGGATATCGAACTTGAGTTTCAGACAATTCGCAATAATTGCCCAGGTATGGGCATGCCCATGTCTGTCACCTGCTTAATGTGAGAAAGAAACGGCTCAAAATTTACAAAATGGAAAAGGGAGTTAAATCTTTCCAACTAGATCGAGGCTAACCTCGAGGGTCTCCTTACCGGGCTCCCAGCTAGCCGGGCACACCTGTCCAGGGTGCTCCCTCACATACTTAGAGGCCCTGAGCCTTCTCAGTATCTCCTTCGCGCTCCTGCCTATGCTCAGATCGTGCATCTCCATGTGGACGACTTTTCCGTCAGGGTCTATGATAAAGGTCGCCCTCCAGGAGACGCCCTCGTCCTCGATGTAAGTGCCGAAGAGGCGGCATATCTTTCCCGCTGGGTCAGCGAGCATTGGGTACTTTATCTTCTTGATCGCGGGAGAAGTGTCGTGCCAGGCCTTGTGGACGTAGGCAGTGTCCGTTGAAACGCTCAGGATCTCGGCGCCTTCCTTCTTGAACTCTTCGTAGTATTCAGCAAGCTCTTCAAGCTCCGTCGGGCAGACGAAGGTGAAGTCAGCCGGATAAAACGCCAAAACAACCCACTTGCCCCTGTAGTCCGAAAGCTTAACCTTCTCTATTGCGTCCTTTTCCGGAAGGTAAGCATCTGCCTCAAAGTCCGGGACGATTTCTCCAACTTTCACCATCTTTCAAACACCTCGGGACTATGTTGGGAAACCTAACTTATATAGGTTTGCCTAACAAAGTGAAAAGTTCCAAAATCGAAAGTATTGCATTTTGGAGGACAAATTTAAATATCCCAAAAGCGAACTTCGTCCGGGGATAAGATGAAGGTTAAGATAGTTCTCGGAACGGCAAGGGAAGGTAGGAAAAGCGAGAAAGTTGCGAGGTACCTCGTGAAGAAGGCCCAAGAATTCGGCTGGGACGCTGAGCTGATAGACGTCCGCGATTACCTCCTCGCCTATACCCACCGCTGGAGGATCACACCGAAGATGAAAAAATACCGGGAGAAGATTCTTGAAGCGGATGCGCTTATCATAGTCGCACCCGAGTACAACGGGAGCTATCCCGGCGAGCTCAAGATACTCCTGGACACAATTTACGACGAGTACGAGGCTTTACCGGTTGGAATATGTACCGTCTCAAGCGTTACCGGCGGCGTTAGGCTGCTGATGGAGCTGAGAACCGCGTCGCTTAACTACCGCATGCTCCCAGTTGCACAGGTTCGGTTCTACAACGTGGACGACATATTCGAGGGCGAAGAGCTAAAGGGCGAGAAGTATGAGGAGAGGGTTGGAAGGCTCTTCGGGACTCTCGAAAAGTACGCAAAGGCCCTGAAGCCGATAAGGGACGAAGTAAGAGAAAAACCCAGAGAAAAGGAGCGGGGAACTATGGGGTCGTAGTTGTATATCCACGGAGAGACCGCCTTGGATGGGTCGCCCAAGTCGCTGAGTGGGTTATGGAAGAAGGAAAACCACTGATTCCTGCTTATTCTCTAGGCTACGAAGAGCCAGTAGGTTATCAGACCGGCGATTCCGGAGTACTTAAGCGTCTTCACCCCAAAACCCCAGGGTAGGTTTGCCGTCACCTGGTATAAGCGCGTTCCGTGTGAATACGGAACAAAAGAAGAAAAAGTCAAAGCAGGCCCTCGATGAGCTCCAATATGTTGCCCCTGGCCTTGCCCCTGAGGCGCTCCAGGTGGTCGCTCAAGGCCTCACCGATGCCGTGAATGAATAGGTTCAATGCCTCCTCACTCTCAAGTCCGCGCGAGCGGAGGTAAAAGAGGGCATCCTCATCGAACTGCCTCACCGCGGATGAGTGGACGGCGGCTTCGATTTCTCCGGTATCGACCTCAAGCATCGGCACGCTCACACCGAGGGAGCCCTCGTCCATGATGGTTATCTGCGAAATTACCTCGCTCACCGAGTTCTTCGCACTCTCGAAGACCTTCGCGACGCCCCTGTGGACGGCCCAGCCGTTCTGGTAAGAGAACCCGTGAACCCTGGTCTCGCTGATGGTTCTCTCGCCGTACAGTAGGACGTTAGTGAGGTAGTCAACGGAAGAGCCCACCGCTATAGGCATGCCCCTCAGGATAAGCTCGCTCTTTGCTCCTTCTAGAGAGTAGTCCTCGCGGTGGTGGCTCATCTTGCCGCCGCTGATAACGGTGAAGGCTTTGACTCTGGTTCCTTCGCTGAGGCTCGCCCTCAGGAGGTAGTGCGACAAGCTTTTGTGCTTCCCGACAGTGAGTATCTCAAGCTCGGCGTTTTTGGCTTTAAGCTCGACCACTAGGGATTTTGTTCCTTCTTCGCTCAAATCGTGGATGATTATCGGCGCCTTCACGTCCTCGGCCTCTATGCTGATGTGGTGGCTAATGAAGGCCTTCTCCGATAGGTGCGATACTACCACAAGCGGCTCGAGGAGGTCTTCGGTTATCCTCAGCCTGTAGGACTTCTTGAGTGCATAAAAGTGGAAGCCAAGGATTCTTGACTCCTCCGGACTTGAGAGGCCAAGCGTCCCCTCAGTTAGCTCAACGCCGGCTGGAAGGTTAAAGCTCGCTACACTTCCTGAGAGGAGGACGTGCGCCTTAATTTTCACTTCTCCGGCCTTTGCCTCCGTCGGAAGCCCAAGTGGTGAGTTCTCCTCGAAGAGCTTCCACTTGGTGTAGCTCTTTATGGTCGGGCTGTCACCGTACTTCTGGTACTCAAGGGCTTCAAGCTTCTCAAGAGTTATTTTTGGAAGCATGGAATGCATCAGCCAACACCCCCAACCTCACTGAACTCCAGCTCTATGACCTTCTTGAGCACCTCAACGTACTCGAAAGGCAGCCCCTCAAGGATTTCGCTAATGAAACCAAGCACTATAAGGCTCTTCGCTTCCTCCTCACCTATTCCGCGCGAGTTCATGTAGAAGAGCTTGTCCTCGCCGAGCTTTCCAGTGGTGGCTTCGTGGATTATGCTCGCGCTTGGCTCGTCGTTCTGGTTGTGTGGATAGGTGTAGGCCTTGCTCTCCTCGTCGAGTATGAGTGAGTCACAAGATACCGTCGCCGTCGAATTTTTAGCTCCCTTCAAGATCCTCACCAGTCCGCGATAGATGTTGATTCCGCCGTTGGCACTTATGCTCTTCGAGACTATCTTGGAGCTAGTGTTGGGTGCGAGGTGCCAGGTTTTGGCCCCGGTGTCCTTCATGAAGGGCCCGTTGCTGAGCGAAACGACATATTGAGCCGTCCTCGCCCCTTCTCCCTTCAGGACGCTCGACGGGTATGTGTAGGTTATCTTACTTCCTATACTCCCCTCAATCCACTCGACGTAGGCGTTCTCCTCGATTATCGCGCGCTTGTTGTTGAAGTTGATGACGTTCCTGCTCCAGTTCTGTATCGTGGTGAACTTGACGGTCGCTCCCTTGTGGGCGTATATCTCGACCATTCCGTCGTGGAAGGAGA
This sequence comes from Thermococcus sp. GR5, assembly GCF_012027535.1. Classification (NCBI taxonomy): domain Archaea; kingdom Methanobacteriati; phylum Methanobacteriota; class Thermococci; order Thermococcales; family Thermococcaceae; genus Thermococcus; species Thermococcus sp. GR5. The sequence continues at coordinate 172,473 of NZ_SNUN01000002.1, read as the reverse complement.
AGCCCTTGTACATCGGCGCAGAACAGCCTTCTATGAAGTGGATGTAGCTCCCCTCGTCAGCAACTAGGAGAGTGTGCTCAAACTGTCCTTCCAAAGCCGAGCCTATTACGAAGAATGCCTCAACCGGAAAAGGTATCCTAACGCCCTTCGGGACGTAGACGAAAACTCCACCGCTCCAGAGAGCGTGATGCAGTGCCGAAAACTTGTGCTCTCCGGCCGGAAAGACTCTACCAAAGTACCTCTTTACGAGATCAGGGTATTTCTGGACGGCTTCCTCCATCGGGAGCATGATTATGCCCATCTTCTCGAACTCGGCCTTGAGGTTGGAGTAGACGCTTTCGCTGTCGAAGACAGCCGTTAAGCCAGAGAGGAACTTTTTCTCTATCTCAGGAATGTTTAGGCGCTCGAAGGTTCTCCTTATGTTCTCGGGCAGGTCCTCCCAGTCCCTGACCTCGTTGCCGATCTCGGGCTTGGAGTATAGGGTGAGGCTTTCAAGGTCGAGCTCCTCAACGCCGACTACCCATTTAGGCATGGGGAGCTTGTGGAACAGCTCAAGAGCTTTGAGCCTGTGCCTGAGCATCCATTCTGGCTCGTTCTTTATGCGCGAAAGCTCCTCTATCATGTCCCTGGTCAGCTCGCCTTTCAGCTCGATTTCCTTAGGATATGGCACTGCCGTACCAAGGATTTCCTCCAGCGAGCCGGCCTTGAGGATCTCCTCAAGCCTTGTCTGCCCTGTCATTGTCTTTCACCGCCGCGAAGCCTTTCTCTTCAATGAGTTTTACAAGCTCCATTCCGCCAGAAACGACAAGCCGCCCGTCCTTGATGATGTGAACTCTCTGGGGATTGAGGTACTCTAGTATCCTGCCGTAGTGCGTGATTAGGAGTATGCTCGTCCCCTCGCGGTGGAGTTTGGCTATTATTCCCGCTATGACTTTGAGAGAATCGACGTCAACACCGCTGTCGGGTTCGTCGAGGATAAGAAGCTTCGGCTTCACAAGGTACGCCTGGAGCATCTCAAGCTTCTTCCTCTCACCGCCGGAGAAGCCGACGTTGAGCTCCCTTGAGAGCATCGAGCTGTCGAAGCCAAGCTCCTCAACGGCCCTAAATATCATGTCGTAGGCCTCAACCTCGTCAATGCCCCTGAGGTTCTTGAGCATCCTCTGGAAGAACTGTATGACCTTAACCCCCTCGACTTCGACGGGGTGCTGGAAGCTGAGGAATATGCCCTTCTTAGCCCTATCTTCCGGCTTTGTGTGGGTTATGTCCGCTCCTTCGAAGAGTATCCTTCCCTTGACAACCTCGTACTTCGGATGTCCGGCAATCGTGAGGGCTAAAGTAGATTTTCCGCTTCCGTTGGGTCCCATGACCACGTGAAGCTCTCCTCCACCCAGTTCAAAGCTTACTCCCCGGAGTATTCCCTTGTCCGCAACCTTAACATGGAGATTTTCCACCTTTAGCATAACCATCACCGTCCTTTCTTTACCCGAGTTTGTGTAGAAACGCACACTTTTAAAACCTTTCTTCACAAATTTGTATACTTAAGAAATCCAGAAAAGGTAGAACCAATGCAAAATGCAAAAGAGAGGCAGTGGAAAAGACAGGCAGAGGATTTAGCCCTCTGACTGGAGGAGCAGGCCCGGAAGCTGCGGCTTCCTCTGGCCGAGCTCTTGGTCGAGCATGAAGAGAACCTGCGGACTGTCCTTTGCAAACTTGAGCTTATCAACGATCTTCTTGACGCTTGCCTCCTCCTCGACCTGCTCGTTGATGAACCACTCCAAAAATGCCCTCGTTGAGTAGTCCTTCTCCTCCTCGGCCAGAGCAGCGAGCTCGTTTATGCACTTGCTTATGAACTGCTCGTGCTCGTATGCCGCCTCAAATGCTGCCAGCGGAGACTCCCACTCTTTCGGTGGCTCCTTTACGGCCTTCAACTCGACCCTCCCATTTCTGTCGTAAATGTAGTTGTAGAATCTTAGGGCGTGGCCAAGTTCCTCCTCGGCCTGGGCCTTCATCCAGTTGGCAAACCCTTCCAAGTTAAGGTCCTCGAAATAGGCTGCCATTGCAAAGTACAAGTATGCAGAATAAAGTTCTCTGTTAAGTTGTTCATTTAGAGCTTTCAACATTCTTTCACTCAGCATGGCCATCACCCTCCTATAGTTACACCCGGTTACTTTAAAAGATTTCTCCTCAGATTTTTGAAAAACTTTAAATTATTCCTTCCTTTTCCAAAATATCCAAGATCTTCAAGAATTCCCCATACTTCCCCTGAGTTACAACTCTCTCTGGTCTGAAGGGACAATCACAGTAAGGGTACTCTAAAAAGGCTTGATATGTGCCAATTTCCCTCGCTATCTTAACTATCTCTTCCTTGTCCATACCTAAAAGCGGCCTGTGTACTGGAAAGCGGACGCTCATGGTCTCAAAGTAAAGGTTAGCCAGTGTCTGAGAAGCCACTTGGCCAAGGGAATCCCCAGTAACAATGCCCAGCGCACCTTCTTCCCTTGCTATCTCCGCGGCTCTCCTCAGCATAGCGACCTTGCACAGGACGCATGTCCATTCCAGCATGTTTATCCTGCTGAGGACGGCCACGTAGGGTCTCAGAACTTCAAAGTGGTTCTCCACAATGAGCTCAATGTCTTTTGGGGAGTAATCATTGAGTATCTCAACGGTTTTCTCAACAACATTCTTTGCGTTCTTTCCCTGGTCAAAATGGACCGCTATTATTTCTGCACCCCTCTTCATCATGAGGAATGCGGCAACGGGTGAATCTATGCCCCCGCTGAGCAGAACCACAACCTTCCCCTGCGTGCCAACTGGAAGCCCACCGACTCCTTTAATCTTCTCAAAGAAGACGTAGGCCTTTCCCTTTATAATTTCAATTCCTATCGTGAGCTCGGGGTTTTCCAGATCTACTTTCCAGCCGAATTCTCTCACAATGAACGCCCCTATTTCCCTGTTAACCTCAACAGAAGTCTTGAGGAACGCCTTATCCAGCCGCTGGGTTTCCACCTTAAAGCTTCTCGGATTCAGGCCTTTCAGGGCTTCTTTCAGATAGTCCGGCACTTCCTCGTAGTTCATCTCCCTCGCAGGCGAAACCGAAACAACGCCCGGGACTTTTGCAATAATCTCAGCCGCTTCATCGGGGGCCTCAATGAGGATTCGTCCTCTAATCAACCTCGCCTTTGCTTTAATCCCTTTCCTCTCCAAGGCAGCGAGGATGTTCTCTACGAGCCTCCTCTCAAACTCCCTCCTTTTGCCCCCCTTTACTGCTATCTCACCATAGCGTACCAGTATCATCTCAACCACCCAAATAGCGCGCGAAGAAGTTTTTAGCCTCTTTCTCGTCCTCCGCTCCCCTAACTACCATCCGTCCGCCCTTGAATATCAGGATCTCAGCGTAGTCGTCCTCGAACTGGATGAACTGCGACGTCTTGATGTACTCAATGCCGAGGGCATCGAGCCTCTTGGCGAGCTCATCAAGGTCTACACTCATCCTTTCGGGGGGAGTTATTTGAATCGAACCGTCACACATGTGCTCTATCTTCATCTGCTTCTCCAGGAACGTGAAGTTGTGCCTGACACAGACCTCACAGTCCTCCCTCCTCGGGATCTCCACCTTCTCAAAGTCGAGTGTCTTGGTGTCGAAGAAAATCAGCTCACTCTTCACTTCCCCACCTAAGAGAATCTTAGCCGCTAGAGTGACGGCCAGCGAAGCAGCCAGGGGAGGAACGTAGCTCATAATCCCTGCGACGGCGCACGTTGGCATGGGTCTTGAGGGCAGCTTCGGCATCAAACAGCGGAAACAGGCAGTCTTTCCTGGAATTATGGGCATCAAGTTACCGTAAGTCGCCAAGATACCGACGTAAATCCACGGTTTGTTGCTCTTCACCGCATAGTCGTTTATTACCTGTCTCGTGTAAATGTTGTCCGTTCCGTCTATAATGAGGTCAGCTTCGTCCAGAAGGTGCACCGTTGACGGGTTTAAGTCCTCAAAGTAGCCAATAACGTTCTCAAAGCGCTCCTTCAGGACTTCCACTTTGGGCTTTCCTACATCATCACTCGTATATATAGTCCTCGGAAGGTCGCTCTCGTCTACGAAGTCTCTGTCTACCACTATTATTCTTCCAACGCCCAGTTTGTGGAGGAAGTAGACCTCCCAGCTCCCCAGTGCTCCGGCACCTACAACTGCAACCGTGCTCTCGCCGAGCTTTCTTTGGCCATCCATACCGATTATCGGGAAGTGCCTCGAAAAGTCCATCTTTACATCCACCATGCTCCCACCATTGGAGGCTTCTACGAGGCTCAAAAAAGGCTTTTGAAAACCAAAAGTTCTGGACAGTTCTGGGAAATACCAACTTCGGAAAAGGATATTAATGGATTCCAGGAAATTCTTGTCGGTGGTGGCATGGAGTTCTTCGAAGTGTTGAGAAAAAGGAGGAGTATAAGGCGCTTTCAGGATAAGAAAGTCCCGGGGGAGCTGGTAGAAAAGCTTCTTAAGGCTGCTTTCCTTTCACCGAGTTCATACAACAAAAGGCCCTGGCACTTCATAGTCGTTGATGATAAGGAAAAGCTTCGGAGGCTCTCAAAGGCAAAGTTAGGCGCCTCTGGACTGGCGACGGCACCTTTAGCCATCGTCGTGACGGTGGATGGTGAGAAGAGCGACGTATGGATCGAGGACGCTTCCATAGCGGCCGAGCATATACATCTCGCGGCCGTTGCCCTGGGTCTGGGATCCTTCTGGGTGCAGATTAGGAACAGGATGCACAACGAGGAGAAGAGCGCCGAGGAATACGTGAGGGAGCTCTTGGACATTCCAGAAAACTACCGCGTTCTATGCATTATTGGCGTTGGCTATCCAGCGGAGAATAAGCCGCCCCACGGCGAAGAGATCTTCGAGTGGGGGAAGGTCAGCTATAACAGGTTTGGCATGCCATTTGAAAAATGAAAGCATTCCGATCTCCTTTACATTTTGAAAACTGAAAAACTTGGAGACTTTTCACATTAGAAATAGTGAGACCAAAAAAGATGTACTTCCGAAACACTTTTGGGTGATAAGATGAAAGCCAAGGTTTGCAAGTTCTGTGCTGGTGATTACCTAGAGGAAGTGGTCAAGCTCCTCCAAGAGAAGGGCTATGAAGTCAGCGTTGAGGAATGCATCGGTTTGTGCGCCAAATATGAATGCGGCAACATAAACGTCATAGTTATGGAAAGGGAGATTTCAACAAGGAGTTTTGAAGAATTCATAAAGGCCCTGGAGGGGTAGAGATGGTAAAAGCGCTTGTTATAATCTCCAGTGAGGACGAAAAAGCTCTGGTAGGATTCATGTGGGCCACCAATGCTTTGAAATACAAGTGGGTGGAAGACGTTGAGGTGATACTTTTTGGACCAATCGAAAGGAAGATCGCAGAGGGGGAGAGGAAATTTCTTCAGTGGATTGAGAAGCTGAGGGAGCTGGGCAAGCTTCCCCTTTCGTGCAAAAGGATAGCCGAGGATGGAGGTTTTGCAGTAAAGCTGGAAAAGTACACCAGAGTGGAATACGTGGGGAAGATAATAGCGGACTACCTCGAAAAAGGTTACGTCCCGATGACTTTTTGATGAAAAAAGCTTCAAGAAAAGGTTTTTATCCCGTAAATTTATTATTTTGGGTGATATTTATGAGGAAGTTGCTCCCAATCATATTCATTTTCATGCTCTCGATTGGATTTGCTAAGGCCGGTGAGGTAAAATACGGCGAGCTAACCTTTCACGATGTCTCAACCGTGGAAGAGCTGGATAGCCTAATCAGGGCCCACGAGGGCGAGTACTTTTTCATCTTCTACCACTCGGAGAGCTGTCCAGCGTGCAACTACATGAAGACAAGCGTTTTCCCGACTGAGAAATCCAAGGAGACCCTTTTGGGATTAAACCTTGTCTCCATCGACGTTTACAAAGCGCGCTCCCTTACAACGCTCAGATACAGGGTTTACGATGACGTTGTGGTCATCCAGCCCGACAACGCCGGTTACTACAGGCCAAAAACTCTGGGAGAAGAGATAAGTGTCGGCGTTCCGGGAACACCAACAATGGTGATATTCAAGGTCGAGAATGGCACCAAAATCCTGAAGGGAGTAGCGATCGGTGCGCTCAATCCTAATGGTTTGGAGTTCTTCGTGAAGACCGCGGTGGGAAACGATGAAAAACCCCAAGGAGGGGAACAAACTCAAACCACGGAAACTGCAACGCACCGTGCCCAGGAAGATAACACAAACCTAACCCTCGCGGTTCTCCTGCCGATATTCTCGGCTGGAATACTGAGTGTCTTCTCACCCTGCGTTCTGCCCCTCATAGTTGGCACTTTCTCCCTCACTTTCGCGAGGAGGAGCGTGGAGCTGATAATAGCTGGCATGGTGTTATCTTTCGCCCTCCTGGGCGCTCTGGCGGGTAGTTTTGGTTCCTACGCGGCCCAGATAAGGGGAGCCCTGTACCTCATAGGCGGTCTCGGCTTCATAGTGATTGGCCTGGGCTTCCTGAGCGAGAGCGTAAGCGCCAAGCTTGAGAGGTTCCTGAGCTTTTCGGCATCGGATAAGGTGGCGTCGAAGAGAGGAAAGCTGTATGACTTCGCCCTCGGCTCGGCCTTGGGGGCCACATGGCTCGGCTGCATAGCCCCTTACGTCGGCTTCGCCGTCATTACTGCCGCACTAAGCGGGGACACACTCAAAGGAATAATCGTGATGGGAACCTACGGCCTTGGCATGGGGCTGACGGTTTACCTGATTGTCTCCTCGAAGGACTTGGGGGACTGGATAAACAGGAAGTTCCTCTCCGGGAGGATAAGCCTAGGCAAGTCTGGCAAAGCAAAGTGGGAGCGGGCCTTGGGCGTAATCCTCGTGCTCCTCGGCCTGCTTATGCTCACAGAACTCACGCCGTTAAAGCTCTGGAGCGCCCTCTTTGAGGGCCTTTCAAAACTCTGAGGAGGTGGAAGTGTCCGGTGCTCTTCTACGAGAAGGACGACGAAACCTACGTGGCCATCAACACCGTCAACGACGTGCTCGACATAATTAAAGAGCCCCTTGAGGTCGTTAAAAGCGTTATTGAGGATCTTTAACGAAGTTGTCTCACCTTTTCTTTTCCATTATTACAGAAAATCAACGTCAGCGAGCAGGATTTTTAGGCTTGCAAAAGAAAATTATGTAAATCTAATCCGCAAACCTTATGATGTTGAAAGTCGAACTTAATCCGAAGTGATGTGTTATGGTGGAGTTTCAAGAAGATCTTTCTGTGGTTCTAGGTGGAGCTGCAGGGCAGGGCATCCAGACCGTTGAGGAGATTCTGACCAGAACGCTGAAGTTCTCAGGTTACAACGTCTATGCAAACAAGGAGTATATGTCGCGCGTTCGTGGAGGCATAAATACCACGGAGATAAGGGTTTCGTCCAAGAGAGTAAGGGCTTTCGTGAAGAAGATAGACATTCTAATTCCTTTCAAGCGCGGTGTTCTCCCGTGGGTCAAGGACAGGATATCGGAGAGTACAGTCGTCATCGGCGAGAAGGAAAACGTCGAGGAGGAGTTTCTCGAGAAGATTCACTTCATCGAGGTTCCCCTCACCAAGATGGCGCTCGATGTTGGCAGTCAGCTCTACCTCAACACCATAGCGGCGGGAATTGTTGTTGGCATCTTCCGCGGCGAACTCTCAGCGGTTGAGGAATATCTGAAGGAGCGCTTCGGGAGCAAGGGCAAGAACGTTGTTCAGAAGAACATCGAGGCGGCAAAAAAGGGCTACGAACTCGGCCTCAAGCTCCTCAAGGAAGGTGCCGTAAAGGTGGAAGTTCAACGGAAAGAAAAGGCCAGGAACGAGATACTCCTCAGCGGGGCCGAGGCTGTGGCTCTGGGTGCCCTCGCCGGGGGTATGAACTTCCTCAGCTTCTATCCGATGAGCCCCTCAACAGGGGTGGCAGTTTTCGCAGCACAGCATGCGGAGGACTTCGGGATAGTGGTGGAGCAGGCCGAGGACGAGATTTCCGCAATCAACATGGCCTTAGGAGCCTGGTACGCCGGAGTGAGGGCTATGGTGACCACCTCCGGCGGCGGCTTTGCCCTCATGACCGAGGCGCTTAGCTTGGCCGGGATGGCCGAGAACCCGATAGTCATACACCTCGCCCAGAGGCCTGGACCTGCAACCGGCTTGCCCACGAGAACCATGCAGGGCGACCTAAATCTCGCTCTCCACGCCGGCCACGGGGACTTCCCGAGGATTATCCTCGCCCCGGGTAACATAGAGGAGGCATTCTACCTGAGCGCCAAGGCATTCAACCTGGCGGACAGGTACCAGGTACCCGTAATAATACTCACCGACCAGTACCTTGTGGATACCTACTACAACCTCCCTGAGCTCGAGCTGGATAAGGTCAAGGTCGAAAAACACATAGTCGAAGCAAAGCCCGGCTATAGGAGGTATGAGCTCACCGGGGATGGAATATCGCCGAGGGCGATCCCGGGTTACGGTGAGGATGTGGTTGTAGCCAATGGAAACGAGCACGATGAGTGGGGGGACATAACAGAGGATGCAGAACTCACAGTCAGAATGCAGGAGAAGAGGGCAATCAGAAAACTCAAGACCATCAAGAAGAACGCACCGCTACCAAGACTCATCGGAGGGGAGGATGCCAAGTACATCATCGTCGCCTGGGGCTCGACGCTCCACATCGTTGAGGAGGCCATAGAGAAGCTCGGCAGGGACGATGTAGCGCTGCTCCACTTCAGCTGGCTCTACCCGCTCAACCCGGAGGCAAAAAAGTTCTTCGAAGGCAGGACCATCATAGCCGTTGAGCTCAACATTACGGGCCAGTTCGCGGAGCTTCTAAGGAGGGAGTTTGGAATTGAGGCTCATCACAGAGTTCTCAAGTACGATGGGAGGCCGTTTTCCGTGGAAGAGATTCTTGGGGCCCTAAAGGGGGTGATAGAATGAATCTCCCAAAGGGCAGAGAAGCCTTTGAGCCCAAGAGACCCGGTAGCAAGGACGTCGCCTGGTGCCCTGGCTGTGGAAACTTCGGTATAAGGAATATCCTCATCTCCGCTCTGACAGAGCTTGGTCTGAGGCCGAGCCAGGTCGCGATAATCAGCGGAATAGGACAAGCGGCAAAGATGCCCCACTACATAAACGCCAACGGCTACCACACGCTCCACGGAAGGGCGATACCGATAGCGACAGGTGTTAAAGTGGCGAATCCAGAGCTGACTGTCATAGCAGAGGGTGGAGACGGCGACATGTACGCCGAAGGCGGCAACCATCTCCTTCATGCGATAAGAAGGAACCCCGGCATAACCGTTCTCATTCACGACAACCAGATATACGGTCTCACGAAGGGTCAGGCTTCCCCCACCACAATGAAGGGGATGAAGACGCCCACTCAGCCGTGGGGCGTCTTTGAAGAGCCGTTCAACGTCATTGCCCTTGCCATAGCCCTCGATGCGTCCTTCGTTGCGAGAACCTTCATGGGGTATTTCAGGGAGAGCGTCGAGATAATAAAGAAGGCGATAGAGCACAAAGGTTTGGCCATAGTCGATATCTTCCACCCCTGCGTCAGTTTCAACAAGGTGAACACCTACACTTGGTACAGAGAGCACACCTACTGGATGGACGACCATGACCCCTACGACAGGGAAGCGGCCTTTAAGCGCGCGATTGAAACCGATCCGCTCCCGCTCGGCGTGTTCTATATCAACGAAAAGCCCACATTTGAAGAGCTCGTCCCTGCTTACAAGAGGGACAAAACGCCGCTGTGGAAGAGGGAGCCGAAGGTTGAGGAGATAAAAAAGATTCTGGATATCAAAAGGAGGCTCTGAAATGGTAAAAGTTGGTGATGTTGCACCGGATTTTGTTTTGAAAGACCAGAATGGGGAGGAGTTCAGGCTGAGTGACTTCAGGGGGAGGAAGGTTCTTCTGTCTTTCCATCCTCTAGCATGGACTAGCATCTGCGAAAGGCAAATGAAGGCTCTAGAGGAACATTACGATGAGCTTGAGGAGCTCAACGTCGTTCCTGTGGGAATAAGCGTTGATCCAGTCCCAACAAAAAAGGCATGGGCGGATCACATGGGCCTTAAAAAGCTTAGAATGCTGGCGGACTTCTGGCCCCATGGGGAAGTTGCACGTAAGTATGGCTTCTTCAGAGAGAAGGATGGCATCTCTGGAAGGGCGAACGTGATAATAGACGAAAACGGCAGGGTGGCTTTTGTGAAGATCTATCCCCTCGGAGAGCTTCCGAACTTAAACGAGATACTGGCAGTCCTGAAGGGATGAGTTAATAACCCCCGGAAGAGAACTCAATGTGGTGATCGCAATGCCCAAGGTCTGGACTGAAAAAATACTGGATGACCCCGAGCTTTACCTTATAAGGATTGATGACGACGGGATCAAGTACTTCGAGGCTACCTGGGACATCCCGGAGGGCATAACCTACAACGCTTACCTCATGAAGCTCGAAGATGCCGTTGTTCTCTTTGACATGACCAAAAAAGAGTATACGGAGGAATTCATGGAGGCCCTCAAGAGCATCGTTAACCCCAAAGAGATAACACACATCATCATCCATCACACCGAGCCGGATCACAGCGGAGCCCTTCCGGCAGTTCTTGAGGCCAACGGGTATAGGGCCCAGCTCATAGGTACGAGCTTTGCGAAGCGCTTCCTTGAGGGGTTTTACGGAGAAAAGGTCGTCGAGAACTTCTACACAATCAAGGACGGCGAGGAGATGAACATCAGCGGAAAAACCTTTCGCTTCATAACCGTCCCGTGGCTTCACTGGCCGGACACGATGATAACCTATGTCGTTGAGGATAAGCTCATCTTCAGCTGCGACGCCGGCGGAGGCTACTCCATTCCCCCAGTCATTGACGACAGCGACGAAAAGGTTATCGAGGAATATCTCCCCCATGTCACCAAGTACATAGTCACCGTCATAGGCCACTACCACAAGTACATAGTCCAGAACATAAAGAAGCTCAAGGAGCTCGGCATAGTGCAGGAGGCAAGGATGATACTCCCAGGACACGGACTGATATGGCGCAAGAATCCCATGAGGATATTTGAGCACTACGAGGCTGTCGGTGCTGGAAAAGTAAAGAAGGGCAAGGTTCTCGTCATCTACGACTCGATGTACGGCTTCGTCGAGAGAAGGATGGAGATTGTTTTGGACGAGCTCAGGAAGCACGGCCTCAACCCGGTTGTCTACAAGTTCACGGACAAAGAAGCACCTGCAGTTAGCGATATACTCGGCGATGTCCCAGACAGCGAGGCGCTCATAATAGGAGCATCCACCTATGAGGCCGAGATACACCCACGCATACGCTACGCTCTCTACGAGATACTCGACAAGGCCAACTATGAGAAGCCCGTTTTAATAGTCGGCGCCTTCGGCTGGGCGGGCGTTGCTGGAAAGAAGATAGAGACCATGATAACCCGCAGCAAGTTCGATCACGTGGACACGGTTGAATCGCGCGGATGGCCAACTCCAGAGGATGAGGAGAGGCTTAGAGAAGGCGTCAGAAAGCTTGTCAGGTGGATTTCCTGACCTTTTTATTATTTAGTCTCATTGCGTAGGTTTAAATACTTCAAACACAAATGTTACACACAGGTGATGTTAATGGATGAGATTCTTGACAAACTTGTTAAGCTCCCGCTGAGGGAGATAATTGGCTACGCTATAGCCTCAGAAGACGATACCAAGGCTTTTTATGAGGGCCTGGCCTTCAAAACAGGGGGGCTGCTCAGAGACTTCTTTCAGACCCTCGCTAAATTAGAGGACTCCCACAAGAAGACCCTCCTAAGACTGCACGAAACGCTCTTTGGGGATACTGATTACACCGTTCCCGAAGGGATACCCTTTGCCGAAACCTCGATCAGAGTCGACACTGTTGTCAACCTCGTGGAGGCTATGAGAATTGCCCTAATCAATGAAAAAACCGCAGAGAGGCTATACACCCACCTGGAAAAACGCCTTCCGGAGCACGGGATCATATTCGGATTCTTGGCGGCGCAGGAGAGATCCCACTACGCGTCCATAAAGTCCCACGTCGAATATCTCGAGGACGTCACGGAGGGCAAGCCAGAATACATCAACGTTCCCATCGAGCACCTTAACACCCAGCTCGAACTTTATCTAGCGCCCCATACGCGGCTGTGAGGTGACAGCGTGAGGGTTGTAATAGTCGGCGATGGGCCTGGAGGAGTTGAACTTGCTAAGAGACTCTCTGGGGACTTTGAAGTAACAATAGTGGACAAAGAAGGTCTCCCTTACTACTCAAAGCCGATGCTGAGCCACTACATAGCAGGATTTGTGGATGAAAAGGCTCTTTTTCCGTATTCAGCCGAATGGTACGAGCGGAAGGGGATAGACCTCAGATTAGGCGTTGAAGCCAAGATCATAGACAGAGCGAGGAATGTTCTCGTGACGAGCAAGGGGAATATTCCTTATGATGTCCTCGTTCTTGCGACTGGCGCAAGGGCAAGAGAGCCTTCCATACCCGGGAGGGAGCACATCCTGACCCTAAGAACCTTTGACGACGCCAAGATGATAAAGGAAAGGCTTGAAGGAGAGGGAGAGATCACGGTCCTTGGCGGCGGCTTCATAGGGCTTGAGCTGGCCGGGAATGTGGCCAAGGCAGGCTATTCTGTCAAGCTTATCCACAGGAGCAAGAATCTCCTCAGACTGGACGAGGAGCTGAGCGAAAAGCTCTAGGAAAAGCTGGAGGAGGTCGGAGTTGAGTTCCACCTCGAGGCCAACCTCTTGAAGGCCGATAAGAACGGTGTGGAGACCGATAAGGGGTACATCCCCGGGAGGCTTAAGGTCTGCGCCTTCGGGGTAGTTCCCAACAAGGAGCTAGCTTTGAGGAGCGGAATCCACGCTGGGCGTGGAATATTTATAGATGCAGGGTTAAGAACCTCTGCGAAGGACATCTACGCAATAGGTGACTGCGCCGAGTACAGCGGGACGATATGCGGGACTGCCAAAACCGCTGTAGAGCACGCAAAGATCCTCGCAAACCTGCTCAGGGAGCAGGATAACCACTACGACTTCTCCTTCTGCTCGGCGCTCTTTAAGTTCGCCGACTTAAACGTTGCATTGATTGGAAGAACAAGGGGAGAAGGCAGGTGGCTTGATGAAAAAACGAAAGTTTTCTACAAAGATGAAAAGCCCATTGGGGCAGTTGTGCTCGGAGACGTAAGGAGAGCCATGGAGGTCGAGAAAGCAATCAGAGAAGGACTGCTTATTGACTGAAGTGATAAAGCGTACAAACTCAAGGTTTAGAAAATCGTTATATACCCCACCACCCAACTATTAATGCAGAACCTCTGTTGGTGATAGTATGGTTGCGGAAAGGAAAATGACTCGGAAGTTTCTGGAGGAGGCCTTCGCTGGCGAAAGCATGGCCCACATGAAGTACCTTATCTTCGCCGAGCAGGCGGAGAAGGAGGGCTATCCTAACATAGCCAAGCTCTTCAGGGCAATAGCCTATGCCGAGTTTGTCCATGCCAAGAACCACTTCATAGCCCTCGGAAAGCTGGGCAAGACCCCCGAGAACCTGCAAGAGGCTATAAATGGGGAGACCCACGAGGTTGAGGAGATGTACCCTGTCTTTAAGAACGCGGCCGAGTTCCAAGGCGAAAGGGATGCCGTCAGAACAACTCACTACGCCCTCGAGGCAGAAAAGATACATGCTGATTTCTACGCAAAGGCAAAAGAGAGGGTCGAGAAAGGAGAGGACTTCGAGATAAAAAAGGTCTACATCTGTCCCGTTTGCGGCTACACCGCCGTCGATGAAATCCCCGAGAAGTGCCCAGTGTGCGGTGTTCCAGGAGATAAGTTTGTGGTCTTCGAGTGATTTCTTTGTTTTTCTTAATGGACAAGTTTGAAACACAAACCTTATAAGGCCTGACTAACAACATTAGAGTGAGGTAATGGAAATGGCAAAGTGGAAATGTATAGTTTGTGGATACATCTATGATGAGGATGAAGGCGACCCGGACACCGGAATCGAGCCGGGAACCAAGTTTGAAGACCTTCCCGAAGACTGGGTCTGCCCGCTCTGCGGCGCCCCCAAGGATATGTTTGAAAAGATAGAGTGAGGTGGTGAAAGTGCTTAGCGGAACCATAAAGAGTGGTGACTGGAAGGGAGAGAAGCACGTGCCCGTTATAGAGTACGAGAAGGAGGGTGACCTCATCAAAGTTGAGGTCAGCGTCGGAAAGGAGATACCACACCCGAACACCCCAGAGCACCACATCGCCTGGATCGAGCTTTACTTCCACCCTGAGGACGGCAACTTCCCGATTCTTGTCGGCAGGGTTGCCTTCACCAACCACAGCGACCCGCTTACCGAGCCGAAGGCTATCTTCTTCTTCAGGACCCAGAAGAAGGGCAAACTCTACGCCCTGAGCTACTGCAACATCCATGGCCTCTGGGAGAACGAGGTCGAGCTTGAGTGAAAGCTCAGGCCCCAACCCCCTCTTCTTTTTAATCGTAGGAATGGCTTCAGAGAAAACCCTCATCTTGGTGTCTTGTTGATAGTGCTCTTTTTGTGGACAAAGTATCTGCTGGATGATATGGTAGCACTCCAGAAAGCAGTGATAGTTGCTCTCTATGTCGTACCGATAGTTCTTTGGGTGAAGATAGCCTTCCCCATCTACACATCAATATCGGCAGAGTATTCTACTATGGGCAGAACTGGCCAGGAAGGCTTTTAACACGACATGAGGAATGCCTATCGGTGAGAAAAATGAAGGTCTACATGCCCAACCGCGAATGGCCAGAACACTATAAGAGTGTCCTCAATGAGCTCAGAAAGATAACTGACCCAGTTACTGGAGGGGACATCCTTGACTCGGGAGTAATAGCTGGCCTAGAGGTCAAGGATGATACTCTGAAAATCTGGCTCAACTTCGAGAGCCACGCCGAGTACAATATAACCGGGGCAAGTGCGATAGCCTACTCCAAGATAATCGGTGACATCATCGAACGCTTTGCCCTCGTCAAGTTTGACAACGTCTACGTCTACGACCTCAAGAACAACCCCGTCGGTGTTTTTGAGAACAAGAAAGGCTATACGATCGAAGATTTGAGCTCGAAGAAGGTCTGAGCTATGGGGCTCTTTGATCTCCTAAGGTCAGGGAAAAGACCAAAATCAGGGCCGCGTAAGGATCTGCCCCCAGAGGTTCAGAGGGTGGTCGAGATTCTGAAGAAAGTTCAGGACCCAGAAACCGGAGTTAACATCGTGGACGAAGGGCTGGTTTATGGCCTGACGGTTGAAGGAGATAGGATTGATGTTTTCCTCCTCATGGCCCGCTCCACCCCAGAATGTCACGCCTGCCAGATGCTGGCGATAAACGTCCAGAACAGGATTCTCAGAGACATCGTTACAGTTTTGAAAGAGGAAGGCTTTAATAAAATAAGAGTCTATAATGAACTTGGACTGTTGCTTGCGGAGGGATGATTTATGATTCCATCTGAACTTGACGAGGGGCTTCCCCTCGAAAAGATTAGGGATTTCTCCCTTGAAGAGCTCCTTGGAATGGCCATAAAGGCCGAGATAGGTGCAAGGGAGTTCTACACAAGTCTTGCCGAAAGGATGGAGATACAGGCTTTGAAGGAGAAAATTGAATGGCTCGCAGAAGAGGAAAAGAAGCATGAGGAACTCCTGAGGAGGATTTACGCTAATATGTTCCCTGGAGAAGATGTCATCTTCCCGGAGGAGCACATAGGGCCAGAGCTCCAGCCAGTCACGAGAAAGCTTCACAGCGTTGAGGACATAATAGACCTTATCCGTTGGGCCATGAAAGCCGAAGAGATAGCAGCCAACTTCTACGCTGAGCTCGAGAACATAATGGGAACGGAAGACAAGAGGAGACTCATGCGCTACCTCAGCGACATGGAGAGGGGGCACTACTACACGCTCAAGGCCGAGTACGAGCTCCTCCTTGACTGGGCAATGTACAGCCAGATGATGAACCTCGGACCGTAAGTCCCTCTACCATTTTCTTTCCAGGATGTTGGTTCCTCAAAGAGAGAAAAAGTTCAAAGCTCTACTTTTATCCCGGTCTCTCCTTCAACCTCCTCAAATCCCCTTTTCATCCACTCCTTCAGCTCAGGGTCGAGCTTGAGGAGCAGAGCCAAGAACTCGCCTACATGCTCCTTCTCCTCGTTTGCAACATCGAGGAAGGTGTGTTTTACCGCCTCGTCATCAATCAGCTCGGCAAACTGCTCGTAGAAGTTTATAGCGTCGAGCTCAGCTATGACCGCCCAGCGGAGAGCCTGGACGATTTCCTTCTTTGACAGCTTTTCTTTGTCTATGGAAATGGGATTCAAACCCAGCATGGAATCACCGTCCATATATCGTCCCTGAAAGTTATAACGCTTCCTCAGTCAACCTCGAGGCTGAAATCCATGTAGTCCATCCATATGCCCGTCTTCATGACGGAGTCGTACTGTGCTTTAAGCAGCTCATAGTGGGACTTCTCGACCTTTGCGAGCTCTTCAAAAATACGCCTGACACCCTCATGCTCGGCCTCCTTTGCCGCCCGCTCGTAGAACTCCCATGTCAGCTTTTCCTGCTCCATTCCAATCCTTACCGCATCGACTTCACTGAGGTTTTTTTCGTCCACTTTAACCAAAAGCTTTTCGAGAGTTTTCCTATCCACCGAGGGCAGCTCGCACTTCTCTATCAAGGCCTCGACGAACTTCTCCTCAAACAGGCTCCAGTGTCCAGCCTCCTCGTGGGCCAAAAATAAGAACATCCTTCTTGCCCTATCATCCTTGGCCTTTTTGGCCAGCTCTAGGTAGAACTTCAGCTCGGTCTTCTCGACTTCCAAAGCCAAAGCTAAAGTCTCAATCTCCTTCATGATACCACCAAAGAGTTTTATTGAGCTTCTGACTAATAACCTTTGGTGATCGAAAGTGGGGATTGAAATGATCGAAATTCCCATCAAGCTAAAAGATGAGCTGGTAAAGTTCGTCTTCAGGGTTTACAGGGGCACGAATGGGACGTATCCAGCGCTCGAATGGGTAGAAAACAAGCCGAATATTGACGATTTTGAGGGCTTCAGGAAGGTTTACGAGCCTTTCCTTGAGTTCCGTCTTGGGAAAGAGTTCGACGAGCTATACGTTCTGAAGGAAGGTAGAAAGATAATAGGCACCCTCGCCCTCGTCTACAACCTGGATGGAAAGGACGTCTGGTGGGTGCCAAAGGAGATTAAGAGCGAGAGAACAGGCCTCATAGAGTTCTTCATGGTTGATCCTGCCTACAAAGGTAAAGGCTACGGTTCAGAGCTCCTAGAGTTCGCCATAACTCGCCTGGCCGAGCTCAGAAAAGATGCCTACGTGATAACCTTCCCGAACCTTGAGGCCTACGGCTACTATCTCAGGAAGGGCTTCGAGAAGGTGATGGACTACAAGGAGTTCGTGGTGCTGAAATATAAAGGTCAGAGAACATAGTTGTAGAGCCCGAAGAGTATCTGGAGCATAAGCAGGAGTACCGCTATCATCGCCAAGAACTTGTGCTGTTCCCTCGTTATTTTTCTCCCCAGGAAAGCCCTTCCGCTTAGAACTGTGAGGAGAACATAGACGTAGACAAAAAGTCCTAACCTGCTGTGTGTTGATGGAACCCAACCGATTGTGTAGAACATATATGAGATCCCGACCGTCAGGAGTCCCACTGCAGTGTAAACGAACGAGTGGTGCATCTTCAGATTGTGGCTCTTTGCGTAGTAAATTCCTATCAGAAAGCTTAGAAGGGCAAGAGTCTGGATGATGGCATGTACTCGGAAGTGCTCCATCTTCTCACCCCAAAAAAGGAAAATCAGCCGTCAAGGGTCAGCTCGCCGCTGCCTCGAGCTATATTGTGTTTTGTTGTAAAGTCGTCGACGTCGGCCATCGCGAAGATGAATTTAATTTTCTGCCCTGGCTTGAAGACCTTATCGTACTTGTCTCCGGTGTCAAGCTTCCTCTTGAACTCTATGACGGTGTAGCCGTTCTCCTCTTTTCCAGCGAAGGCCAGAATATCGTTCGTTCCGCCCAGCTCTCCATCAGGAGGATGAGGCCCATAGGTCCCCGTCGAGTACGCGTCTATGACCACGATCTGACCATCCTGCACCCAGCCGAAGATCATGTCGGCATCCTTCATTGCAACGCTCGGCTCAAATCCTATTGCCACCCAACCCGTTGTCTGCCCCTTGAGGGCCACATAGAGATACTCCTCATCGTTCCTCCAGTATACAACAAACTTGTCATTGGCAAGTGAGAGCTTATGGGAGTATTCGTTTTCTCCGATAACACCGTCTGCTTTCCACTCACTTAGAGTCGTCGCCGTAGAAACTGAGGAAGATGTTGTTGAGATACTTTCACCGCCTATGCATCCGCTCAGAAAAACCACAAAAACAAAAACCAAACCCAACAAAGCTCTTTTCATTAGGTTCACCTAAAATAATCAGTTTTTCTACATATATAAACTTTTTTCCCGGTATAAAATCCAACCTTGTCTACTTTTGCTTTTCAGTCTCATGCTGGGATGGAGCATTTTTTAATAGGATCAAAAAATTTAGGTAAAGTATAGCATCCCCAGCATTCCGGGCTTATGTTGTATGAGTGACGTGAACGGGGAGCTCAGAAGTTGAAGTTTATATCTTTCATGAGCTGGTCGTAAAACTCCTCCTTGTAGACGTCAGGATAGCGCATTATGTAGTCGTACTGCTTCCTCAGCATATTGTAGTGGTTCCTCTCCATGTCAGCGAGCATCTCAAGGAGAAGTTTGGTCTTTTCGGTGGCTGCATAGCCAGCCAGTTCCTTGTAGAGCTTCTCGCTGATGAGTTCAGCCTGCATGGAAATCTCATAAATCTCGTCAATGTTTATATCGGGCTTGCTTATAGCTTCAGCCATCTTCTCGGCTACGACCTTGAACTCCCCCATTATGTCTATCTCTATCTTCTTGGGCTCAACGTTTTCGCCCGTGAACTTTTCGGCCATTCTCTCTATGATTTCCCTGTGTTTGTCCTCCTCCTTGGCCAAGAAAAGGAGTTCGTCCCCTATTATGTCGCTCTTGACGAGAGAAGCAAGCTTCTCATAGGCCTCCTTGGCCCTAATCTCAGAGTTTATGGCAATCTCAAAAACTTCCTTGTCTGTTATCTCCACGCAAATCACCATATCTATCTCGCTTTCAAGTCTATTAACATTTTCGATTACATTTTTCGGAAGACCCATAGGCGGTCATTTTGGATATATCTACTAAGTTCCTCGCGCAGTTTTTAGATATTATGACAAGATTTTCACGCATTGCAGACATCTTGACAGAAAATCATTGGATAGGCTTAAATACTGTAACAAACACTCCTCAATCTCAGACTGGGGTGATCAACATGAAAGACAGGAAAGTGCCCAAAAACTCGAAAATTATATCCACCAAGTTGAACTACTGTAACATATCCGCTTTTCTGGTGAGCTACTGCCATCATCATTGACTGTTCTGGGACATTTAACCAAGTTATGATCTATTTAGCAGGGGATGTTCTCATTCAAAAGTTCTCGGAGGGGTTATTGTGAAGAAGGATTTGCTTTCCGAATCAGAGAGGTTAGCGGATATTACAAAATATCTAAGGCGAACATTTGAGCTGTGGGGCTACAGGGAAGTGTTCCTGCCAACGATAGAGGAATTCAGCGAGGAGCTGAGGAAAGGGACAAAGTTCGTCTACGACAATGAGTTCTACGTAATAAAACCCGATTTAACCTCCCAGATACTTGCAAACCTCAAGGAGCCAAGGAGGCTCAAGCTATACTACATCAGCGAAGTGTTGGACGGAGGGATTAGAGGGAAGTGGCAGGCTGGAGTTGAGTTCATTGGCGGAGAAGACATCAAAATGCAGGTTGAGGTTCTTTTAACTGTTATAACTTCCCTCGAGGCGCTCGGCATTGAGGACTTTTACATCGACGTCGGCAGCCTGAAAATCTGGGAGAGTGCCATTGAAGGAATTGAAGAATTTAGGGCAGAGATCTTCAGAGCCCTGACGAGGAGGAACTTCGAAATTATTGAGAGGCTACCCATAAGTGAAGAAAAAAAGGAGGAGCTCTGGCAGCTGTTCAACTTCAGAGGAAAGAGCTGCGGATATAAAAAGCTCAACAAAATCATCGATGCCCTTGACGACAGGAGGGTCTTCATAGATTTCGGCACGATAAGGCCCCTGCCCTACTACAGTGACGTGATCTTTGAGGTCTATTCTCCAGAGATTGGCAAGCCCTTGGGTGGCGGAGGCGAGTATATATTTAAGGGTAAAAAAGCCTTTGGATTCGCCTTTGACTTAAATGCACTCTCAAAGCTCTTTAACGGCAAAATAGAGAAGAACAGGAAGAGAATTCAGGGGGAGCTAAAGGAAACGTACAAGCTTGCAAAGGAGCTTGTTAAGCTCGGCATTCCAGTGGAGGTGGAATAATGAGGTTTGTTCTGCCCAAAGGAAGATTGTTCAAAGGCTCTCTTGAAATCCTCAAAAAAGCAGGCATTGAGCTCAAACCACCAGAGACCCGGGAACTGATAGTGAGAAACGGCAGGTATGAGCTTCTCCTTGCGAGGGCTTTTGATGTGCCCGTGTATGTAGAGCACGGCATAGATGTCGGCATAGCCGGAAGCGACGTCGTGGAGGAAAGGGGAAGCGACGTCCTCGTTCCTCTTGAGCTGCCTTTTGGGAAGTGCCGCCTGAGCCTGGCGATGCCCAAAGAGAGTGCAGTCAGCGTTGAAGAGATGAACGGGTTCAGGATAGCCACCAAATATCCAAACCTTGCGAGGAAGTTTTTCGAGAGGAATGGAGTTGAAGTTGAAGTGATAAAGCTCCACGGGAGCATTGAGCTCGCTCCAAAGATTGGGGTTGCAGATGCCATCGTTGACATAGTCGAGACTGGAAACACGTTGAGGGCTAACGGCTTAGTTGAGGTAGAGAAGATTATGGATGTTTCGGCTTTGCTCTTGGTGAACAGAATCTCCCAGAAGACGAAGTTTGACGAAATTAACGAACTCGTTTTAAAAATTAAGGAGGTTGTTAGAGATGGATTTTGAGCTGGAAAGCTACGTGGCTGGAATTTTGAGGGATATAAGGGAGAGGGGCATCGAAGCGGTGAAGGAATACTCAAAGAAGTTCGACGGCTACGAGGGCGAATTCCTGGTAAGTGAGGAGGAGTTCGAAGAAGCTGAGAGGCTGATTCCAGAAAAAGACAAGGAGATCATCAAGCGTACAATAGAGAGAATCCGCTTTTACCACGAGAAGCAGCTTGAGAACGATAAGCTCTACATAAAGAACGCCTCGCTTTACGGCATAATCTACAAGCCAATTAGGAGGATAGGAATCTACGTCCCGGGAGGAAAGCCTCTGCCCTCGACGCTCATGATGGTCGGGGTTCCGGCAAAAATAGCGGGCGTTAAGGAGATAGCGGTTACAATACCACCCAAAAATGGCAAAGTTAACCCCTACGTCCTCTACGTGGCAAAGCTCCTCGGCATTAAAGAGGTCTACAAGCTCGGCGGGATTCAGGCGATTGGAGCAATGGCTTATGGCATTGGCATGAAGAAAGTGGACAAAATCTTTGGTCCGGGCAACAAGTTCGTGAACGAGGCAAAGAGGCAGGTTTTCGGTGTTGTGGGAATTGACAGCTTGGCTGGACCGTCGGAGATAGCAGTTATAGCCGATGAGAGCGCGAACAAAGAATACGTCCTCTACGACTTACTCTCCCAGCTTGAGCACGGAAAGGACAGCAAGGCCTGGCTCCTGACGACTTCAAGAGAGCTGGCAGAGTACTGCAACAGGGACGGGATCGAGGTCGTTCTCTGTAAGAGCCTTGCGGAATGCGCCGAAAAGGCTAACGAGATAGCTCCGGAGCACTTGGAAATAATCACCGAGAACCCAATGGGACTGGTTGACCTCATAGACAACGCGGGAGCGATATACCTCGGGGAGTACACGCCAGTGCCAGCGGCTGACTACTTCCTCGGCGTCAACCACGTCCTTCCGACGGGAGGAGCAGCGAAGTTCAGCGGAGTTTTAACAGTTATGGACTTCATGAAGAGGATTAGCTTAGCCTACGTCAGCAGAGAGGAGTTCTTGGCGGAGAGATATCTAGGAATTCGCCTGGCCGAAATTGAAGGACTTGAGATGCACAAAAGGAGCATGGAGGTTAGAAGATGAGGCGCAAAACGAAAGAGACCGACATAGCTGTGGAGATTGGCGTTGAGGGAGGCATAGAGACGGGAGACAGAGTGTTCGACCACCTCCTCACTGCTTTATTCTTTTACATGGAGCAGAATGTCAGCATCAGGGCGAGCTACGATTTGAGGCACCACCTATGGGAAGACCTGGGTATAGTCCTCGGAGAGGAGCTTAGGGAGAAAATTAGGGGCAAAAAGATAGCGCGCTTCGGAAATGCCGTAATGCCCATGGACGATGCACTAGTTCTGGTCGCTGTGGACATATCAAGGCCCTACCTCAACCTTGAGCTTGACGTGAAGGAGAGCGAAGAGGGCTTCGAGGTTACGCTCGTCAGGGAGTTCCTCTGGGCGCTGGCGAGGACGCTGAATGCAACAATCCACGTGAAGCAGCTGGCTGGAATAAACGCCCACCACATAATCGAAGCGACCTTTAAGGGACTCGGCATTGCTTTAAAACAGGCTTTGAGAGAGAGTGAGCGTTTGGAGAGCACAAAGGGGGTGCTGTAGTGATTGCAATAGTTGATCTTGACATAGGCAACTTGGCCAACGTGAGGAAAGCCCTCGGAGGAGTAATTACGAGCGACCCCTATGAAATAGAAAAAGCCGAGAAAATAGTCCTGCCCGGGGTTGGAAACTTTGGAGCTGTGATGGAGAAGCTTGAGCCTTTGAGGGGAGTTATCTTGGATGCTATAAACGACGGAAAGCCGTTCCTTGGGATATGCCTTGGACTTCAATTGCTGTTTGAGTGGAGTGAAGAAAGCAGGGGTAAGGGCTTAGGTGCCTTCGAGGGTAACGTTGTGAGGTTTAGAGGAGTCAGAACGCCGCACATAGGCTGGAACCAGGTGTGGCAGAAAAAAGAATGCAAGCTCTTTGAGGGCATAAAGGACGGAGCTTACTTCTACTTTGTCCACTCCTACTACGCCCAGCCAGCGGACGAGGGCATAATCGCCGGAGTTACCGATTACAAGTCCAAGGGGAACGAGGTCGTCTTTACCTCAGCAGTCTGCAGGGACAACGTCTTCGCGGTGCAGTTCCACCCTGAAAAGTCGAGCAGAAACGGGTTGAGACTTTTAGCAAACTTCAGGAGGTTGTGAGATGAGAATTTATCCAGCCATTGACCTCATGGGTGGAAAAGCCGTGCGCCTCTACAGGGGGCAGAAGGAGAAAGTGAAGGTCTACGGCGATCCCGTGGAAATAGCAAGCAGATTTGCAGAGCTCGTTGATAAAATCCACGTCGTGGACTTAGACGGAGCTTTCACAGGGAAGCCACAGAACCTTGACGTTGTGAAGGAGATAATAGAGGAAACAGGGCTTAAAGTCCAGGTCGGAGGGGGCTTCCGCTCCTATGAGAGCATAGCAAAAGCATACGAAATCGGCGCCGAGAACGTCATAATCGGCACGAAGGCCTTCGACCTCGAGTTCCTGGAGAAGATAACGGACAACTTCGACGGGATAACTGTCAGCCTAGATGCAAGGGGCGGGAAGATCGCGGTTAAGGGATGGCTCGAGGAGAGCTCGCTTAAGGTCGGGGAAGCCTACGAGATGCTCAGGGAGTACGTGGACAGGTTCATCTACACCTCAATCGAGAGGGACGGCACGCTGACGGGGATAGAAAGTATAGAGCGGTTTTGGAAGGATGAGGAGTTCATCTACGCTGGGGGAGTTTCGAGCGTGGATGATGTGCTCAAGCTGAGGAGGGTCGGCTTCTCTGGAGCCATAGTCGGGAAAGCCCTTTACGAGAGTGAAGTCAGCCTGAAAGAGCTTCTGGAGGTTCTGGAATGTTAGCCAAGAGGATTATAGCCGCTCTTGACATAAAAGAGGGGAGAGTCGTCAAGGGAATAAAGTTCCAGAACATTAGAGATGCTGGCGACCCAATAGAGCTCGCCAGGAGATACGAGGAAGAAGGGATAGATGAGATCGTCTTCCTCGACATCACAGCATCGTTTGAGAAGAGGAAAATCCTGCTCGACCTCGTTAAACGGATAGCGGAGGAAATATACGTCCCCTTCACTGTCGGAGGCGGGATAAAGAGCGTTGAGGAGATAAGAGAGATAATCAAAAGCGGCGCGGATAAAGTTTTTCTCAACACTGCCGCAGTGAACAACCCCGAGCTCGTGAGGGAAGCAGCAAAGGTTGTCGGCTCTGCGAATTTAGTGATAGCGATTGATGCAAAGTGGAACGGGGAGTACTGGGAGGTCTACACCCACGGGGGAAGGAAGGCGAGGGGGATTAACGCAGTAGAGTGGGCCAAGGAAGTCGAGAGGCTCGGTGCCGGCGAGATACTGCTTACAAGCATGGACACTGATGGGACCCAGGAGGGCTTTGACATTCCCTTAACCAAAGCTATCGTTGAAGCAGTAGATATTCCAGTCATAGCCTCCGGCGGCGCTGGAAGTCCAGAGCACTTCTACGAGGCTTTCAAGATTGGAGCAGAGGCTGCTTTGGCAGCTTCAATCTTCCACTACGGGAAATACACGGTCAGGGAGCTGAAGGAGTATTTGGCTGAAAAGGGCATACCCGTGAGGCTGAACTACTGAGGTGGTAGCATGGATGAGCTGATTAATAGGGTCAACTGGGAAAAGAATGGTGGAATCGTTCCCGTAATCGTTCAGGACACGAGGGGAGAAGTTTTAACGCTGGCCTATATGAGCAGAGAAGCATTGAGGAAAACGCTTGAAACGGGTTATGCTCACTACTACTCGCGCTCACAGGACAGAATTAGGATGAAGGGGGAAGTCAGTGGCAACGTCCAGCTCGTGAAGGAGGTGAGGGTAGACTGCGACAACGATGCGTTGCTTTTAATCGTCGAGCCCAAAGGACCTGCCTGCCACACGGGGAACTATTCCTGCTTTTACCGGAAGCTTGGCGAGCCTGAGAGGATAGCAGAGGAGATAGACTACTCGCTCACAATCCTAAGAGAGCTTGAAGAACTGATAAAGCAGAGAAAGGAAAAGCTTCTCGATGGATCTTACACCTCAAAACTCTTTGCTGAAGGGAAAGAGAAGATTTACAAGAAATTCGGGGAGGAAGCCATCGAGGTCCTCGTCGCAGAGGACAGGGAAAGGATAATCTACGAGACCGCTGATATGCTCTACCACCTCCTGGTTCTCTTAGCATACAACGACATAAGTTTGGGCGAGGTTATGACCGAGCTGAGGAGGCGCAGGAAATGAGGATTAGGCCTCTTGTTAAATCCTTCCAGCCATATAAAGTCTTGGAGGGAGATTACAGAATATGGCTTGACAAGAACGAGAATCCCTTCGATTTATCACCGGAGATAAAGGAGGAGATTTTTGAAGAGCTAAAGCGGGTTCCCTTCAACAGATACCCTCACATCACCGCTGACCCGCTGAGGGAAAGGATAGCAGAGTTTTTAGGGATTGACAAAGAAAACATAATCGTCGGAAACGGGAGTGATGAACTGATAAGCCTAATTTTGAAGCTCTTTGAGGGGGATCACATAGTCATAAGCTCTCCCACCTTTGGGATGTACGGCTTCTTTGCAAAGTTCGAGGGAATCAATTTAATTGATGTCCCACTGGATGAGAACTTCAGACTTCAGAACGTCGAGGAGTATGCGGAAAACGCCAGGGCACTCTTTATCTGCTCCCCAAACAATCCCACGGGCAACACTCAAGATAGAGAAAAGATAATAAGCGTCCTTGAAACCGGTGCTCCTGTCGTCTTGGATGAAGCGTACGTAGAGTTTGCAAAGGGCAGCAACGTGGATCTAATCAGTGAGTACGACAATTTAATAGTCCTGAGAACGTTCTCAAAGGCCTTCGGGCTTGCAGGAGTCAGAGTTGGCTATGCAGTCGGGAGTGAAGAGATAATAGACCACCTCCATCGAATCAAACCGCCCTTTACTCTAGACTCCATCTCAATGAAGATAGCAGAGCTCATGCTCGACCACTACGATCTAGTCAGGCGGAACATCGATTACATAATCAAGGAGCGTGAGCGAATTTATCGGAAGTTCAAGGACTACGCGTATCCTAGCGAGGCCAACTTCATCCTGATGAAGCTTAATGCTTACGAATTTTTACTCGAAAAGGGCATCGTGGTAAGAAAGCTCGGCGGAAGATTGACGGGGCACATAAGGGTTACCGTCGGCAAAAGGGAGGAGAACGACGAGCTGATTGGGGCGTTGAAGGAGTTCATGGAGGGGAGAGGATGAAGTGGGTCATCTTCGACGTTGACGGCGTTCTGATTGACGTCCGCGAGAGCTACGACCTAGCCACAAAGCTCACGGTGGAGTACTTCCTCAGACTCTTCGAGGTTAAGAAGAGAATCAAGCTAGAGTGGATAAGGAAGCTTAGACGGAAGGGAGCTTTTGGTGATGACTTCAAGGTCAGCGAGGCGCTGATACTCTTTGCGATAGCCGGAGACGTTGAAGGGCTCATAGAGGAGTTTCCGGAGGGCGAAGGAATAAACTGGGTTCGCGAAAGATTCGGGATTGGACTCTTCAACGGAAGCATTGAGCAGGTTTTTAACACATTTTACCTGGGCGAGCACTACCCGGGAAGGCTCTTCGATTTCGACGGCCTCTGGAAGAAGGAGAGGCCAATAGTAAGGACGGAACTGCTCGAGATGGCCAAAAAGCGGTTCAAGCTCGGCGTTATAACGGGGAGAAGCGCATTGGAGCTTGAGCTGGCGGAGAAGCTCATAGACTTCCACTTCGAGAAGGCTGTGACGAGGGAGCTCTACGTGAAGCCCGATCCGAGGGCAATATGGCACCTCACCAGGGGTGAAGACGGGGTTTACATAGGGGACACCGTGAACGACGAACTGCTCGTGGAAAACTACAGAAAGGAATACGGAAGGGATTTTGACTTTGTCTTGGTTGGAAGAGATATTGAAAACGTTAATGAATTATTGGAGAACTTATTGGGGTGATCAGCTTGAAGGTGGCGGTTATAGGTGCCGGAACAATTGGTGGGGCGGTAGCAAAGGCTCTGGCCGAAGCTGGCCACTCGGTAATCGCAACACGGAGGAGCGTCGAAAAGGCCATGTGGTTAGAGGAACACGGCGTCAGGGTCATCAGGAATAACGTCGAGGCCGCGGAATGGGCGGAGGTAGTTTTTATCGCGGTCAAGCCAAACAAAGTGCCTGGAGTCCTCAGAGAGATCAATAAAGCAATAGGCGGTAAGCTTGTAATTTCACTGGCTGCAGGAATTCCCCTTAAGAACCTCAAACGGCTAGCACCTAAAGCCAAGTTCGTGAGGGCAATGCCCAATATAGCCATCTTAGTCAAGGAGTCATTTACGGCATACACATCGGACGGGCTGAGCGAAGAAGATATAACAATCGTTGAGAATCTCTTCAGCTCATTTGGAAAGTGCCTTAGAGTTGATGAGGAGCACATGGATGCCATAACTGGTTTAAGTGGTTCAGGACCGGCCTATGTTTCCGTGTTCTTGGAAGCAATGATTTATGGTGGACTCAGGGTGGGTCTTCCGAGGGATGTTGCAAAGCTCGCCGCAGCGCAGACCTTGCTCGGGACAGCGAAGCTTCTCTTAGAGAGCGAAAACCATCCTGCGGAAATCAGAGACATGGTTATAACGCCAGGAGGAACCACAATAGATGGTATCTTTGAGCTGGAGGAGGGAAAGATAAGAACGGCAATAATGAAGGCCGTTGACGCTGCGACAAAGAAATCTAAAATACTCTCAGTAGAAATCAAAAAGTAGTCTTACTTTTATTTCTCAAGCATATAACTCATTTTTGGTCTTTTCGAAGATTCATAAACCAATAGTGGGAGTCAGCGATTACCTCCAATACATGCCAAAAAATTGCCATATGCTCACAATATGTACGGGATATTAGATCATAAAGGACATATTTTATGTAAAGCCATGGCCATCAATAACATATATATACTATTACTACCAAGTTCCTTATTAGGTGAGTAGTTTTAGGTGAACATAATGGAGAGAATATCTACAGGAATAAAAGGACTTGACAAGATGCTTGAAGGTGGCCTAATCCCCGGGAGAACGTACTTGGTTAAAGGTGGCCCGGGAACGGGAAAAACCACTCTCACCATTCAATTCCTCACTGAAGGCGTGAAAAACGGTGAAGACGTCCTCTACGTGACACTTGAGGAATCCCTTAAAACCCTAAAAGAGGATATGTCAAAGCTGGGGTTTAACTTGGACGACCCTAAATTCGATGCAATAGATGCAACTCCCGTTACAGATAAGGCACATAACATCTTTGCTGGTACATTCTACGAGACGTTTGGAAAGAGTTTCGAAAAATTAACGAGTGCAATTCAAGACAAAGTCAAATCTAAACATTATTCAAGGGTGGCTATTGATCCTTTAACAATGCTAAAGCTCACAGTGAAAGATGAACTGGATTACAGGACAACGTTCATAGGTTTCTTGAAGTCACTATCCGAGCTTGGTGCCACTGTCATTTTAACTTCTGATTTAAAGACCAGTGATGTGGAGGAGTACCTGGTAAGTGGGGTCATAGAACTTAAGACCCTTGAAGTAAACGGACGGCTGTTAAGGGGGATTATGATACGAAAATTCCGAGGAAGCTCTTTTGATGAACAAATTAGGCCCTACAGGATAACCACCGGCGGAATTAAGGTCTACAATAATGAGAACATCTTTGTTGAGTGACTGGAAATGAAAACAGGAATAAAAAAGCTCGATAAATTGCTGGGCGAAGTCCCTGAAGGCAGTGTGATCCTAATAGAGACAGTAGGCACTTTAGGCGAGGAGATAGCGGCAAGTATGCTACAGACCAACAAGGAAAAGGCCGTTGCGTTCGTTACACCCCAGCTCAAGGAAGAGTTCGAGAAACGCTTTAATCTACGGAAAATAGGGATGGTAGTTCTTGGAGGGGACATATATCAGGAGGAACTTTATAAGATATCCCACATTCTTAGAAACGTCCCAGAAGGCTCAAGTGTGGGGTTCTTCCTTCTTCACCCACTCCTCGTTTTCCAGTCTTCGAGCATTGTGTTCAGACTGTTTTCAGAACTCGTTATGATAGTTCAAGAAAAGAAGGCGGTCATGGTAGTTCTGCTTGACAAAAGGCTCATCAACAGTAAAAGTCTGGCCGTGTTCGAGGACTATGCCACCCATGTTATAGATATTATTGAGGAAGTCAATGAATTCAAAATAACCCGCGGTCTCAGGATAAAGAAGTCTCCTGGAGGAGGAACAGATTTCTACGAGTTTGATATCATAAATGGAGAGGTTATTATAGGTAATCCGATTACATAAACCCACTTCGATACACTTCACTCTCAGAACAGCAACGTTGGTGTTGGTGGTCTATACTGTCTGCCCTTTTCCATGTCCAGATTTCAAATAAATGGAAAGGACTGGTAGCTCTACAGCCAAGGGCAGCAGTTTTTATCTCCATTGAGTTTTCGGTTTGCTCTTAGACACACATAGAAGATAACGTGCCCGCGGTACCTAGTATGGCTGAACTGTCACTCTACATAACCGACAGTTTCCTCCACGTTGGGGATGTAATCTTGCTTCTGCTTGCTATTATGAAGCCCATATCCCGGTAAAGTCCGGCGGCAAATTTTTAAAAGAAAGGATAAAGCGACCAATATGCTCTACCTGGAGATACTCGGAAACCTTCCAGAGATGGCCAGAGATGAAGTTAAAGCTATGCTCGAGCTCTCGGGCGGTGAAATAGCGGGTCAGGATTATCTGTTCCTCAAGCTCGACGCCGATAAGAGGGCTTTCCCTTACCTGAACCGCCTTGGCCTGTCCCATGAGTATGGGGAACTCTTAATCGAGGCCAACTCCCTAGAGGAACTCCTGGAAAAGGCCAAAGAAATTGAGTGGCCGATAAGCGGAACCTTCAAGGTGGACACAGAGACCATGGCTAACTGCAAATACAATGTTATAGACCTCCCGAGGAAGCTGGGGGCGGTGATACACGGCAAAGGTTTCCGCGTGAACCTTTCAAAACCGGACACCCTTGTGAGGGTCTACTGCGGCGAAAAGCTCTATGCCGGGATAAGATACCGCTTTTTCGACCCCAAAGACTTCGAAAGGAGAAAGGCCCACCACAGGCCGTTCTTCCGACCGATTTCACTCCATCCACGGATTTCAAGGGCGCTGGTAAACCTGACGAAGGCAAGGGAGGAAATCCTCGACCCCTTCATGGGTGCCGGCGGGATTCTGATGGAGGCGGGCTTAATCGGCCTGAAGGTCTACGGCGTTGACATAAAGCCAGAAATGGTGGAAGGCGCAGAAATGAACCTGAGGCACTACGGAATAAAGGACTACACCCTCAAGCTCGGCGACGCGACAAAGCTGGAGGAGCTTTTCCCGGACAAGAAGTTTGAAGCCGTAGCAACGGACCCGCCCTACGGGACTTCGGCAACTCTTGCCGGAAGGGCGAGGGACGAGCTTTACAGGAAAGCCCTAAGGAGCATCTACAACGTCCTTGAAGACGGCGGCAGGCTGGCGATAGCGTTCCCCACGAGCTTCGATGGGGAAGCCGAGGCTGAGAAGGTCGGCTTTAAGCTGGTCGGCAAGTACTACCAGCGCGTGCACAAGAGCCTGGAGAGGTATTTCTACGTGTTTGAGAAGTGAAAGATTGTCGCCCCGAAATTATGCTCTATCATGTTCTATGTTCCGTTTTTGGCGCTTTGAGGGTTTTACAGGGACTACATCCCCGGAAAAAGGCAGACAACCCCGTGGAATTCAGAAAGCACTACTTACAAAACATAACAAGAAGTTACATTAGATACCATATAGTGTAACCAATTTCCGGGCGGAATGTCAATCAAGCCCGCTCGGCGGCCGAAAAGTATCGATCCCCGATATAATTGAACGTTTTTGACAATCTTGCCGCATTCGGGCAGACACTCCAAAATACGGGCCGCTTCGGGCTCTGGAACTCTCATGCACTGCAAAGTACATTGAGAATTTCGGCCCCAGAGAAAAGGCACCCACCCCAGAAAAGGCCGGAAAAGCGGCAGATTCCAGGGCTTTCAGGGGTCCCCCAGTAGGGCTTTCCAGAAACACTTAAATATCCGGGGTTACAGAGGATTCTGTTGGAAAAACAGGGTGAAAAAGTGTCCTGTTTCAGTGGGACAGAATTGTGTGGAAACACCGGCTTCTTTGCACCGTGTTTTTTAGTATGTAAGTGTTTCAGTGGGACAGAATTGTGTGGAAACACGCCGACCAGACCAACACCCGTACCATTCGTCTAGTTTCAGTGGGACAGAATTGTGTGGAAACACGCCGACCAGACCAACACCCGTACCATTCGTCTAGTTTCAGTGGGACAGAATTGTGTGGAAACCTTTTACCTCGAGGAGCATGGAGAGGGTTACTAAAATGTTTCAGTGGGACAGAATTGTGTGGAAACCATGATTTTTCCCTTCACTAAGATTACTTCGTGCCTGAGTTTCAGTGGGACAGAATTGTGTGGAAACCTTTGCATCTGCATCAAAATCACCAACACTTCTAAGAGTTTCAGTGGGACAGAATTGTGTGGAAACCAGATGTAGGGCTGGTAAGGGCTCCAAACCTAAACGCATGTTTCAGTGGGACAGAATTGTGTGGAAACCAGGAATGCCAGTGCAGTTATCACTCCAACAAGCTCTGTTTCAGTGGGACAGAATTGTGTGGAAACTTCATCCGGCAGCTCGACGAAGAGTCAGCGAGGTTGGGTTTCAGTGGGACAGAATTGTGTGGAAACTCAATGGCTCCTATGAGTCTGGTTGCAGTGAGGTACTCGTTTCAGTGGGACAGAATTGTGTGGAAACAAGCAAAGAGGCTTATCAGTGCTGTGAGATTTGAGTCGTTTCAGTGGGACAGAATTGTGTGGAAACCTTACCTCAACGCGACGCTCTTCTGCCCGCTCGACGGTTTCAGTGGGACAGAATTGTGTGGAAACTCCGGTCTCGAAGTCATAGCGGCCTCTGCAACGCTCGTTTCAGTGGGACAGAATTGTGTGGAAACTTTCCCCAGCTGTTGTGATGCCGGTCGTCTCCTTCTGAGTTTCAGTGGGACAGAATTGTGTGGAAACTCATGGGCAACGTTGATGAAGCGATGAGGGAAAAGCTTGCGTTTCAGTGGGACAGAATTGTGTGGAAACTGACTCCAGGCTCATTCGGCTTTGGGACTTCAATGCCGTTTCAGTGGGACAGAATTGTGTGGAAACTGGTTGTACATGGTCTGAGTATAGGCCTGTGCGATGAGTTTCAGTGGGACAGAATTGTGTGGAAACCTGAAACATCTTTAGCCATCTCCTTAAGCTCTTCTGGAGTTTCAGTGGGACAGAATTGTGTGGAAACCTGGGAGTTTGCTGAGGAAGAGCCTGGCTTTGACCTCGTTTCAGTGGGACAGAATTGTGTGGAAACCGTTTCTGAAGTGTCGGGCCAATACGCAAAAATCCAGTTTCAGTGGGACAGAATTGTGTGGAAACACATCTGGAACAACCTGCCAGTGCTTGGTCTTGTCGGCGTTTCAGTGGGACAGAATTGTGTGGAAACTGACAGTGTATTGGTCTATGTTTGTTGGATCGAGAGTGTTTCAGTGGGACAGAATTGTGTGGAAACATCGGCTTTGGCCGAAAGAGATTTTTCCAGCTCTTTCTGTTTCAGTGGGACAGAATTGTGTGGAAACATAATCGCGGCTGTCTCTTTCGGGCTGTGATTAGTCGTGTTTCAGTGGGACAGAATTGTGTGGAAACATAATCGCGGCTGTCTCTTTCGGGCTGTGATTAGTCGTGTTTCAGTGGGACAGAATTGTGTGGAAACTCATAGTAGGTGTATCCACCGAAGATGTGAACCCTTGTGAGTTTCAGTAGGACAGAATTGTGTGAAAGCCCCATTACTGTCCCGCTTGGTTTCCGTAGAACGGCTCGTATGGCAAGAGCGGGAGCTAACGAACGAGCTGAAAGCCTGACCGGAACGTTTCTTTAGAGTCAGCGGATATTCAAAAAGAAATAAAACCTGATTTCCACGGGGTTAGAAGAAAAAGGCATTCAACAATAAGAGTTATAAAGATAGAGCATGCACGTTAAAGACGGTAACCTTCCGGGGAGGATAGATTATGCGCATTAAGGTCAGTTTTTATCCCCCTGATGGTGGGTTTATTTATCCCAACAAGCACGCCGTTCAGGGGTTCATCTACAACATGCTGAAGGGCACGGAGTACGGGGAAAACCACGACGCACCGAGGTTCAAGTTCTTTACATTCTCGGACTTTTTCATAGACTCCCTGGGAAGGCCGACCTTCTTGGTCTCCTCCCCGGACGAGGGCTTCGTCAGGGCACTCCACTCCAGCCTGAAGGACAGGGTCAGGGTATACATAGGGACGCAGGAGCTCATTATAGACGAGCTGAAGAAGTTCAGGCTCCCCCTGAAAAAACGCTTTCAAACGGGCTCCCCGGTGGTCTTATACCGGGACTCGCGGAAAAACGAGTACTTCAAGCTCCACGCCCATAGAGACCTGAACTTCTTCCTGAGACGGCTAAAGGAGAACGCGGAGAAGAAATACAACGCCTTCTACGGGGACGAGTTTACACTGGAAGGGCCGATATTCGACAGGATGATACCCAAGCTGAGGAGAAACGGCAAGCTCGACGTTTACGTCAAGGTCGTCAAGCAGGGGGTTCCGTTTCCCGTCATCGGCTCCAACTGGGAGCTTCTCGAAAAGGAGTGCATAAAGCCCGGGGAGCGGAGGTTCTACAGGTTCATAATGGAGACCGGGCTGGGCGAGAAGAACAGCCTTGGATTCGGCTTCTTGAACCCAATAAGGGGGTGAGTTGGTGGAAATCGATGAACTGACCGCCTTGGGCGGGCTTCTCCACGACATAGGGAAGCCCGTGCAGAGGGCGGGTCTTTACTCCGGGGATCATTCCACACAGGGTGCGAGGTTCCTCAGGGACTTAGCTAAGAACACCGGAAGGGCGGAATACGAGCTCCTCTCCCTTTTCTCCGAGTTCCATCACAGGGGGCACATGAAAAACGATGAACGGATGATAAAGAGGATAAAAGAGCTTTCCCCCGAGCGTTTTGGCCTCACGGTGGACGACGTCCTCAACGCCCTCTGGATAGTATATGAGGCCGACAACCTGGCATCGGGCGAGAGGGAAGAGGGGCAGCCGCAGGCGTCAAGGCCGCTGTACTCCGTGTTCAACCCAAGGAAAGCCTATCCCTGGGCTGAGTTGGACTTCGAAAAAGAACTTCCAGTCCCGGGGGACGTCTTTTCCATCAGGTCCCAGGACTACAGGGAGCTGGTCAAGAGGCTCTGGGAAGAACTTTCCAAGGTCAAGCTTAGGAGCGACAGACTCCTGCCGGTTCTCGAAAAGTACCTGACCTTCGTCAGCTCCGTGACAAGCGAGGGGAACGTCATCTCGCTGTATGACCACATGAGAATGACCTCGGCAATAGCCCTCGCGATGCTCCGCGCCGGGTGCACCGCCGAGGACGTTAGGTCTGGGGGATGCAGGAAAGAGAAACGCTTCCTCCTCATTGAGGGGGACTTTTCCGGAATACAGGACTTCATCTACCGCGTGAGCGGAAAGGGAACCCTCAAGTACCTCCGCGCGAGGAGTGCATACCTCGAACTCATCGGCTGGGACGTCGTGCTTGAGATACTCTCAAGGCTGGGCCTCACGAGGGCCAACGTCATCTTCAACGCCGGCGGCCACTTCATGATAATCGCCCAGAACACACCAGATGCCGTAAAGGAGCTGGAAGAGATAAGGGCGAAGGCCGCCGAGTGGCTTTATCGTGAATTCGAGGGTGACCTCTACCTTGCCATAGAATGGGAGCCTGTCTCCGGCAGGGAGTTTGGAAGAGAAGGTGGGAAAAACCTCTTTGCGGAGGCCAGAAAAAGGCTCAAGCGCAAGCTCACTGTGAGGAAGCTCAAGCGCTTCGGCGAGATAAAGGGCCTCTTCGAGCACGGGCACACCGAAAGGCTAGCGGAGTGTCCCGTATGCGGCCGGGAGCTTCCTGAGGGAAAACTCGAACCTTCTGCCTCTGACCCCGAGACCAAAGTATGTCCCACGTGCAACAGGCTCGTCAGCCTCGGGGGTAACCTTCCAAAGCTGCTCGGATTTGGGCGGACCGCCAAAAACGACGCTGGAGTCCTCGTTGAGGGGCCGTTCTCGGGCTTCGTCCCCTACCTTCAGGGAGGCAGGCCCGTCGGAGAACAAATCCTGGTTAAGAACACGCTCAACCCCGGCGAAATCCCCGAAAGTGCCCAGTTCGTCCCGTATTTCGTGGCGGACTACTTCAAGAAAGACCCCAAGGGCGGAGTCGCGACGTTTGAAGAGCTTTCAATGGCGTCAACCGGTACGAGAAGGCTTGGCGTTATGAAGGGCGATGTGGACAGGCTTGGGGAGTTCTTCAGCTCGATGGACAGCCCGTCGAAGCTCGCAACGGCGTCGAGATTCATGGACTACTTCTTCAAGGGCTACATCGGGGCGATAATTGAAGGAAAGTTCGGCTACATCATAGGAGACGTCCCCTCTCTGAGGGACTGGCCGGAGGAACCTGATATTGTCGTCGTCTATGCCGGCGGCGACGACTTCTTCATCGTTGGGGCGTGGGACCAGATATTCGAGCTCGCATTCAGGGTGCGTAGGGCGTTCAATGCCTACACCGGCGGAAAGCTGACGCTCTCGGTTGGCCTCGGCTACTTCGACGAGCGCACGCCGATATACAGGATGGCGAATGTTGTAAGTGAAAGGCTTGACACGGCCAAAGATGAAGGCAGGAACAGGGTCTTCGTTGTCGGGAGGAGCAGGCCGCTTGATGGGAAGCACAAGCTATCTTACGAGTGGGGCCATTACGAGGAGCTCTGGAGAACCTATGCCCCAAGGATATACGCCGGAAACGGAAGGCTAAAAGGAAAGCTGGAGTCCAAGAAGGGTCTTCTCTGGAAGCTCCTTGAAATAAGGGAGCTTTACGTCAGAGACCCGAACGACGTCCGCTGGGCTTACTTGACCGCATACCTGCTCGGAAGGCACGGTCTCTCTGATCTGTTCCCGGAGCTGGTTGGCATAGACACAAAGGCCGTCGAGAGGAAAGAACCCCAGCCGGTTTACTGGGTTGATGGGGTTTTGAAAATCGTGCTCATGGCGGTTAGGAGGTGATTTGATGGGATACAACCAAAGGAGAAATAGGAATTTTGAAGAGAGACGCTACCGACAGGACACAACTTTAAACAACAGAAATATCGAGGAAGTTTTCGAGAAATTCAACAACCTGAAGTTCTGGGAGCTACAATCCTCGATCAGAGGCAACAAGGAGGCTATTAATGAGGTTTACAAAAGAATACGGAGCAGGTTTGCCAG
Source organism: Thermococcus sp. GR5 (assembly GCF_012027535.1). NCBI lineage: Archaea > Methanobacteriati > Methanobacteriota > Thermococci > Thermococcales > Thermococcaceae > Thermococcus > Thermococcus sp. GR5. Next base: position 135,972 of record NZ_SNUN01000002.1, on the reverse strand, counting down.
TTTTTCTGAATGGGACGAGAAGGAGATGCTTAGAAACGCCGCGATAGTGGCCGCAAAGGCCGTAGTTGATGATGTTCATACAACCCAGGTCAGGAAGATTATTGAGATGGCCAAGGACGTTCACATAAGATTCAGCATAAAACAGGAAGAAAAGGAGGAGAACGTGAAGAAAGAGATACAGTCAACAGCTAGGAGAATGATGATGTTGCTGGCCTATACTGCAGGGAAGAACAAGAATGTTTCAAACTTTGCAAACAGCCTGCAACCCGTTCTCGCTTGGCTTCTTGAAAACCCAAGTAAGGAGAACTTCAACCGCGTTTACGAGTTTTTTGAGGCTATAATCTCCTATCACAGGTATTTCGGAGGGAAGGAATGATGGAAAGGGACAGAAGATTTTATGGAAAGTTTGTCCTGAAGGGAACGATCAAGGTCGAGACGGGCCTCAAGATTGGAGCCGGAAGAAACGTTGCCGAGATTGGAGGTGTCGACTCACCCGTGATCAGAGACCCCATATCAGGCTATCCATACATTCCCGGTTCATCCCTCAAGGGCAGGTTAAGGAGCCTCTTCGAAATATACGTTCATTCTCACCCAGAAAAGTTTGGACTGAAATCCCTGGAGTTCAACAGGAACATCGGCACCCAACCAAATCCAATTCACATTCACGTCTGCGAAACCTATGAAGATGCCTACAAATGCCCTGTGTGCAGGCTCTTTGGAGCCAGCGGTGATAAAAGTAACTTCCCCTCAAGGATCATCGTTAGGGATGCTCACCTGACAAAAGATTGGAAAAGCAAACCTCTTGAGCTTATAACCGAGGCGAAGCCTGAGGTCTCAATCGACAGAATCACTTCGAAGACGAACCTCCGTCACTTCGAGCGAGTCGTCGCCGGCGCGGAATTCGAGTTCGAGATAATCTACAACGTTGAGAACACCACACACTGGAGGGACGACATCAAGAACATCCTAACTGCCATGGCACTCCTTGAAGACAGCTACCTCGGCGGTTCCGGTTCGAGAGGCTACGGAAAAGTGAAGTTCATCTTTGATAGCTTTGAGTTCAGGCCTCTGGACTACTACAGGACGGGCAAAGAAGAGGACATCGTTTCAATTGACGCCAGGGAGAAGTCAGTTAGGGATATACTCAGTGGATTTGATTCCCTCTTCTCGGAGGTGGAGGACAAGCTGGAGGCAGGGTGATGCCGAAGTTCATTGCAGTAAAGCTCATTCCAAAGGGGCCGTTTCGAGACATTCCAAGGGCGGACACACTGTTCGGAGCAATTGGAAACGCAATCTCAGCCATCCATGGACAATCGGCTGTCGAGGAACTTGTGGATGCCTTCATGGACGGTGCAAGGATAAGCTCCGCGTTCCCATATTCCGAAGACACTTACTACCTACCAAAGCCCCTGAGCGTTGAGCCCGCTCTGGAGGAAATTCTCACAGGACTCGATGAGGAGGAGCGCTACATAACGGCGAAGAGGCTCAGAAAGGCGAAGTACCTCGACCTCAAAAACTTCGAGCTTGCACTCCGGCTGCGGCCCTTCACCATCCCCGAAGAAATCCCCTACGCCAGAGTGGACGTGCCCAGAGTTGTCCTTGACAGGGTCACACAGGATTCTTCGATATACTTCTGGGAGGAGATCAGGTTTAGAGAGAAGAGCGGGGTCTACTTCCTCTATTCAGGCCCGCGGAAAGTGTTCGACGAATATATAGCACCGGCCATGAAGTTCCTCGGCGACACGGGCATAGGTGGGAAATCGACCTGGGGGGCAGGGCTGTTTGAGGTCGAGTTCCACGAAGTGAAAATAGACGCACCTGGAAGCGAGTACAGCGTTACCCTCTCGAATGCCCTCCCGACAAAAACCCCCGTGCTCTGGAGGCTCCTCAGGAAAGGCGGCTGGAGCTTCGGCAGGAGGAAGCCGCGGATGACGTTCATCGCAGAGGGCTCAATCGTGAGAAATGATCCGGGAAGGATGGAAAGGCTTGAGCTGGGTTTAAGCCATGAAGTTTACGTCTACGGCCTCACCTTCCCGCTGGGCGTTGAACTCCCGGAGGGTCTGGAATGACCGAGCGAACGCTCAAAGTTCTCTCGCCACTTCATATCGGAACCGGGAACGAGCTGACGCCGGTGGATATCTACCCTCGGGAAAACATCTTCCATGTCCTTGACACCGAGAGGCTCGTGAACGACCTCATGAACCTTGGGGTGGAGCTGAACGAGATACTCGCCCTGCTCAAGAATCCCCCTGGAGACGCATACATCTGGAAGGGTTATATTGAGGAGTTCCACCTCGACCCATCGGACTATTCTATCTATGCTCTAAAGGTTCACGGAAAGACTGGCAGGAAGAGCATGCAGATAAAGGAATTCATCAAGCTCAATGGAAGGCCCTACATTCCGGGCTCATCTCTCAAAGGGGCGATAAGAACCGCGGTGCTTTACAAAACCCTAAAGGAGTGCGGTGATGCCGGGACGGTCATGAAGGTCGTCTCAAAGGTAAACGGTGATGTTGCGAGAGACATTGGACGGAGTGAGGACGTGCTCGACTACTACACGGGCTTCCTTTCAAGGGCCAGAATAGACAGAAAACGCGCTGACGATCTGCTCGAAGCCATAGTCTTTGGTATGGAGCACGACAGACGGTCTAAGATCCGCTACGAGCCGAAGCGCGACCCGATGAAAGCGCTCATCGTTCGGGACAGCAAACCAGTAGGCCGAAAGCACCTGGCAGTTTACCACATTGAGGTCATCGGCAATCCTCAACCCATACCGATATGGGTCGAAGCCATTGAACCTGGAGCGGTTACGGACGTCGAGATACATGTGAACACCAAGGCCCTCAGGCTTAACGCCGACTACTTCAACGGTCTCCTCTCGGAGTGCCTCAAAGAAAGAGGAGAACCTGGGGAGGTCTTCGAAGACTTCCTATGGGAGGCCGTCGACGAGTTCTACAGTGCAGTAATGAAATCCGAGATCATGGAGGTTCAAAAGTTTGGGAGGTACGCCTCTCAGGTCAGATCGTTCTACGCCTCCCTGGGGGACTACTCAGGGCACATTTTGAGGCTTGGATGGGGAAGCGGCTGGCTGGCGATGACGATAGGACTGCTACTTGTTGAGAAGGGCTACAAGTGGGAGAATGTGAGGAAAAAACTCGGACTTGGGAAGAAGCCCGGTGGGAGTAGTTTCTCAAGGGAGTTCCCCAAGACCAGGAGGCTGGCCAATGGAATGCCCATGGGGTGGGTGGTGATTGAATGAAGCTCCTCGTTGTTTCTTGGGGCGACTTTGAGAGATGGAAAGAGACCAAGTATCGCTTTGGGGGAGAGACCTCAGCCGGGCCCTCAACGCTCCCGATACTTCAAAAGGTCATCAAACCGGACTGGACAGTTATAGTCCTATCGGACACTATTGGGAAGGACTTCTCGTCGCTGGAAGGCCTGAGGGAAGACATTAGGGGTAGGGTCATGGACTTCCTTGAGAGGATCGGTGCAGGTAGAGAGGTAGACGTCATTATCGCCCCCGGGATAGGCGAATTCACTCACGGGAGCTTCAGGGGAAGTGCTATGGATGCCTACTACTACGTTCTCCACGCCCTCTCTGAGATAATTCCAACCAAAGGCAACCTCGAAGTCCACTTTGACTCGACGCACGGGCTCAACTACATAACCCTGCTGACGTATAGGGCGCTCAAAGACCTCTTGGGCATCGCGGCGGTAATGAACACCGTCACCTTCTACGCCTACAACTCCGACCCGTTCGTTCCCAAAATAACGAGGGAGCTGAGCATAAACACGATAGAAACGACGATGATCAAACCAACTCCTCTATCTGAGCCTTTGCCCGGCTTTGATGAGTACCTGTGCCAGTACTCAATGGAAAGGGCCGAGTTCGTAAGGCTCAAGGGCTCTCTGAACACTTTAAAGAACCTGAGAAAGGAGAAGAAAAAGCTTGAGGCATGGATTGGCTCTCTGCTCTTCGGACTCCCCCTTCTTTTTCTGGAAGAGTTCCCCGACATTGGAAGGCTGGAATCATATATCGAGGAGCTCGACGAAACGTGGGAGGGAGCGATAGCCGTTAACGCCGAAGAAAAGGCAGTAATACGAAGACTGGCCTTTGGCAGTGGCTTTGGAACGCTCGTCAAGCTCCTCTTCCAGACGAAGGTAACCGAGGGCCTGCTCGTCGAGGAACCCTACTCCATCGAGAAGCTTTACAGCGTCTCGGATAGGCTCTTCAGGGGAAGCACCCTGCAGAGGATAAGGGTGGAGCTCGGTAAGATTGAGGATAAAGCAATAAAATACGCAAGGAAAAGGGCATTTCCGCGGGACATTCCCCTGAGAGATTTCCTTGGATTTGACGCCGCCAATCGGGAGGTGAGTCCAAGAAACGTGCTCGCCCACGCCGGCCTCGAAGCGAACGTTGTCGAAGTATCGATGGAGGCCTGGGAGCCCAAACGGCCCGAGGAAGAGGCAGGAAGGCACACCCACCTGAGGTACACACCGGTGGGACTCAAAAAGGTGGAGGACATCGTAAGCAGGGCGCTGAAGGAGAGCTAAGGTGTGTTACCAACTATGGGCTCACTGGGTGTCAGTAAACAGATAAAATGTCCCTGACGAGTTTCCGTAGGACAGAACTGTGTGGAAACAAGTTAGAGGGAACGACGAGCTGAACCCAGCAGGTCAGTTTCAGTAGGGACAGAATTGTGTGGAAACTGCAGCCTTTCGGGGTTGGAGAAGTCGCCGCGCTTGCCATTTCAGTAGGACAGAATTGTGTGGAAAGCCGAAGTGCCAGAACAGGTTGTCACCGGTGAGACCGTAGGTTTCAGTAGGACGTAGTCGTGTGGAAATCCATAGAGCTCCTTGGCGATCCATCTCTTCAGGTCCTCGTTTCAGTGGAACAGAATTGTGTGGAAACTTATCGATGTCGGTCGGGCGCTGGGTTATGGCAATGCCGTGGTTTCAGTAGGACAGAATTGTGTGGAAACGCATTTTTCGGCCCCTCCTGTGAGTCTTTTCATTACTGTTTCCGTAGAACAGAGTTGTGTGAAAACAACTGAATCTTGTCGGCGCGATACCAGTAGTGGCCTTGATATTTCCGTAGAACATAATTGTATGGAAACAGCCAGCTCGGCAGGCTTGCCTCATCGCCACAGTAGAACGCCCGTTTCCGTTGCTTTAAGCCGGTCAGCCTTACAAGCAGCGCCATAAAGATACTCCCCGAGAAAAGTCCCTGTAACAGGGAATGGAAAAGAACGGCCCTAGAGCATAATCTAAAACTCAAAGAGACCTCAGTCCTCAAGCCAGATCTCAAGCCTCTGCTTGCCCTTTCCGAGGCTGGAGCGCTTGAACTTTTTCAGGTGTCCGATTTCCTTTATGTCCCTCACGTGCGTTCCGCCGCAGGGAATTACCTCGAAGTCCCTTATCTGAGTGTATCGTGTCTCCCCTTCCCACCATATCTTCATCTCGCCGCCTTCGTCGACGTATTTGTTGAACAGCTCTATGATCTTCTCCTTGTACTGGTTAACGTTTTCCGGATAGAGGATGTCGTACCTACCTTTCTCAGCGCTCATCCCGCTGCCGTAGAGCTCCCATTTACCCTCTCCGAGAACATCATTGAGGACGTGCTCGAGGAGGTGCATGGCCGAGTGGATGCGCATGAGCTTGTACCTGTAGTCCCAGTCTATTTTGAGCTCGACCTCGTCACCTGGCTTGAACTTCTCCGGCTCAGCAACGGCGTGCCAGACGTTTCCAGCATCGTCCTTATAGACGTCCAGAACTTCGACGCCGTTTATCGTTCCTCTGTCGTGGGGCTGACCGCCGCCGGTAGGGTAGAAAATCGTCTGGTCAAGGAGGAGTGCACTCTCCCTAATCTCAAGAACCTTCGCTTTTGCCTCCTTAAGGTAGGCGTCCTCATAGTAGAGCTTCCTCGTCATTAAGACCACCTTAGAAAAGTTGGAAAGCAGGTTTAAATGAATATCGAAAAGAAAGAAATGCTCAGTGCTTCTTCCAGATGAAGATGGCCAGACCTATAAGCACAAACGCACCGACGATGCCCGCTATCTGAGTTGTACTCAGATTTGACTCAGTGCCTTTCTGAACATCGAGTGTATAACGAACCTCAAGCTGGTCATATCCCTCCAGAAGGTTCATAATATCCTGCCGGGATGCACCATAGCGGATGAACGTATTGGCTGTTATGGTTATCTTATTTCCTGACTGGGTGACGTTCAGGGTGAAGTAGTTGCCGTGCAGCTCTCTTGAGACCGGCTCAGGAACGGAAACAAACTCTCCATTATCTGGAAGAACAACCTCCGTGGTAAACGTATAGTTGTACTCGGCTAATGCCCTGATAGTCTCGAGGGATGATAATCCCATAGTAGGATTGAATATGTAAACGTAGGTTCCGTTTTCAAGTTTAGTGTAGTTTTCGAGAAGATAACTGAGACCTATAACAAGAGGGCCGGTTTCATTGAGTCCCTCAACGTAAGCACTCGCGTTGTATATCACAGCCCCCATTCCTACAAATCTCTGTGCGTACTCCGAGATCATCAAGCTCTTGAAGTTATCAACCCCATACGAAGCAACTAGGCTTTTCATGTCGTCTATCTCGTCTTGTGGATTTAGATAGACTTCTCTCATTTTTAGTTCTGTCTTACCATCAGGAAAGACTGTAAGCGTGACATACTCATGTGTAGCTCTCTTCTGGAAAGTCTCTTCACCTTTGTAAGGTGTTTGATAAGTTATTGAAAAGTCATTATACTCATCAAAAAGGCTTCCGAATCCTTCGAGGGACAGATACGGCTCCAGCTTTATCGTGGAGGCAACTGTTACTGTGTCGTCCGTTATCGTTGGAACGACCTCGAAGAGGCTCTGATTAAATGTCTTCTTGTAAGGCAACGGATAGGAAAGCAGTGTAGCGTCAGGCGGAAGATGGATTACAAACTCATTGTGCATAATAACCCAGTAGGGATATCCGGTATCCGGATAAGACGCCCCTATAAGCCCTCTGGTTGGGTCTATGATGATCTCCCAGAAGTCCCCATAAGAGTAGTACTTGGCCATTCCGACGGCTATTGCATTGAAAACCACCGTGATGTTGTCTCCGTTGGGAATCCCATACACCTTTACTGTCGCGTTATTTACATCAATCCCGATCTGTTCTATGATTTGGACATAGTAAGCAAGCTGTTGCTCTTCAGCTAGTTTTATGGCATCTTCAACGCTACCGTTTGTTTGGTTGAGGTAATATTCAATCTGCTCTTGAATTTTATCTTTGGGGCGGAGCCATACACTTATCAGCGTGATGTTTGCGTCCCCATTCTCGAACAGTCTGATTTTGAAGGTAAAGCTCTCCTCATATATTTCAACAGTCGTGGTTGCCCCTACACTTCCAAACATAGGAGCTAGGAGCATAAAGATAAGGAGACCCCCTAAAACGTTCCTTCTCATTATCCATCTACCTCCCGCACATGTGTAGATAGCATTAGACCCCTGGGTATTTAACTTTATCTCAGAAAAGCCAGAATAAAAGGCCATCTAAAACTAGAAAAAGTGAAAGGAGCAAAGAGTTCAGCTCGTCCACTTGGAAGAGTCCATTTCGCCTTCGGTCTTGGCGACTATGGTGGTTCCAGCCAGATCGCCGGTGACGTTTACCATAGTTCTGCCCATGTCAAGTATTGCGTCGATTCCGAGTATCATGGCATAAGCCAAAGCTACAGGACTTCCCTCCACGAGTTCGAGGCCAACGCTCTGGAGCACCATGGCCAGCATTATAGCCCCCGCACCCGGAACGCCAGCGGTTCCAATCGAGGCAAGCACAGCCGTGAGGATGACCACGAGCTGCTGCTCAAGTGTCAGCGGCTGGCCTATTGCGTTCGCAACGAAGAGCACCGTGACACCCTGGTAGAGCGCAGTTCCGTCCATGTTTATCGTCGCGCCAAGGGGCAGGGTGAAGGAGAATATGCCCTTGTCAACACCCATCTCCTCCTCGGCAACGCGCATTGTGACGGGCAAAGTTCCGCTGGAGCTCCTAGTAACAAAGGCAGTAATCATAGCGTCCTTGGCCTTCTTAAGGAACTTAAACGGGTCGATGCCGAAGACCTTGAGCAGGACACCGTAGACCAAGAGTATCTGGAGGATGAGGCCAAGATAAACCGCTACGACAACCTTGACGAGTGGTCCGGCGACGTTCGGGCCGAACTGGCCGATGACGTAGTAAATCAGGGCAAAGACACCTATTGGAGCGTACTGCATGACACCGGCGACTATCTTGTACATCGCCTCGGCGGCGGCATCCATGACTCTGAAGAGCGTCTCAGCTGAGCTTCTGATCCTTTCATCTTCACTGTTCATGAGGTAGCTGATGGCTATTCCAAAGACTATGGCGAAGAATATCGTGGGCAGAACCTGGCCACTTGAAAGGGCTGCGAAGGGGTTGGTCGGAACGATGTTGAGGAGCGTCTGGACGAGTGACGGAGCCTCTGCCTCTATAGCCTTTCCAGAGCCTGTTCCGAGCTCGATTCCAGTTCCTGGCTTGAAGAGGTTGCCCATCAGCAGGCCAAAGAACACTGCGAATGCCGATGTGGCCAGGTAATAGAGGATTATCTTGACGCCAACCCTTCCGAGCCGCGATGGATTGATACTGGCGGCGCCAACTATCAGTGAGAACAGTATTATGGGCATCACTAGCATCTTCAGGAGTCTCACAAATAGGTCTCCGAGCGGCTTTAGGGCTGCTGAATACTCTGGAAGCAGCATACCGAAGATAACACCCAGCACGAGCCCAGCGAGGATCTTGTAAAGCACAGGAATTTCAAGATATATTCTCAATATCCCCCTTCCCATTGGCTTCACCTCTTTAAGAATGACGTCGAAATAGCATTAATAGCGACATTATATTAACTTTTACCAAAAAAAGTTGACAATATGACAGAAAATCGTGGAAAATTTAGAGAAATCTGAGAGAAACGTCGCCATGGAGCACCCGCACTCTGCCCTTTGGTGTTTCGAGGATCAGCGCGCCGTCCACATCTATGTCCACAGCCCTGCCGACGAGTTCTGTTTCATCGTCGATTATCTTGACTTCCTTCCCGAGGACAATGCTCCTCTCCTTCAGCGCGGATATTATCTCAGCATATCGTCCATTGAGAAAGAGTCTGTACCAGTGGTCGAGATTCCTAATAAGAGCGCGGAAGACTTCTGACAGAGAAACCTCACGGCCGAGGAACTCTCTCATCGAGGTCGCCATTTTCCTGAGCTCCTCAGGGGCGTCGTTGTTCACGTTGAGGCCTATCCCGAGAATAACGAACTCCCCGATCCTCCCCTCAGTAAGAACTCCGCAGATTTTTCTCCCGTTTACCCAGACGTCGTTGGGCCATTTTATACCCGCTTCAATTCCAAATTTCCAGAGAGTATCGACAACGGCCAAGGCCCCGATGAAGACGAGCTTGGAAAGGTGCTTGGACTCAGCCTTAGGCTTCAGGATGACACTCATCCAGAGGCCTCCCTCCGGGGAGGCCCAGGTGCGACCTTTTCGCCCCTTTCCGGCGGTCTGTCTGTCCGCCACCACCACCGTCCCCTCACGCTCGTCCAGAGCGATAAGCTTGGCGTACTCGTTGGTTGAATCCACTTCGCGGAGGTGGATTATTTTACGGCCGATAATTTCACTCCCCAGTCCCGACATTAAACCACCGGCCGAACTTCTCATTCTGGACTTAAACAACTTTCCATCAAAGAAAACCTTAAATCCCCCAAACCATATATCACCCAAGGTGATTAGTATGGATGCATACCAGAGTATTGGAATTAGAAGAAGAATAAAGAGGTTCTTCCGCAGAAACGGAAGGACGCTCATATTTGCGATGGACCACGGCTTCGAGCACGGACCGACAGATTTTGAGGAGCACTGGGAGCACGTGAACCCGAAGATAATCATTAGAAAGGTTATGCGCGCCGGTGTTGACGGCGTCATGATGCTCCCCGGCCTCGCCAGGTTCGCCGGCGACGAAGTGAAGCCTGACAGAGGATTGATGATAAAGCTCACCAGCAAGACCAACCTCAGACCAAAAGATGAGCAGCTCCTCCAGAGCCAGCTCGGCTACGTTGAGGATGCCGTCAAACTCGGCGCCGACGCCATAGCGGCGACTGTTTACTGGGGCAGCCCTCAGGAGGACGTTATGATGCGCCAGTTCGCCGAGATAGCGAGCTACGCCCACGACATGGGCTTCCCGGTTGTGCAGTTCGCCTATCCGCGCGGCCCGTACATCAACAAGAAGTACGGCAAAAAGGAGGACTACCGTGTTGTTATGTACGGCGCGAGGGCGGCCGTTGAGAGCGGTGCGGATATGATAAAGACCTACTGGACTGGCTCGAAGGAGACCTTTGCCAAGGTAGTCGATGCCGCAGCGGGAGTCCCAGTCCTTCTGAGCGGCGGCGCTAAGACGGAGAATCCAGTTGACTTCCTCAGGGTGGTTTACGACGTCATCGAAGCTGGAGGGGCCGGTGCCGTAGTTGGCAGAAACATCTTCCAGCGCGAGAACCCAGAGCCTCTCATCAAGGCCCTTATCAGGGTCATTCACCGCAATGAAGAGCCGGAAGAGGCTGCCAAGGCTGAGGGGCTTCTCTGAACCCCTTCTACTCATTCTTTTCGACGTCTGTCGTAATATATCTCCTCTAACGTCGGAACTTTTTTAAGGTAACTAACGTTTAGGTGGGCATATACTAAGTGACCAACAAGAAGGCAGGTGATCACAATGGTGGAAATAGTAGATACCACATTTAGGGACGCACACCAATCGCTCATAGCAACGCGCCTCAGGACAGAGGACATGCTTGCCGTAGCCGAGAAGATGGACAAGATAGGCTTCTACTCCATGGAAGTCTGGGGAGGAGCAACTTTCGACGTCTGCATTCGCTACCTCAAGGAAGACCCCTGGGAGAGACTTAAACTTTTGAGGGAGCACATAAGGAAGACGAAGCTCCAGATGCTGCTCAGGGGGCAGAATGTCGTTGGCTACCGCCATTACCCGGACGATGTCGTCGAGAAGTTCGTTGAGCTGGCCCACAAGAATGGCATCGACATTTTCAGGGTCTTTGACGCTCTGAACGATGTTAGGAACATGGAAGTTGCGATAAGGAAGGCCAAAGAAGTGGGTGCTGAGGTTCAGGGTGCCATAGCTTACACAACCGGACCAATCTTTACCCTTGAATATTACATGAAGAAGGTGGAGGAGCTCCTAAAGCTGGACGTCGATGTAATTACCATCAAGGACATGGCAGCCCTACTGACACCCGAGAAGGCCTACGAACTGGTGAGTGAGATAAAGGAAACCTACGGCATCCCAGTTAATGTTCACACCCACTCGACCACTGGAATGGCCGTCGCGACTTACCTGAAGGCTGTCGAGGCCGGGGCAGACTTCATTGACACAGCTATAAGCCCCCTCGCCTTTGGAACGGCCCAGCCTGGGATACAGACGATATGGCACGCGCTGCCCAAAGCAGTTGGCTTCCACCTCGACAGGGAACTCATTCATCAGGTCTCGCGCTACCTCAAAAAGCTGCTTGAAGAGAGGTACTACGGCCTGCTCCACAAGGAGGCCCTCATGGTGAACCCATACGTCTTAAAGTACCAAGTTCCGGGGGGAATGTTCTCCAACCTCATAGCCCAGCTCAAGGAAATGAAAGCTCTAGACAAGCTCGACGAAGTTCTCGAGGAGATTCCGCACGTGAGAGAAGATCTGGGATGGCCGCCACTGGTGACACCAACAAGCCAGATAGTCGGCACTCAAGCTGTTCTCAACGTACTCTTCGGAAGATACGAGAGGATAACCAACGAGGTCAAGAACTACATCAAAGGCCTGTACGGAAGGCCTCCGGCAGAGATAAACCCCGAGCTGAGGACGAAGGTTCTTGGAGATGAAGAACCAGTATCAGCGAGACCGGGGGAGCTTCTGGAGCCTGCATTAGAGAAATGCAGAAAGGAGCTTGAAAAACTCGGTTATCTGGAGAAGGAAGAGGACGTCCTCACATACTGCCTCTTCCCGCAGGTTGCACTGGAGTTCTTCAAAGCAAGAAAGGAGGGAGTCAAAAAACCGGAAATTCCGAAGACGGCCCAGAAGTTTAAGCTGTACATCGACGGTGTTGAATTCGAGGTTGGCATTGAAGGGGTTGACCTGAGCGCCCTCAAGTATCTGCCTCAGATAGCAAGTGCTGGTACTCCCGCCCCAGCAGTTCCGAGTGCTCCAAGCATCCCTGCTAGCGTCCCGACTCCGGCTCCCGCTCTTGTCCCAGCATCAGCAGCACCAACTCCAGCGCCAGCAGGTGAGGGGGTTGTGACTGCGCCAATGCCGGGTAAAATCCTTAGAATACTCGTTAAAGAAGGCGATCAAGTCAAAACCGGCCAAGGACTACTCATCCTCGAGGCAATGAAAATGGAAAACGAAATCCCAGCACCAAAAGACGGAATAATAAAGAAAATCCTCATCAAAGAAGGCCAAACCGTCGACACCGGACAACCACTAATCGAACTTCAGTGAGTGAAAAAGACTTCTCCTTTCCCCATTTTTCATAGTCATTCCGCCTAAAGGTTTTTTCTCAGAAACAGGGGTAGTGTTTCTAACTTTTAGTTGAAAAGCGAAAAATTTTCAGTCCATTGCCGAAAAGCATTTATATGAACACAATTTTACACTACTGCGAAAACTTCCTCGGAGGTGCAACCATGAACTCCGCTGTAATAATATTGATAGCGGCTGCCATATACGTTGGGATGTACATGGCCTACGGAAGAAAGCTACAGAGTAAGGTCGTCAAGGCCGATCCCAACAGACCCACCCCGGCACACAAGCTCTACGATGGGGTTGATTATGTCCCAGCACACCCAATGGTTCTCTACGGCCACCACTTCGCTTCAATAGCAGGTGCAGGACCTATCGTCGGTCCAGCCGTGGCAATGGCCTGGGGATGGTTGCCAGGACTCCTGTGGGTCTGGTTCGGAAACGTCTTCATCGGTGCTGTCCATGACTATCTGGCATTAATGTCATCGGTACGCTACGATGGTAAGTCCATCCAGTGGATTGCCGGAAAGCTCATGAGCAAGAGAACCAGCATGGCCTTTGAGCTTTACGTTTGGTTCGCTCTGGTACTTGTAATAGCAGCATTCGCAGCAGTTATATCCGGAATTTTCGTTGGAACTCCAGAAGCTGCGACAGCCTCGCTGCTCTTCCTGGTAGTTGCTGTGATCCTCGGATACCTCCTCTACAAAGTGCAGATAGACTTTAAAGTCGGTACAATCATTGGAATAGTACTTCTCATCATAGCGATATGGATTGGCTTCCAGTTCCCGATAGTCGCTAGCAAGCAGACCTGGTACATCGTTCTTGGACTCTACATCATCGTGGCCTCCTCACTGCCGGTCTGGATTCTGCTCCAGCCGAGAGACTACCTGAACGCCTATATCCTGTGGTTTGGCCTTATCCTTGGTGGTCTGGCGTTCATAGTTGTCGGCCTTAAGGGTGTTGGAACCTTTACAGCCCCAGCCTTCACCACCTGGTCTGCCAACGTCGTCGGTGGCAAGCCATCGCCGTTCTGGCCAACAATACCGCTCGTCATCGCGTGCGGTGCGCTTAGTGGATTCCACTCCATTGTCGGTTCTGGTACCACATCCAAGCAGCTTGACAATGAGCTTCACGGCCTTATGGTCGGCTACGGCGGTATGTTCACCGAGGGCTTCCTCTCAACCATCGTCATAGCTTCCATCGCCATATACGGACTCCAGGTTTTCCAGACCATGAACATCCCTGTTGACGTCAACAACTGGGGACAGCAGTACGCCATCCAGGTCGTCAAGAACGGAATAAAGGTCGGAATATTCTCCAAGAGCTACGCCTACGGTCTTGAAGATGCATTTGGAATCCCGTTCAAGACCGGCGCAGTCTTCGCCAGCCTCTGGGTCTCGGCTTTCGCTCTCACGACCCTCGACACTGCTACCAGGCTTGGCAGGTTCGCCTGGCAAGAGATCATGGAGATGGTCCACGGACCCGAAATCCTCAAGAACAAGTGGATCGCATCAATAATCCTTGCCATTTTCGGTATCTACATGGCCTGGGGCGGAAGCTGGCTTATCATCTGGCCGGCTTTCAGCGGTATGAACCAGATGCTGGCAAGCATTGCGATGATGACAGCCTCCCTGTGGGTTGCAAAGGTTCAGAGGCCAGAGGGAGCATGGAAGTGGGCAGTAGTCATCCCCGCGCTCTTCCTGTGGATTACAGTGACGGCAGCACTTGTCTGGTTCCTTGTCGTCATCAAGCCTGGATTCTGGGTGTCCCTCATCACCATCGTCGGCCTGCTCCTCAACCTGCTCCTCGTCGTCGACTGGTACGCCGCCTGGAAGAAGCCGGCCGAGGAGTACGCGACCGCTTGAGTTCTTTCATTTTTATTTCGTTTTTGGAGGTGAAACCATTGGAACCACTAAGGCAGTTTCTTAAAGGATTCGTGGAGTCTTTCAAACAGCAGTCAACTGAATACATCGAATTCGAGCTGAGAGAGCTTGAGAACGTATTTGCGCTGGTGCTAATGGGGGCCTTCGTTGGCATACCATCTCCACCAACGACGCTCGTTATAAGACTGATGCCCCATATGGTACGGGAGATTCACGTCATGCAGCAGAGGGCCGTCAATTTAGATGACATCTTTGCGGAAATTGCTGGAATGTTCGATATAGACTGAGGTGGGAACATGAGAGAGTACCTGCTTCCAAAAGAGGATTTCAGGACAATATTCGTCATTGGAAAAGGTGGCGTCGGCAAGACAACGACGAGCGCCTCTTTAGCTGTTGCCCTGGCGAAGAAAGGATATAAAACACTCATTATATCACTCGATCCCGCCCACAACCTTGGCGACGTGTTTATGGTAAGACTGAACGACAAGCCCAAAAAGCTGATGGAAAACCTTTACGCTAGCGAACTTGATATGGATAAGTTAATTAAAGCTTACCTCAAGCACCTAGAGAAAAACCTTAAGCACATGTACCGCTATTTGACTGTCATAAATCTAGAAAAGTATTTTGAGGTTCTAAGTTACTCTCCCGGCATAGAGGAATATGCAACGCTGGAGGCCATAAGGGAGATACTAATCGAGGGAGATAAGTGGGATGTAATAGTGTTTGATACACCTCCCACTGGCTTAACCTTGAGAGTTCTCGCTTTACCGAAGATATCCCTCATCTGGGCGGACAAACTGATAGGGATAAGGAAAAAGATACTCGAAAGAAGGCGCGCGATAGCCAAAATACAGGGAGAGCAGAAGTTCACAATTGAAGGTGAGGAGTTCACCCTACCCAAAGAGGAGAAAGAAGACGCTGTCATGCAAGAGCTAAAGGCATATCGCGAGGAAGTTGCCTTTGTCGAAAAAGTCATAACTGACCCCAACAAAACGAGCGTTGTCGCAGTCATGAATCCTGAAACGCTTCCACTCTATGAAACGGAGAGAGCCTACGAAAGCCTGAAGAAGTTCAGGGTGCCCTTTAACCTGATAGTCGTAAACAAAGTCATAACGCTGGGGAAGGACATACCAGAGCTGAAGGTCAAACTTGAAGCCCAGGGGAGGGTTTTAAAGGAGATCGAGAGGAAATTCAAAGGAATTGACGTCGTGAGGATACCTATGTTTGCGGAAGAGCCCCGGGGAATGGAGTGGCTCGAAAGGCTTGGAGGTATGATACTTGAGACCTGAGGAGATACTGGAACTCCTGGGGGCAGTTAAAAATCCCTTTACAGGGCAGAACATAGTCAGTGAAGGCCTTGTCACTAAAATAGTTGCGGAAGAAGACAAAACCACTATCTACGTGGCCTTTGCAAGGAACACTCCCCCCAAACCTTTTGCCATGGCCATCACCTGGCCGCTTCAGGCGAGAATTGTTAAGGACATGGTAAAGGTTTTAGAGGATAAGTTGGGATACTTTGAGATAGTTGATGATATGACTTTGCAGCGCTATTACCCGATCGAGGAGGTCTAATTATGGAGATAACGTCCGGATTTATACTGGCGATTATGGCCCTTGCGGCCGTTTCATCTATACAATTTTTCAAAGGCAGAAAGCTGAACCTCCAGATAATGCAGCACTACCTGAGAAGCATTGAGGACGTTGTTAAGCCCGAGGACAAGGACTACGTCTGGCTCGGCGGCTACATCGGTTTCAGGGCTTACTACAAGGTGAACCGCGACAACATCAGGAAGTTTGAGTACACGCTGACGCTTTTGCCGAGACAGAGCATCCTCTACTTCCCCATAGCACTCCTCACAAGCAGGCACGACAAGCTCTACATTGTAATAAAGCCAGAATCCAAGATAAAGCGTGAGGCCCACCTCATACAGAAGGGCTACTACCGCATAAAGCCCAAGATTGAAGACGAGGAACTCCTTCAGAAGGAAATAGTGGAGATAGCTGGCACGAAGTACGAGGCACTTTACGAAAAGAGACGTGACGTTGAACTGCTCAAATACCTCGTCGAGAACCTCTCCAAGCCAACAAACGTCAAGCACATCTCGCTCACGCCGAAGACCAACGTGTTCTATGTGCTGATGAAGCCCGAACCGGATACGATAGAGGACGACATCAAAAAGATCGTAGAATTCGCCAAGGAAAAACTGAAAGAAGGTCCGTTTTCTTCTTAACCATTTGTTTTCAGAATCTCGGCACTGGAAAATGTTAAATTCTCCTTTTCCCAATTTTCTAACTGGCGGTGGCTATGGTGAGGGTTTACAAAGCCAAGTTCGGTGAGCCAAGGATTGGATGGGTTGTTCTGGTTCATGGATTGGGGGAACACAGTGGAAGATACAAGTGGCTGGTAAAGATGCTTAATGAGGCAGGCTTTGCCGTCTACACCTTCGACTGGCCGGGACACGGAAGAAGTGGTGGCAAAAGAGGACATACGAGCGTTGAGGAAGCTATGGAGATTATTGACAGCATCATTGAGGAGATTGGAGAAAAGCCGTTCCTCTTCGGCCATAGCATGGGTGGTCTAACCGTGATCCGCTATGCCGAGACGAGGCCGGATAAGATAAGGGGGATCGTCGCTTCCTCGCCAGCACTCGCTAAGAGCCCAAAGACGCCGGACTTCATGGTTGTCCTCGCGAAGTTCCTCGGAAAAATCGCGCCGGGGGTAACGCTAAGCAACGGCCTCGATCCAAAGCTCCTCTCCAGAAACCCCGATGCAGTCGAGAGATACATCAAAGATGAACTCGTCCATGACAGGATTTCGGCAAAGCTCGGGAGGAGCATATTCGAGAACATGGAGCTGGCACACAAAGAGGCTGAAAAAATAACGGTGCCGATTCTGCTCATTGTTGGTACGGGAGACATCATAACCCCGCCAGAAGGAGCGAGAAGGCTTTTCAGGAAGCTTAAGGTCAAAGACAAGGCCTTGAAGGAGTTTGAAGGGGCCTACCACGAGATATTCGAGGATCCTGAGTGGGGGAATGAGTTTCACAGAACGATAGTTGAGTGGTTAGTGGCCCACGCGGGGGAAGAAAAGAGAATTAGAGAGTATCCCTCCTATCAATCACGTGCTCAAGCTCAGGACCAGTCTTGATTATGCCGACTGGAATACCAACCCTTTCCTCTATTTCTTCTATAAACTCCTTGGCCTTCCTTGGCAGCTTGTCGTAGTCGGTAACGCCGAAGGCCCCTTTGTCGTACTTGTCGAGCATTGTTATAGCCAGCATCGTCGCCCCGTTGAGCCTCGCCGAATAGCGCGCGAACTCGAAGTCGAACCAGCCGACGCGCCTGCGCCTTCCTGTGACAGTGCCGTACTCGACGAGACCGAGCCTCTCAGCTTCCTCAGCACTCATCTCCGTCGGGAACGGACCCTCCCCAACGCGCGTCGGAAAGCTTTTGAAGACGACTATAACATCGTCGACCCTCGTGGGCCCGATTCCGACGTCGCTGGCTATGGCTGAAGCGGTTGTATCCTTCGAGGTCACGTAGGGGTAAGTACCGTAGTAGAGGCTCAGTCCAAAGCCCTGTGTGCCCTCGATGAGAACCAGCTTGCCTTCATCGAGCGCGTCGTTAATTTCTTGAGCAACGTCCGTGAGATATGGCTCCAGCTCCTTGATGTCCTTCGCCTGTTTTGCCATACGCATGACCCTATCAGCGTTTGCCGGCCCACAGCCGGAACCCGTGGTTCCGATTTTGCCGTGCAGATAGCTGCTCGTTCTATCGCGCTCCTTGTGTCTTGGCTCTATAATGGCGCAACGGTAATCAATGCCAACCCTTTCGGCAACATTGAACTCCTTCAGGTGTTCAAGCTCATGGAAAAAGACCCCTGGATCAACAAGAACTCCAGCCCCAACAAGAAGCCTAGCTTTAGTCTGCATAAAGCCCGTTGGGAGCTGTCTGACTGCGTATTTCCTACCGTTGATGAAGACGCTGTGGCCCGCGTTTGTCCCAACGCCGCCGCGTGCTATGATTTGAGGCTCATCCTTCAAGGCAAGGTAGGCTATAAGAGACCCCTTACCCTCGTCTCCCCATTGACCACCAACAACTATGTAGCTCGGCATGGCTCCTTACCCAAGTTTAAGTCAATAGGGGCCTTATAACAGTTTCTAATCAGACAAAAGTTTGTCAAAATCCCACGGAAAGAGACAGCAAAAGGTTAAAACCCACGGCAAACACTACTTACGGGGGTAGAGAAATGAGAAACAAGTTGGTCGTGGTTACTGGAGGGGCAGGCTTCATCGGCTCTCATATTGCCTGGGAACTGAGCAAAGATAACGAGGTAATCGTCATTGACAACCTCCACACTGGAAAGAGGGAAAACGTTCCGCCGGCGGCGAAGTTCGTTCGGGCCGACATCAGGGACTACGAATCGATAGCCGAGCTGATAAGCCACGCCGATTACGTTTTTCACGAGGCTGCTCAGGTCAGCGTCGTCGAGAGCGTTAGGGACCCGATTTTCACGGAGGAAGTCAACGTTATAGGCACGCTCAACATTTTGAGAGCCCTGATGGAAGGTCATGGAAAGCTGATTTTTGCATCCTCTGCGGCGGTTTATGGCAACAATCCAAATCTGCCGCTCAAAGAGACGGAAACGCCGAGACCCCTCTCTCCTTATGGCGTCACGAAGCTAACGGCAGAGCAGTACCTTAGAGTTTTCAACGAGCTCTACGGGATACCAGCAGTTTCCCTGCGCTACTTCAACGTCTTCGGTCCGAGGCAGAGTGCCAACCAGTACGCAGGAGTTATAAGCATTTTCATCAACCGTGCGCTGAAGAACGAGCCGCTCGTAATTTTTGGCGACGGAAAGCAGACGAGGGACTTCATCTATGTCAAGGACGTTGTCAGAGCCAACATCCTGGTTGCAGAGAGCAGAAAAGCCAATGGAAGGGTCTTCAACGTCGCAACTGGGAGGCAGACAACTATTCTTGAGCTAGCGATGAAGATAATTGAAATAACCAACGCCACCAGCTCGATACTCTTCGACAAGCCAAGGCCAGGAGACATAAGACACAGTCAGGCAGACATAAGCGAGATTAGGAAACTCGGTTTTGAGCCGGAATGGACACTGGAGGATGGGCTGAAGAAGACTGTGGAGTTGTATCAGGCTCAGGGTTTAAAGTAAATCCTAAAGGTGTAGCTACCAGAGGTCTGGCCTACTACCCGCACTTCGGGTTCAGGGTAAATGTAGGGCCGTACAAGTATCCAGTCATAGATTGAGGTCGTGTTTATTATCGAGGAGAGGGTAAGCTGGGGGTTCCTCCGTGGACCAGTTATAGTGTAGTTGTACTCATACCACTGACCAAGGCCCAAGGGTTCACTCTGTTCGGGGGAGTAACCTTGAGTGAAGGTTGCTATGAGTGAGCCGTTTTCATAGAGGTAGAACTCTGCCTGAGTGCTAGTGACATTAATGAGCGTGGTTATTAAGATGTCTTTTCCAAATATCGGACTCCTACTACCACCATCTGGATAATAAAATGCTCCCCACGAGCCATCTGCCAAGTTAAATCCTCTTATTGTTACATTGTTGAGTTGATAAGTTGTAGCTCCCCATGTTGCGAGGGAAGTATTTAGTAGTATGGCCCAGCCATAGTTCGTGCTGTCCACATAAAAAATTGGAAATGCCGTGGAGTCCAGGGAATTCGCGTACAAATCGATGATGAATGAGCCGCTGAAATTCTGCTTAGTCCAGAGCCACTGACCACCTTTAAGCTCAAGCAGGCCATTAGAAACAGTGTAGTTGGAGGGATTCTGAAGGGCAGGGATGTTCCATTTTGAAAGGTTTAATGTGACGCCGTTGAAATCATCAAAAAACCAAAACACTTTGTCTGGATTAAAGTATGTCGCATCGTAAGCAGACTGGTTTCCGTAAAATAGGTATATCGTGTTAACCTGATTAGCACTTAGATTCATTTTGACCCAGAACCACGTCTTCTGAGAGGCAGCGTCGTAAAAGTACCAGTAGTACAGACGGTTGCCATTTTCATCGGTAACATAAGGGTATAAAGAACTCCAGTCTCCACCCAAAGTAAAGTTGATAACATAGTCCCTCAGATCCTGTCCACTCCGTTCCGTAACGTCGATGGGAACGTTTCCACTTCCAGAGGGAGCAAACGACAGTGTAGCTACACCAATCTTCTGAACCTCTATATAGATAGGAAGTATTGTGCAGTTATTGCTACCCCCCACAAGAACTATTTTTATGTCGACGATTTCCGGAGGCGAAATTCCAAAAAAGGAACTAACATAATACGAGTACTGTGTATCCTTGTTTGTTATAATATATGGCAGTCCAGCACTCCATCCACTAGTGAACACCGTGAAGTTCGTAAAACTGTCACTCTGGTACTGCCCAGTATTGGAATTGTATCCGTAAATCGTGACATTGATGTACATTGTAGTTCCCGCTGGCAGAGAATCTGAGAAATTTATGATCACCTCATTCAGGGTATATTCATACAGGTCCCATATACCCCAACTGTAATCAGTGATGTTCCAAGTAATCTGAACATCCGCCCAGTTCGCAGGACTCACCACATCACAGCTCCCCACTCCAATCTCCTGTACGGAAACGTTAATGCTGGGGACAGCTAACCCAAGCGTCGCCAGAAGAAGCACGAGTGCAAGCATGGCTGATGTCAATCTCAACTTTCCCATCTTAAAATGCATTGTAGCGGAGAAAGTTTAAAATATTATCTCCCAATTTTGCTTTTCAAACTCATAAAATGGGGGAGAAGAAGCTCAAAAACATTACTTCTTTACACTAAAACGCATCGCAGCCTCCTGCTGGAGCTTCTGTGCTTTCTGAGCGAGCTCCTGGAGCTGACCCTCAAGCTTTGCCAGAGCCTCCTGCGTTTTCCTTATTGCCTCGTCGTACTCTTTTATTCTAGCATCAAGGTAGCCTATAGCGTCGTCGAGGCTCTTCTCGGTAGCATAGCCAGAACCGACGCTGACTATCGCGCTGTTCTTGTCTACTATCATACCTTTCAGGAAGGAGCCTGCACCGATGGGCACCAGAATTTCTGGCTTCTCATCCTCGACCTTTTTGAGCTCCTCGAGGGTCTGCTTAACGGCCTGGAACTCGTTCCTTCCGAGGGTTAGGAGCTCAAGGTTCTGGGCTAAAAGCTGAGCCTGAGCCTGCAGGAGCTGATACTCGTAAGCGAGCCTTTCAAGCTGCTCGTTTCTCTCCGCCATTTTGCACCACCGATTGGATTTGGATGGGAGGCTTTTAAGGTTTGGGTTGCCTCGCCACAAACCACGAAAGGTTATAGAACCAGCCACGCACGAGCTCTAACTAAGGATAAGATGGGAAGAGTGGAAATTCCACGAACTGTGGCTTCATTTCAGTATCTCAGCCTTAATTCTCTCAGCAATCTCTTTTATCGCCTGGGATGCCTTTGAGTCTGGAAAGGCCTCCACAACAGGCTTAAGCATTGCCATGCTCTTTGGTACCGCCTTGTCGTAGGGAACCTCGCCAAGTATCGGGATTCCCTCGCTCTCTGCCCACTCGTGGAGGGCTCTAAATCCAGGGTTGAAGTCGGCCTTGTTGATTATAAGGTAAGCCGGCTGCCTGAAGTGCTGGATGACCCTATAAGCCCTCTGAACATCGCTGAGGGAGGCTGGCGTCGGCTCGGCAATGAGTATTGTCAAATCTGCACCGCCGATGCTCGCTATAACCTGACAGCCTATTCCAGCTGCGCTGTCCACTATCATGTGCTTAAGGCCAAGCTCCTTCATCAGGTTCTTCGCCCACTCCTTCTCCTCAGTTACGAGCTTGCCGCTGTTGGGCCTGCCGACGTCGAGCTGGGCTGAGATTAGCGGGAAGCCGTACTTCGTGGTGGTCTTCCTTATTATCCCAGAGCGGACTTCCTCGAGGGTTATGGTTCCTGGAACCGGGCAGACCAGACTGCAGACGTTGCAGCCTTCACAGGTGAGTTCACTCACAACGTAGTCGCCGTCGATGACCTTGATACAATCGTAGGGGCAGCGCTCCTGACAGATGCCACAGCGTATGCAGCTCTCCGTGTTTATGTGAGCGACCTTGGCGCCAACCAGCTCCATCTCCTCTTCCCAGCGCTCGACGCCAAGAAGGAGGTCGAGGTTCGGCGCATCTGCGTCCGCATCCACCGCCACAAAGTTGTACTCATCCTTTAGAAGGTAGAGGAGCGAAGCAGTTACGGTGCTCTTTCCTACGCCGCCCTTACCGCTCGCTATGACGAGTTGCATCACTCACCACCCCCGATGAATTCGACAACCCTCTCGGCAATCTTCCTGAAGATTTGGGCCTCAGGATAGTCGCTCAGAACTATCGGCCTTCCTTCCACGTAGCTTCGTATGACGTTCTCGCTGTAGGGGATCTCGGCTATTATCTCGGCGCTATAGCGCTCGGCAATTTCCCTGACCTTTCCAACGTCACCCAGATCAGAGCGGTTAACGATTATCATAGCCGGAATGTCCATGAGCCGAGCCAACCGGAGGATAAGTTCGCTGTCATGAAGCCCGAGCGGTGTCGGCTCGGTGACGGCTATGATGAGCTTAGAATCTTCAAGTGCCTTCGAAACGGTATTGCTCGTTCCGGCAGCAGTGTCAACGAGCAGAAGCTCCTTATTTAAGCTCTGGGCCCTCTTCTTCGCTCTTGAAACGATGGGCATGGCCCTCTCCTCGCCCTCCAAAAGCCTGCCCGTAACGAGCGGGAAGCCGTAGGGCGTCTCCGTTAGATATGTGTGGCCCATAAGCTTCTTGCCGGGCAGTATCGCTCCGGGAACCGGGCAGACTATCTCACAGGCTGCGCAACCAGAACAGAGGTTGGGCATCAGGAAGGGAGTTCCGTCACGCATGGTTATTATCGCGTGCTCCTCACAAACTTCTGCGCACTTTCTGCAGTGAGTACACTTGGAGTAGTCAAAGCGCGGCATGAAGAGCTCAACGGGCTCCTCGTTCTGGAGCTCAACTCCAAGAAGCAGATGGTCGTTTGGTGCCTCAACATCCAAATCGGCCAGAACAAGATCAAAGTGCTCTTTAAGGGCTATCGCGAGATTTATCGCAATGGTGGATTTTCCGGTTCCACCTTTTCCTCCGCTCACTGCGATCTGCATTGCCTCACCCCCAGAATTAGGCTAACCTAAAAGTTTTTAAGCTTTGTGCATATGCTCACACGGTGATGGTCATGAGGTGCCTGAAAGTTGCCTTTGGGATGGAGAACGATGAGACACTCATAGATGCTCACTACGGCGATTCTGAGTTCTTTGCAATATACGAGGTTTGTGAAGACGGGAGCGTTAAGCTCCTTGAGGAAAGGGACAACAAAGCCAGGAATGTGGAGGAGCACGACGAAGGACACGGCGATCCGAGGAAGTTCAGGGCGATAGTGAGTCAGCTTATAGACGTCGACGTTCTGGCTGCCTTTAGAATGGGGCCGAACTTTCTAAGGATAAGAGACCAGAGCGACAAGGTGGCCTTCTTCACGAGAACGAGGGACCTAAAGCTCGCCCTCCAGAGGGTTGCCGAGAACTTCGATGACCTATGGGAGCAAGTGCAGAAAAAGAGGGCCAAGGCAAGAGTATGAGCTTTTGGGAGTCTCTCGCGCGGGTGAAGTTCATAATCCCTTGCGCCCCCCACTATTTTCATCGATTACAGCCTCAACCTCCTAACGTTCAGGTACTATTCCCATGGCTTGCCCCCCTTTCTGTCTGGCATCCTCTCTGGTTAGTCTCCCACCTCCAAGTGCCGAAAGCATGAGAGCGACCATCTCTTGACTTCAAGGTACTATCCAATGGCCAGACATCCAGTATATCCTATCGAGACACTCTAATAGTTCCAGGCCTTTCACTGATCCCATGTGAACCGTTCACACTAGCAATCCACTTGTCTACTGGTAGTCATGACAAGGTTCATAATGTTATGAAAGAATACCCCCACATGGAGGTTCGGCGATGGGAGATGCGAATACACGAAAAGAACGGCCCGCCCCGTATCGAAGCCTTGAGCTTCTTCCCATCCATCTGTACGTCCTAGTTCACCTCAAGAAGGCCAATGTTGAGTATGCCAAGATGATAGCAAGGATGACAGAACTTCCACTTGAGATGATCAATAGCGCCATAATGGATCTAATGGAAGCGGGCCTCGTTGAACGCGACTCTGGAAGCGCAGTAAAGAGGAGCAAAGCTCGCTTTAAGAAGGCCTTCGAGGTTCACAAGCATCATACCTACTACCGCCTTTCGAGGGAGGGAGAGCTCTTTGTCCGCTCGATTGATGAGAAATGGTTGAAATGCTACTTCAACGCCATCTTTCCAGATGGATGGAAGTTCATTGGGGTCCTCATCAGGAGCAGAGACTTTGAAGACGCATGTAAAAAGGCAAAGGCTAAGAACTGTGCAGGACTAAAGGAAGAACTTATTCTCCACCGTTTTATCACGTCCACTGGGAGGAAGACGAGGTTCTTTAAGCTGTTCTGTAAGTTTCTTGGACTCTAATGAGAGCAAAGTTTTCCCAAGAGCGCATAGAGCTTGGCCATATGCTGAAATGGACAGATTAATGTCCTAGAGTCCAATGTCAGGCTGTTGAAAAGGCCTCAAGATTAGTGGCCAGTGTTCCAACGACCCTCCCATCTATAATTGCCCTGTTTGGTAATTCTCTTCCAGTGGAGAGCAAAGAGCAGCGTTGAACCTATTGACTCACCAATCCCCCAAGCTAAGAGCACGAACCAGAATATGGATCCCAATTAGGATAACCGAAAAGTTTATAATCATGTGCATATGCACAAAATAACAGAAGGAGTGAGAGGTGGTGAAGATGAGGATCGCAATACCCACCAATGGAGGAGGCCTCGAGGATACTGTCGCCCCAGTCTTTGCAAGAGCTCCAGCTTTCGTCATAGTCGAGGTAGATGAAAAGGGTAACGTTACCAATAGCAAGGTTATTCAGAACGGCGCCGCCATGGCAGGTGGAGGAGCAGGACCATTTGCTATCCAGACCCTCATCAATGAGGGCGTCGAGGCCGTCATTGCACCACAGGTTGGTCCCAACGCCCTTGGAGCGCTTCAGGCTGCAGGCATAAGGCTTTACCAGATCGCCCCGGGAACTCCGGTTGAAGAGGCAATTAAAGCCGTCACTACCGGAAGCGTTCAGCAGCTTAGCACTCCGGCCCCAGCAACCCCAGTTGCGCCAGCAGCTCCATCGCCAGCTTACGGCCCATATGCTCCGGCGTATCCAGCCTACCCGGCTTACGGTTACGGCTGGGGCCGCGGCGGCGGATGGAGCAGAGGCCGCGGCTTTGGACGCGGATGGGGCAAAGGCGGAAGAGGCTGGGGAGTCCGCCTGGGCTACTGTCCCTGGACAGGACGACCAAACAGAAGAACCCTTCGCTGGCTCTACGGCTGGTGGTGAGTTATCTTCTTTTTACTTTTGGAGGCATGAGCGATGCCAAGAGGGGCAGGAAGAGGATACAGCAGGGGCTTTGGTAGGGGCTACTACCGAAGATTTTTTGGATTCTACGGGCTGATAGACCTGCTGTTCCTCATTGGGATACTGTACTTCTTTGTCAAGCTGTTCATCGTGGCTGCTCCCTATGCAGTCGGCTTGATAGCCCTGCTCATCCTGCGGGAATTTCTGAGACCAAGACTCTGGGGATGGAGAAGACCATTTTGAGCTTATGCAAACTTTTTTAAGTTCGGCTTCCCTAATCCATGCTGGGGGTGAAAAAATGAGGATTATAGTCTCAACTATCAACGGAGGAATTGATGACAGGGTCAATCAGGCCTTCGGGAGGACACCGACTTTCACCATAGTCGACGTCGAGAATGAAGAGATCGTGAACGTCCAGGTTGTCCAGAACCCTGGCTATAGCCAGCCGAGAGGAGCTGGAGTTACGGCGGCACAGTTCTGCATCGACCAAGGCGCCGAGGTCGTTATAGCGGGTCACTTCGGACCGAACTCCTACGGCGTTCTCCAAACTGCTGGCATAAGAATGGTCTCGGCACCGCCAACAATGACCGTTAGAGAGGCAGTCGAAGCCTTCCTCCGCGGCGAGCTCCAGGGTGCAGTCACGAGCCCTGGCAGACACGGTGGCAGCCACGGCAGAGGCATGGGGCGCGGAATGGGCGGTCGATGATTATTTTTCATTTCATAAACTCTGTCCAGCTGGCAGAAACAGGGACAGGGGCATTGAGTTTTGGTCGTTAGTTTTTTATCATTTCGACGCGAATTTTAATACGGTGGTTTCCATGCTCAAAATAGACCTTTCGGGGAAACTAGCCTTTGCCACCGCCTCGAGCAAAGGCATCGGCTTTGGGACAGCGAGAATTCTGGCAAAGGCTGGTGCAGACTGATACTCCTCTCGAGAAGCGAGGAAAACCTGAAGAGGGCAAGGGAGAAAATAAAGGCCGAGAGCAACGTCGAAGTGAGCTACATCGTTGCTGACTTAACGAAGCGCGAAGATCTGGAGAGAACCGTGAAGGAGCTCGAAAACATCGGCGAGCCAGATATATTCTTCTTTTCCACCGGTGGGCCCAAGCCAGGCTACTTCATGGAGATGAGCATAGAAGACTGGGAAGGCACAGTGAATTTGCTCCTCCGTCCGGCGGTTTACCTAACTAGGGCCTTAGTTCCAGCAATGGAGCGCAGGGGCTTTGGTAGGATAATCTATTCAACAAGTGTCGCCATAAAGGAGCCAATACCCAATATAGCCCTCAGCAACGTTGTGAGGATTTCGATGGCCGGCCTCGTGAGAACGCTCGCCAAGGAGCTGGGACCAAAGGGAATAACGGTGAACGGCATAATGCCCGGCATCATAAGGACGGGTAGGATGATTCAGCTGGCCAGGGATAAGGCGAATCGGGAAGGGAAAAACGTCGAGGAAGCCCTCAACGACTATGCAGAGCCCATACCTCTCAGAAGACCTGGCGAGCCGGAAGAGATAGGCTACCTAGTGGCGTTCCTCGCGAGCGATCTCGGAAGCTACATAAACGGCGCGATGATTTCCGTTGATGGAGGAAGGTTGAACTCAGTGTTCTGACGTTTTATCTTATCCCTTTCCACGCACCTTGATGACTACACATGAGCATCAACAAAAGACACTTCTGGCCCACATCGGCCTCGCTAGCGTCCCTTAGTCCTTTACCCGTTCTTCTCTATATGATGGCTCCTTGTTATCCTCTCGCTCTACGAGCTCCATACGCTCGTTTAGCTTTGATAGAGTTCATAATAATCGCCGCTCTCTGGCTGGTAGCGAGCCTTACCGGACTAGTCAGCTTCATCGAGAGCCCAGTAGGCGTTAAGATTATAGATGAAGGAGAGAACATTAGAACGGTGATATCATTGAGAAAAAGCCAGCGACTGGCGGGCCTCTGTGCACCCCTGATTGGGTTAGGTGGGATTTTCATTGCAATAATCATAAACCGCTCCTGGTGGAGCCTGACCGACAACGCCATAAGCGACCTTGGAAAAGTTGGACTGCCTTACAACTGGGTGATGAACCTTGCACTCATTGCAACTGCGATTTTGAGCACATACTACGCGATCGGCCTCTTCGGAGAGCTCAGAAACGTAGTAGAGAAGATAGGAGCCGGAGTATTCATTGTCGCTCTCCTATTTCTGGCTGGAATCGGCCTCTTTCCCGAGGGAGCAGATCCGCACTACTACGTCAGCTGGGGTTTCTTCATAACAGGTAGCATAGGACTTCTGATAGCCGGCCTCGGCCTCTGGCTTGAGGGAAGAGGGGATATCGGAATTTTTACAGTTACCGTCTTTGTGGTCGCGTGGATTCTGGCGAGATGGGCCCTCGGGAATTTCGAAGGTGTGGCCATCGCAGAGTTCATCGGAATTTTTGGGATTATAATCTGGCACTACACAGTGCTATGGGCAAAATTCTACAAAACAGAAAAGCAGAGTAAAAATTAAGACTCTTCGTCCCACAGTGCCAGCCCACTCTCCTGAGGCTTCCTTTCAAGCGGCTCGCCGAGGAGCTCTTGGATGTAAACCTCCGCGACAAAGACTTCCCCTTCAACAAGATGACCGCCCCAGAGCCTCCCCTCCGAATCGCCGAGTGCGACGTGGATGTGAGCGAAGGGCTCACCATCCTTAAGGCTTATGTTCCCAGAGAGTGAAACGAGCTCGTAGATTCCTTTCAGCTCAATGACTTTGTACTGCCCTTCCTCTTCCACAAAGTAGCCTATTTTGGGATTCCTAAGACTTCCAATGGCACTCACCGTTCCAATTAAAACGTTGTTTTTTCTCGCAAATTCGTTGATGAAGCTCAGCAGTTCCTTGCCCTCAGGAACCCTGAACAGAAAATTCCTCCCCCTTGAGAATCTCATAACTATCACCCCCAAAACTAATAAGACAAGCAGGATTTAATAGTTTGGGTGAGAGAATGAACATCAAAGAAGCTGTCGTAAAAATATTCCCCGAGATTCCTGAGTTAAAGGATGTTGATTTCTCTCAGTACGCCACTCCCTACACTCCACTTCTCACCAAGTTTGAAAAAAGCGATGGCAAGGGCCTACTGGAGTTCCAGAGGTTCGTTGAAGAAAACGGTGGCGAGAGAGCAGTAGTTGGAAGATTCATTATATCGCTCCTCCAGTATCTGCTCATAAGGTACCGCAGGTACGGTGAACAGGGGGTAATCATTCCGTCAGTGAAAATCTTCATAACCCTAAAGGGCTGGCTGATTGAGAACGGTTATGAGAGAGACTGGCTCAACCTCTTTCACAACTTCCTAGGTTACTTGGTGGACATGATGCCACACATAGCAGAATCTGAAGACTGTGACATGGCCAACGCGTACCTCACGCTGATTCACAGCCTAACGCTCGAAGCAAAGGAAACGTTTCCGGAGGAGTATTTCCAGGAGCTGGCAGCAACGGCGGCAAAACACCTCAGAGACCTGAGGGAAAAATGCAGTATCGAGACACCTGTGCCGGAGAAGAAAAGAAAGAATCCCTGTTAACGCTCCAGCGTTACTTCTGCGTAGCTTCTCGGGTCTTCCCAGATTTTCACTTTTATCTTTCTCACGTTGTCCCCGGCTTTTTCAGCTATCCTCTCCGCGAACCACTCGGCTATGTATTCCGCAGTAACGTTGGGCTTGTCAAGGACGACCGCTTCATTCTCGGGGAGCTCCAGACGCTTGCCGTTCTTTTCGATGATTATCAGGCCGTTTTTTCTTTCTACAACCCACTCCTCGCTCACGAGAATCCTGTGGTCCAGGAGCTTAATGAGATTGCTGAGGTGGTTGAAGTCGAATATCATACCGCTTTCATTGACATCGCCCCATATCTCCACGTCAACGTTGTAGGTGTGACCGTGAATTCTAAGGCACTTGCTTTCATATGGAAGAACAAGGAAGTGCGAGCTATCGAAGTCCTTGTGCCAGCCGATCTTTCTCTCAGTTAAACGAAATCCCATTTTTCTCACCACTTCCGAGTAGAGCAAATTGGTTATAACAATTACTGAGAGTAGCTTTGGGATAGGAAAACCTATAAACCAGGGCTACATTAAGGCCATTGATAATCATGCCAATGGGAATGGGACGCGGTTGGGGAAAAGGGCGGGGCAGAAGAAGAAAGATGAGGATGATAGGCTTCATCCCTCAGGTTAGACATTTCTATCCTGCACTGCCGCCCCTTGGACAGCCCAAGCCACCGATTTTCATGACTTATGAGGAGTTTGAAGCCCTGAGGCTGGTTGATTTTGAGGGGCTGACCCAGGAGGAGGCCGGAAAGCGAATGGGTGTTTCAAGAGGAACAGTCTGGAGAGCCCTGAGCTCGGCCAGAAAGAAAGTTGCTCAGATGCTGGTTGAGGGCAGAGAGCTGATAATCCTCCCTCAGGGCAACGAGGTCCCAAAGGACATTGCTGAAGAAGGTCCATAAACTGTTTGTTCGATGAAAAACCTTCTTTTATTGGAGTATCATATTATTGGAGGTGTTTTATGCTTGTTTTGCCTTTTAGTGGAACCTAATTTTTGTGTCGGGTGATCTCTCAAATTTTTCAGCAGATTTTTACTTTTTGAAATATATAAAATTAAACAAATTTATAAAGTTTTGATTAAATTATTTTAAAGATTAAATTTTTTTGTCTAATTTTAGAATATAGTTTAGTACAATAATTTAAAAGAAAAATGTCACTTTTTAAAATAGTGAAAATTTCAAAAAGTCTACCACTCCAGAAAGAAATTATTAGACAAAAAGAACATATTCAGAACATTGGCAGGAGGATGTGCACAGCGACCTCAACACCTCGCAAAATCCACAATCAGCGCCGGGTAGACGGCTATCTTGAACCAAATATTAGGTTACAATTAAAGATAGTTATCCCCATACTTGTAGCACGGACCAACGCAGCTTTCCTCCAGACGTTTGTTATAGATATTAATTATTTCCTTCGACAGCTCCGGATCGTTCTGTTCAATGTAGCGGACATTTAATATAAATGCCCTAATGATGCCATCCCCCACCCTCACAGGTTTTTTTGGATAACCCGCCCCTTCCAAAACGTATTTCTCCAGAGGAGAGAGGCAGTTAGTAGGGATCACCAGTTCGAGGTATCCATTCTTCTGGTTTTCTCTGAAAAACGGTTGGACCGTATTTCGATGGAGAACGGCTTGCTGGAGTTTTGTCATAATTATTTCCCTCGCAAGAGGTCCAATACAGGCATACTCTGTAGTTCCATCTCTTACCATGTCACTCACCTATATCCTCATGATTTGAGAAGAACCTACCGTAATCTGTACGGTACAAAATGTAGTTAATACCTTTAGTTTCGCTTATTCTTTTGAGTTTTTCCTGTGAGACATTTTCACCCACAATGACATAGATATCTTTGTTTTTCTTGGTATACTCACGGTAATTTATAGTGTATCCCCAAACATATTTTACCTCAACCGTTACATTCTCTAGCGGTAGATAAATATCATATCGACTGTTGTCTGACGTCCATTCTATCAGGCTTATAGTATGCTCAGAAAGTGCCTTAGAAATGTGTGTTTTTATCAACCAGTGAGGCACTTTTGATTTCATGTTATCAATCGAAATCTCGCTAAGTTTATTGACCGCATTCTCCACTCCAGATTTTATTACATCCAAAATACCCTCATGCGTTAGTGATTTGGGCGTTTTTCTTACAGTGTTAACTATGTACTCTGCTGTTATTTGACGTTTCCATGATGCTATGGACTGAAGACTTGTTAGCTTTGCCTTCAGAATGTGATTTAAGTATATTGCCGTTGTGTATGTGTCAGCTCCTGTCTCTGCCCGTGTTAGTAAGATGGCAGTAGTTCTTGGATTTAAGCCCCTAATCCTAGGCTGTTTTGAGTAGTACCATCGAAAGGGTTCCAAGATATCATCTTCTGCCCAAGGGGTAAGGTTCAGATAGAGACTTTCATGTTTGGTCAAATTATATGCTCCACACATATCCCTCCCCATGACCAATAATGTTCCGGTCTTTTTAAACTTTGTTGATTTTACCACTATACATAATTGTCATATAATGTGCCTTATATCTAAAATTCACGAACATGTTTGATCATTAACATGAGACAGAAATAGATCGCCGATGAGTGCACTGTATAGGAAGGCTCCTACATGCCCAAAGCTTTTGTTTAGTTAAAGGCACCTATGCTGTCTGAAACAGCAGTTATTCAGGGAAGATAGAGGAGACCGAATACACAAATGCCAAGACAGGTTGAAGTGGTAATCATCTGCCGTGAGTATAAGGCATTGGAGGGATACAAAACTCTCCAATTTGCACCCCCAGCTTTGCTCCGAAACAAAGTTACAGCTGCCATAAGCTGCAAATAAAATGATCACGATGTACTTAGGAAAGATAATAGAACAAATAAATATCCATAGACAATCCCCTTGGCCAGACTATCCCTCCCAATTGGGAATGATGGTGTAACCATGGACATCCTTTCTGAATCAGGGATTTTTATCGATAAGATCGGGCTTCTACAGACCAAAAAATGATTACAATTAAAGGTGGTATCAATTCCAGTCGATAGAGACTATTGGTGAACTAGACTCAAAAACATTGGTGGGGGTAACTTCATTCGTCGGCATACGCCAGTCAAACATCTTGCCACACTAAAAATCATTGTGAAAATTACGCTAAGAAAAAGTTAAAAATTTGAATTTTTTAATACTTTAAAGAGTAATTTTTGAGGTATATAAACAAGTATCTAATTTATATTAAACTTTTACATAAATAACACTTAAATAAAAAGCATAAAAATCACTATAATTAAACGTAGCAATTCGCCCAAAAATTTGAGAGATAAATTCGACGAAGTGGACAAAACAACAAAAACGATGTAGAGAATAAGAGACAATAAATTAAAGCCTTACATCCCTTCTTTTCGCTCTTTCTCCCCTATATAAGCAATTACGTTATCAACTATCTGAGGCGCGATGCCAATATAGTTCTCCGGCTTCAGGCTCTCAAAGTCTTCCTCACTGAGGAACTTTCTGACTTCCTCACTCTCCTTCGCGATCTCCATGAGGTCCCTCTTCTCGTAGAACGCCTTCATTGCCAGTCCTCTCACCAATTCATGCGCCTCCTGCCTTCCCATGCCCCTCTCAGTAAGCTCGAGCATAAGCGGCTCGGCCATTATGAGGTTGTGGGTCATGTAGAGGTTCCTCTTAATGTTCTCCGGAAAGAATTCAAGCCCCGAGAGAACCTTCTTCATGCTCTTGAGCATCTCGTCAAGTAGGACAAAGCTCTCAGGAAGAATAACGCGCTCGACAGAGGAGTTAGTCAGATCCCTCTCGTGCCATAGGGGGTTGTTGAGCAGTGCAGGAATGACATTGGAGTAGAGAACCCTCGCCAAGCCACTCACCTTCTCGCTCCGTATGGGGTTCCTCTTGTGGGGCATTGTCGAGGAGCCCACCTGCTTCTTTCCGAAGGGCTCGCTCACTTCAAGAATTTCAGTTCTCTGGAGGTTTCTGATTTCGAGGGCTATCTTGTCGAGAGTGGAAGCTATAAGCGCGAGAACCATCATTAGTTCCGCGTAAACGTCGCGCTGGATTACCTGGCTGCTTATTCTGGCAGGCCTGAGACCGAGATCCTCCATGACGAGACGCTGAATTTCGAGGCCCTTATCGCCGAAAGACGCCATCGTTCCAACTGCACCGCTCATCTGGCCAACCAAAACCCTTTCCTTCAGCTCCTCTATCCTGTCTATGTGTCTCTGTATCTCATCGAGCCAGAGGGCAAACTTCATGCCGTATGTTGTAGGAACAGCATGTTGCCCGTGGGTTCTCCCGACACAGACCGTGTACTTGTGCTCCTCCGCGAGCTTCTTGAGAATTGAGCGGAGCTCCCTAAGATCCTTCTCGATTATCGCAAGGGACTCCTTGATGAGAAGAGCGTTAGCCGTGTCGATGATGTCGTTTGAGGTCGCACCTAGATGAACGTATTTGCCGTGTTCGCCGCAGACCTCACTCAGGGCCTTAACGACGGCCATTATGTCATGGTGTATCTCGTTCTCTATCTCCTTAACGCGTTCGAGCTTAACCCACTTGGTGTTAGCTCTCTCGGAAATAACGCGGGCGCTCTCTTCGGGGATGTTGCCGAGCTTGGCGTGAGCCCTAGCCAAGGCAGCCTCAACATCGAGTAGCTTCTGAAGCTTGTTCTCCTCATCCCAAATTCTCCTCATCTCCTCGCTACCGTAGCGATAATCAATCGGATGAACGGCCATTCTATCACCAGGTCTATGGCAATCCCTACGGCTTAAAACATTTTACTTTAACAGAAACATGCAGGAGCAGAGATGGACATTCGATAAATTCATTAAAGCCATAGGACTGTCCAATAACGTCAGGAAAGACCGAAAAGTATTTAACCGAAATCCCTCGAGATGCTAACGACAAAATTCCTGGAGGTGCCAAAGATGGCAGAGGAGCATGTTGTCTACATTGGAAAGAAGCCGGTTATGAACTACGTCCTCGCCGTGATAACCCAGTTCAACGAGGGCGCTAAGGAGGTCAGCGTCAAGGCTCGCGGTAGGGCCATCAGCAGGGCCGTTGACGTCGCCGAGATCGTCAGGAACAGGTTCCTCCCAGAGGTCAGGGTCAAGGAGATCAAGATCGGTACCGAGGAGCTCCCGACTGCCGACGGCAGGACTGCCAACACCTCGACCATCGAGATCATCCTTGAGAAGCCGTGAATTTGACTTCCTTTCCTTTTACTATCGTGCGTTTCTAGATTGACTTCAACTCAGTTTGAAGCTGTGAAAAGCTTTAATATCTGCTCACAGTATTCTCCGTAGGTGGCTCCTTTGGACTACGAGACCATAGATATACACGATGAGAGAGCGAAAGAGCTCGCTCAGATTCTAATGAACGATAAAGCTATAGCCATCCTGCACCTGCTGGAAGATAGAGCCCTTTCAATGAGCGAGATAGCGAGGGAGCTGAACCTTCCCATCTCAACGGTCTCGTACCATATCGACAAGATGCTCAAGGTGGGACTCGTTGAGGTCGCTGGCAAAAAGTACGGCAAGCGTTTGCAGGAGGTAAAGCTGTACAGTGCCTCAGACAGACCTATTCTGCTTGTTCCCAGGAAGAACGTGGCCAAAGTTAAGAAGAAGGCCGTGCCCGGCTTTGAGAAGCTTCACGTGATAAGTTTGACCATCGCGGGAATTATGGCGGCCGGCGTCTACAAGGCCTCGACGGATTTGCTGAGTCCAAAGGACATACCCACTTATAGCAATACGACTCAATCGGGGAACTTTACTGTGATGGAAGCGGGCAGGGAAATAACCGTGCTCACAGCCAACACCACGCAGGGAATAACTACCACACCATTAATGCAGACTTCTGCTTCGGCCCTTCCAGTGATGTTATCTCTTGCGGCGTTCATCTTAACGTTTCTCCTCGTTTCGTATCTTTTGGAGCGCAGGCGCTGAGGAAAGGTTTTTAAGTTTCCCCTCTAACCCCCGTTAGCGAGGTGGTAAAATGGCACCGAGAATCGCCGTGGGACAAGTGGTTAAAAGGAAGGCAGTCATAGTCAAACCAGACGACACAGTCCACAGAATCGCCAGAATTCTCTCAAGAAACAAGGTCGGAAGCGCTGTCGTCGTCAAGGACGACGAAATCGTTGGAATAATAACCGACAGGGACATACTCGACAAGGTCGTGGCAAAAGGTAGGGATCCCAAAGACGTTAAAGTCGAGGAGGTAATGACCAAGAACCCTGTAACGATAGAGGATGACTACGAGGTACAGGACGCCATCGACAGGATGATGGACAAGGGCATAAGGAGGCTCCTTGTTACCCGCCTTGGAAAGCCGATAGGGTTCGTAACTGCTGCGGACCTTCTCGCGGCGCTCAATACATACGCTACCGAAGCCGATGAAGCCGCTGAGGAGGAACCCGAGCCAGAGGCGGACGTCTATGGAATCTGCGAGCTCTGTGGTCAGTACGGTTCGCTCTACAAAGTCTACATTGAGGGCGGCGAGAAGTGGATCTGCGAGAGCTGCAAGGACTCCTTGAACCTTTAACCGCCCCTTAGCTCTTTCATAACTTCATCCATTACCCCAGTGAAGACTCTGTTTCTGTTCTCGACGCTCAGTGTGTAGA
This sequence comes from Thermococcus sp. GR5, assembly GCF_012027535.1. Classification (NCBI taxonomy): domain Archaea; kingdom Methanobacteriati; phylum Methanobacteriota; class Thermococci; order Thermococcales; family Thermococcaceae; genus Thermococcus; species Thermococcus sp. GR5. Next base: position 99,917 of record NZ_SNUN01000002.1, on the reverse strand, counting down.
GTTTTCCAAGCGGCCTGAACTTGTCCACAAAGCGTCTGTGAACAACCGCCAGAAGAGGCTTTTCTGACCTCAGGGCTTCTCCAACAACCCTTACAAACTCGTCGCTCATGTACTCCATCGGGCCGATTTCATCTATGACGATTAGGTCGGCCTCAATTAAAGCTCTCCTTATCGCGGAAACGCCAACGCGATTGAGCTCGTCAACATGGACTACGTATTTTCCTATCCTCGGCCTTCCGTTGCCTATCCACGCGAGAGTTCCCTCCTCGCCCGTGTCGAGGGCAGTGATTTTAAATCCCATCCTCCTCCCACGCTGGCGAACCTCCTGAGTTATCATGCCGCCGACGATGTAGCCCCAGCGGTCGACTTCCCTAGCAACTCTGCTCACAAGCGTTGTCTTCCCAACTCCTGCCGGGCCGGTTATGAATATCCTCATTGTCACCACCGAACGAGTTTTAAGCTTCCTCCTTAAACCCTTTAGGGTGGTCGTGATGGAGCTGAAGTATAAACCGGAAGAGCTCACGAGGCTACCGAGGAGCGTTATCTACGAGAGCGGAAAGGTTAAGCTCATAGACCAGCGTCTTCTTCCAAGGGAGTTTAAGGTCATCGAGCTAACGACGGTTGATGAGGTTGCGAGGGCGATAGTTACGATGCAGGTGCGCGGGGCGCCGGCGATAGGGGCGGCCGCAGCCTTTGGCCTGGCCCTCTACGCTGAGACGACAAAGGCAAAGACTAAAGATGAGTTCATGGACGGCTTTTACGCCGCCTACGATAAGCTCAAGAACACAAGGCCAACAGCCGTAAACCTCTTCTGGGCCCTCAACAGGGTTAAAAAGCTGGTTGAGGAGCACAGAGAGGATTCACTCGACGAGATAAAGCACCTCATAGTTGAAGAGGCGCAAAAGATAGCGGACGAAGACGTGGAAGCAAACCTCAGGATGGGTCATTACGGTGCCGAGGCTTTGCCGGAAGGAAACGTATTGACCCACTGCAACGCTGGCAGCTTGGCGACCGTCCACCTCGGAACGGTTGGAGCAGTTCTCAGGGTCATGAACAAGGAGGGTACTCTAAAGCTCCTCTGGGTGGACGAGACGAGGCCGGTCCTTCAGGGCGCAAGGCTCTCAGCATGGGAGTACCACTACGACGGAATTCCACTCAAGCTTATAAGTGACAACATGGCTGGCTTCGTGATGCAGCAGGGAAAGGTTGACGCGATTATAGTCGGTGCGGACAGGATAGTGGCAAACGGCGACTTCGCCAACAAGATAGGGACCTATACTCTGGCGGTTCTTGCCAAAGAGCATGGAATTCCTTTCTTCACCGTCGCGCCGCTCTCGACCATAGACATGAGCCTCAAGAGTGGAAAGGAGATACCAATAGAGGAGCGCAGCAAGGAGGAGGTTCTCACCTGCGGTGGCTGCAGGATTGCCCCAGATGTCGATGTCTACAACCCTGCCTTCGACGTGACACCGCACAAGTATCTGACGGGCATAATCACAGACAGAGGAGTCGTTTATCCGCCCTTCGAGAGAAACCTCAAGAGGCTCTTCAAGCGGGAGTGACTCTTCTCCTCTTTTACTTCCTCCACGAAGACTCCCTGAATCTCCCCGAGCTCTTCTTCAAGGGACGGCAGCAGAAGGCCGAGGAACTCCAGCGGCTCGAGGCAGGGGCAGTCGATTGAATAAGTAAAGTCCTCATCTCCAAGCTCTACCGTGACGCTAACACCGCCCTTGTCTTTGCGCACCACGAAGGGAGCGCTGTAGTTCTTTCCGACGATCTTACCTCTCACGAGCATCGATGGGGAAAAAGAGCGCGAAGATTAAAGCGTTTCCCAATCCAAAGGTTAAAAACCGGAAGTTCAGGAAATAAAATGCCTGCAACTAATTCAATCCATGTTTAAGAAGCGAGAACGTTAAAAGCACTTGAGCATAGGGAATCACGGTGGTGTCCATGTTCTGGGTAAAGACGAAGATAGTCGAAGGGGAGGGGAGCCTGAGCCACCTCTCCAAAGCGGTGAAGGGTTATGAACGCGTTCTGATTCTCTCATCCCGTTCGATGAAGAGGCATGGCTTCCTGAAGGAGGCCGAGGACTATGTAAAGGAAGCCGGAGCCGAGGTCTTCTCGATAGCCGGCCTTCCGGCAGAGCCAAGTGTGGAAGTCATAGAGGAGTTCCTGCCAAAGGTCAGGGAGTTTAACCCGGATCTTCTGGTGGCGTTGGGCGGCGGAAGCGTCATAGACACTACCAAGGCGCTGAAGGTCTTCTATGATGCTCCAGAAGTCGAGTTCGAGGAGATAGCCTTCATCGACCGCTTCTCCAAACCGAAGCCGGTCCCTAAGCTTAAAACTCCACTGATAGCGATACCCTCAACAAGCGGCGCTGGAAGCGAAGTCTCTGCAGCGAGCGTCCTCAAGAAGGGTGACGTGAAGTACAACATCGTCACTCCCGAAATAGCGCCGGATATAGCTATTCTCGACCCGAGGCTGCCAAGAACAATGCCGGCCGAGGTTGCGAGAAACTCCGGGTTAGACGTACTCGTTCACGGGATAGAGGCCTACACAACGAAGGTCGCAAACCCATTCAGCGACGCGATGGCTATAAAGGCGATAAAGACTGTCTACAAGTGGCTGCCCCTGTCGGTTAAGGGCGACGAGGACGCGAGGGCAAAAGTTCATTACGCGGCCACTATGGCCGGCATAGCATTCCTCAACGCTCGCCTCGGCCTCTGCCATGCTATGAGTCACAAAGCTGCTTGGATAGGTCCGCACGGCCTGCTCAATGCAATATTCCTGCCGTACGTCATGGAGTTCAACATGAGGAACGACTACGCGAGGAAGCGCTACGCGGAGATAGCGAGGGAGCTGGGCTTCTCGAGTGCCAAAGATTTAGTGGAAGTCGTTAAGGAGCTAAACGAGATGCTCGGCGTTCCGAAGCTGAGCGAGCTGGTTGACGAAGAAACTTTCGTGAGCAGGGTCGAGGAGATGGCGGAGAAGGCCTACCGCGATGGCCTGGTTTACTTCAACCCGGTGGAGCCCAAGTCCGAGGAGATAAGGGAGCTGTATCTAAAAGCCTTCTACGGGGAGTGATTTATAAACCTCCCCTACCTTCTTTCACCATGCACCTTCTCCTCAAGAAGACCATCAGGGAACGCTTTGGAAAGCTCAACGAGCTTCAGATGAAAGCTTTTCGTGAGGTTAGCTCCGGGAAGAGCGTTTTAATCATCGCTCCCACTGGCTCGGGGAAGACCGAGGCGGCCGTTTTGCCCGTCTTTAACGCCATCCTTGAGGAAGGCCTCAAGCCAATCTCCGCCCTCTACATCGCTCCCCTAAAGGCCCTCAACAGGGACCTGCTCGAGCGCCTGGAGTGGTGGGGAGAGAGGCTTGGAATAAGCGTCGAGGTGAGGCACGGGGACACTTCTGCCTACAAAAAGGCCAAACAGACGAAGAATCCACCTCAGATGCTCATCATTACCCCCGAGACTCTTGGCGTTATTCTAACGGTAAAATCACTCCGAAAAGCTCTGGAGAACGTCAAGTTCGTCATTGTTGACGAGATAGCCGAGCTGGTCGACAACAAGCGTGGGGCACAGCTCCTGCTGAACCTTGAGAGGCTGGCGGAGATAGCGGACTTCAAACGCATCGGAATGACCGCAACGGTCGGCAACGAGGACGAGGTGAGGGAGTGGCTTGGGGCGGAAACGATAGTCAAGCCCAGCTGGAGAAAAGCGTACCGCTTCCACGTGCTCTATCCGAGGCCGGAGGAGAAGGACTTCAAGCTCGCGGAGGAGCTGAGTCTGGCCCCCGATGTGGCCGCCCGTCTCAGAACGCTTTGGGAAATAGTCGAAGAGCACGGAAAGGCGCTGATATTCACCAACACGAGGCAGTTCGCCGAGATTCTGGCCCACCGTCTGAAGGCCTGGGGCAAGCCAGTTGAAGTCCACCATGGGAGCCTCTCGAAGGAGGCCCGTATAAAAGCGGAAAGGGCCTTGAAGGAGGGCAAAATCAAGGCTCTAATCTGCACGTCCTCGATGGAGCTGGGAATTGACATAGGCAACGTGGACGTTGTCATTCAGTACATGAGCCCGAGACAGGTGAACCGCCTGGTTCAGCGTGTTGGGAGGGCGAAACACAGGATTGGCGAGGTCAGCGAGGGATACGTCATCACCTCCAACGTCGAGGACTACCTTCAGAGTCTAATCATAGCCAGGCGCGCGCTGGAGGGAAGGTTTGAGGCCGTAGAGCCGATTGGCGGCCTCGATGTTTTGGCCCATTTCCTCGTTGGGCTTCTTATCGAGTACAAACGCATGCCGAGGGAGAGACCCTACGAGATAGCGAGGCGAGCTTACGTTTACAGGGAGCTTAAATGGGAGGAATATCTCGATGTTTTGGGAATCCTAGAGGACGCTCGTCTAATTGGCTACGACAAAGAAAAGAATCTCCTCTATCTCCGCCGCGGGGCTTTCCAGTACTACTACGAGAACCTCTCGACGATCCCGGACGAGGTTTCCTGGCGTGTTTTCGACTCAGGGAGCGGACACATAATCGGACGGCTCGACGAGAGCTTCGTTATGGACCTGGAGGAAGGAATGGAGTTCGTGATGAACGGGAGGAGCTGGATTCTCCTGAAAATCGACGAAGAGGCCAGGCTTTTGAAGGTGCGCGAGAGCAAAAGCTTGGAAAGCGCGATACCTAGCTGGGAGGGCGAGATGATTCCCGTTCCTTTTGGCGTTGCGCTCGATGTTGGGAGGCTCAAGAGGGAGTTGGCCTTTGACTTCAAACGGGCTTTAGAGCTTCTGGAAGGCGTGGACTTCAGCGAGGAGGAGCTCAGACGGGCTTTTGAGGAGATAAAGGATGGGCCATTCTCAACCGACAGGGATATCGTGATAGAGAGCACGCCCAAGGCCCTGATAATTCACGCGGACTTCGGGAACAGGACCAACGAAGCCCTTGGAAGACTGGTGCACTCCTTCCTCATGATGCGGTACGGAAAGGTCTTCTCGGTCAGGAGCCAGGCCCACGCGATAGTGATAAAGACGCCCTTCCAGCTGAATCCGAGTGAGGTGAAGGGTTACCTCTACCAGGATCCAGAGGCGCTGCCCTTTATAGTGGCTAGGGTCTTAAGGGATTCGCACGCCTACCGCTGGAGGATGCTCAACGTTGCCAAGCGCTTCGGGGCTTTGAGGAGGAACGCGAAGATCAGAAGAATCGAGAGGCTCTTCGAGGGGACGGTAATCGAGAGGGAAACCCTGAACGAGCTCTACCACGACAAAGTCGACGTCGAGAAGGGGAAGCTCGTTCTGAGCATGCTCAAGGCCGGAAGTCTGCGCGTTAAAACGGAGCTGAGGAAAGAACCTTCGACCCTCGCGAGGCTCAACGTGAGCGTTGGAGGGGAGTTCTTAATCGGCGGAGAGCTCGAGAGGGACGAGATACTTGAGCTTTTCAAGAGCCGGATACTCGACCACGGGGTCGTTCTTGTGTGCACCAACTGCGGCTGGAGCTCAAAAACAAGAGTTTCACGCCTGGGGGAAAGAATCAAGCACTGGGAGTGCCCAAAGTGCGGCTCGAGGATGCTGGCAGTTGCCCATCCGATTGACGCGGAGGAATTCATGCCCGTTCTCAAAAAGGTCAGGTACGGCGAGAGGCTCGAAAAGAAAGAGGAAAGGGCTTACAGGAAGCTCCTGAAGGCCGCTGATCTGATTGATTCCTACGGCTTCGACGCGGTTCTTGCCCTGGCGAGCTACGGAACAGGCCCGGACACTGCGGCGAGGCTGTTGAGCCAGTACCGGGGAGAGGCCTTACTGGTCGCCCTGATGGAGCGCGAGAGGCAGTTCATAAGGACGAGGCGCTTCTGGGTGGATGCAAAGAAGGAAGAAGAGAAGAAGTCTGAGGAATAATGGGTTCCACAAATTATCTGTTGGTGGACCAGTTATATAAAGGCCATAATACGAAGGGAAAGTAAAAAGAAGGGAGAACCTCAGCTCTTTCCAAAAATCTCATTCAAGGCCTTCAAAAACTCACTTGCTGTAACCACGTCCCTCACATCGATGTGCTCGTTCTTTGTGTGTGAGATGTCGAGGTTGCCTGGGCCGAAGACTATCGTTCTCGTTCCGTTGTACACGAAGTTTATCGCGTCTGTCCAGCTTCTCATACCACCGAACTCGTCTATCTCTGTTGCTTCCATAGCCTTTTTAGCGAGAACGACTATCTCCTCATCGGGTTCAAGCTCGTAACCGTCCCATATCTCCGTGTACTCGTACTTGAGGGTGTACTCCTCAAATATTGGCTCCATAAGGTCAAGGATGTCCTCGACTTCCTGATCTGGCAGAAGGCGAGCCTCCACACGACCACGGCAGAGGGCAGGGATAAGGTAGTATGGGTTGTCGCAGACTAGCTCCTGAAGGCCGATGTGGGCGTCGAAATACTTGCCCTTCGCGTTGAAAGGTTCGAGCTTCTTGAGCTCCTCAAGCATCTTGAAGGTCTGATCTATGGCGTTGATTCCACTCTCAGGGCAGGCTCCGTGGGCCTCCTTGCCGTCGACCTCAAAGTAGACCTCTATGTTGCCTGCGTGGGCTATGTGGACCTCTAGATCAGTGGGCTCAAGCACAACGGCCATCTTGGGCCTGTACCGCTCCATAAAGAGTGCCGAGCCTCTTCCGCCGTGCTCTTCGTCGCTGACGAAGACAATGCCGACGTTGAGATCCTTACCTTCTTTCTTAAGTTCTTCGAGCATAAGCAGAATCGCAGCTATGCCGCCCTTTATGTCGCTCGCGCCGGTTCCGTAAACGATGTTACCCCTTACAAAGGGCTCGGCCCTCATCGGTATCGTGTCCATATGGACCTCGTAGAAGAGCTCAGCGTCGGGATTGACGACGAGGTCGATTATCTCGCCGTCACTCTCAATGTGGACGTCGTAGTCCAGCTTGTGGAGGAACTCCATGATGTGAAGGGCTATACGATCCTCGCTCCCTGAGGGGGACGGAATTTTGAGGAGGTTAAGAAGGATTTCCTTTGCTCTCTCAGTTTTCATTTGGGTCACCTAATAAAGCTCTGTGGTTGGGTTTATAAACCTCCCCCGCGTAGATTGAAGGGGCGATGAAGAGATTCATCCCTCCTGACGAGACTCGCTCCCTCGGATGAGGACGCGGTCCCCCCTGGAGCCCTTTTGGAGGGAAAGTCATGCTGGAAGAATTTCCGAGAAACATAATTCCCATAGAGATTCCACCATATACAGTCATGCTCCGCGGGATTAGCTGGGATTCTAACGTTTACCTGCTCCGCGACGGAGAGGAGGCTCTGGTCATTGACACCGGAACCGGCGTGAACTGGCACGTTTACACAGAAATCTGGGAAAAGGAAGGCTATCTCCAGAGGATCAAGCGAGTTATAATCTTCAACACTCACGAACACTTTGACCACGTCGGGGGCAATCTCATCCTGAAGCACTATTTTGAGAACAAGGGAATGGAGGTTCTCTTCGCGGCCCATGATGTCACTGCGAGAGCCCTTGAAAAGGGCGACGACTATATCATACTCGCGTACTCGTATGGACGGCTTTTTGAGGCGCATTCCGTCGATATAAAGCTGAAGGGCGGGGACACACTTAGAATCGGCTCGCTTAAGCTGGAGCTTATTCACACGCCAGGCCACACCGCCGGGAGCTCATGTCTCTATGAACCGGAGGAAAAGCTGATGTTCACGGGCGACACCGTCTTCAAAGGCACCGTAGGGAGGACAGACCTCCCGACCGGAAGCGGATGGCAACTCCAGGAGTCACTGGAGAAACTTTTAGAGTTCGACGTCAGCTTCGGCCTCCCCGGGCACGGCTGGGTGATAAAAGACTGGCGTGGAAACCTCACTGAAATCCTGGGGTGGCTCTGATGCGGAAGGGTTCGGTGAAGGAAGTCCTCGCCAAGCTCAAGTACGACCCGCGCGAGGACGAGCGGGATTACTACATCATCATCGAGCACCGCGGTGCCTACGGCGACGTCAAGAAAATCCCAGTCGAGCTGATAGAGCTTGGGCATGGCTACTTCTTCGTCGGGGATGCCCAGATTCCATATCACCGTATTCGGAGGGTCGTGAAGAAGGATGGGAAGGTAATCTGGGAGACAAGAAAGGATAGGAGGGGAGAGAGTGATTGACGCTCATGCTCACTTCGAGTTCTACAAGAAGGAAGTACCTCAGGTAATAGAAGAGTGCAGGAAGGAGCTCAAAGCTGTGGTTGATTCCATAACCGAGTACAGAAAAACCCACGTCTGGAAGAGCTGGGAGCTGCTCAAGCCGTACTTCGGCTTTCTCTTCCCGACGCTCGGCTACCATCCGAACGAAGCACGCAGGGGCAACTGGGAAAAGGTGAAGCGCGTTGAGGACTTCATCCGGGAGCACAGGAACGAAATTGTGGCGGTGGGCGAGATAGGCCTCGACTACCACTACGCTGAAAACGAAGCCCAAAGGGAAAACCAGAGGGCGATATTCCAGCATTTCCTCGAGCTGGCAGTCGAGCTCAAGCTCCCCGTGGTTATCCACGCAAGGGATGCCGAAAGGGAAGCCTTTGAGCTGGTTCAGAGATACGGTGTTAATGCCTATTTCCACTCCTTCACGGGGAGTCCCGAGCTTGCTAAGGAGATTGCTGAAAACGATCATCCAATAGGGATAAGCACCGGGATAGTCTTTATCCCGGAGATTAGGAAGACAGTAGAGGCTCTTGAGCTGGAGGATATCCTCGTGGAAACCGATTCACCATATATGAGCCCATTCAAGGGACAGAGGAACAAGCCCTACTACGTCAGAGTGGCCATTGAAGAAGTGGCAAAGCTTAAGGGGCTGGAATTTGGTGAGGTTGAACGGATAACAGAGAAAAATACGATCGAGTTTTTCAGGCTGGAGGTGTGAGAGATGAACGTTCCGGAGATTGAGGAGCTTAAGAAGCTCTGCGAAGAGCTCGGCGAGAAAGAGCTGATAGCAAGGATAGATTCATTCGTGGCCCTTAATGAAGGGCTGGAGAGCAAGAAGGGGAAAGAGTTCATAGAAGTCTCCATACTGGGCTTTGCCGAAGGCATGCTGACGAGCCTAAGGGCCAAGTATCCTGGCGATGAGAGGGTCGTGAAACTCCTGGAAAGGGTCAGTGCAAGGAGAGCAGAGCTTGACGAGCAGTTCAGGAAGGCGAAGCCACCGATTTTCGAGGGCTAAGGATCAGCCCTGGCTGTAGTCATCATCGGGAGCCCTCAGGAGAGCTCCGCTCATCACTTCCCTTATTCTGAAGGTAGAAGTCCTTAAAAAGTTCGACCTCCTGGACATAGCTTCTCCTCAGTCTCAGCGCGGTGTAGGCCTTCTCCAGCTCCCTGCCGAGGTAAAAGGCGTGCCTCGGGCTTATCTCAAAGCGCTCAAGGATTGTGTCGATTATCGCGTTCGGCTCGTCGCCTACAATGGTTAAGACGGCCTCTGTTCCGTGGTAAGCGTTCACCCATATTTTCCCATCTTCAAGCCAGATGCGGAAGTAAACGGGTTCGAGCTCAACTGGCCTCTCCCCGGCCTCGACGATTTCTTTAGCAGGTTCAAAGCGCCAGTCATTGCCCCTCTTCTCTTTGAGTATCAGCAGGTCAAAGCCGAGGTCCTTTGGCATCTCAAAGAGGTTCATGTCCAGGGCTCTCCTCAGCTCCCTTACTGAGCCCCTGGTCTTGGCGCTTGTCTCCGTCGTTAGGAGAAGGCCTATAGAGAGCTCCTTGGCCATTCCAGCAAGAAGGGCGTTCATCCCGACGCTGTCGGCGTCGTAGAGCTCGACGACGTTTCCGACGCCGGCAAGGAGAACGTCGTCCGGGTTCCTCTCACGGTAGAGCTGGAAGGCCGTTATCGAACGCGCCAGATGGGGCACGTGCTCCAGGATTAGGTCCGGGATTATCGTTTTGTAACCCAGATCAAGGGCCCTGGCCTTAAGACCCTCAAGAAATTCAACTCTCTTCGCAGGTCTCGTTGGAAAATACCCTTTCGCCTGGTTGGTTGGGATGAGAACGACGGGCTTATCGGTAACAAGGCTCTCCAAGTTGCTCTCATCCACGCTCAGGAAGAGGTCGGCGTGGTCAAGGGCCCACTCTATCTCTGCAGTATTAAGCGAGTCGAAGCTTATGGGCACGTCGAAACCGTTCTCCCTCAGCCTCTCGCGTATTTCGGGAATGAGCTCGACGAAGTCAAGGTTCGTCTCGCCCGCGATCATACCGATATCAATTATATCCGCCCCCTCACGGAGGTAGTAGAGGGCCTTTTGCACGGTTCCTTCGACGCCCAGCCTCGGAGCATCGACGACCTCGCCGAGGATTCTGGTGGGAAAGTCCCTCCCCGCGGGCAGGTTTCCTACAAGGACGTTCCAGGGCTTTTTGAGGGCCTCTTCTATGTAGCGCTTGTTTCTCGTCCGGTTCCTTATGTCCTCAACGCGCTTTAGAGCATCGAAGGAGAAGAGGTCATCCGCCAGAACCTCTTTGCTCAGATTGAAGCCTTCTCTTACCGCCTTCAGCACCTGAGGAAGATCCATCGCGTTCCTCGGCCCCTTGAATGTGGGAATGCCAAGCTCTTCCTCGATTTCTTGGGCCGAGCCCCTCACGAGGCCAGGAATGAGAATAAGGTCGTAGTCCTCGCTTTTGATTTTAGCCTTCTTCAGATAGCGAACTATCATCTCGGGAGTCAGGAAAGCCGCTACGCTCAGGGGCGTAACGAAAACGTCGCAGCCCTTACCGTACTTTCGAACAAGCGGTTCGGCGAGCTTGCCGGTGACGAGGAGGATTCGCTCGGGAGGGCTCATGGTCGGAGATTGGCGTTCCCGCTATTTAGGGCTTTCGTACAAACTTCCCCTTCACGAAAGGGCTAAATGCTCCCGGGACAAATTCTCTCCGGTGATGTTAGGATCCACGTGGGGACCTGCGGCTTCTGCGAGGCAAGGGAGAGGTACTTTCAGGACTTTGACACGGTTGAGATACAGCAGACCTTCTACCGCATTCTCCAAGAGAAGACCCTAGAACGCTGGCGGAAGGAAGCGCCGGAAGGGTTCATCTTCTCGATGAAGGCCTTTCAGGGAGTCACCCATCCTCCGAACAGCCCCACCTGGAGGAGCAACGTGAGGCCGTCTAAGGAGGTCGGCCTTTTGAGACCCAACAGTGAGGTGCTCCATTTCTGGAGGATAACCCTGAGGGAAGCTGAGCTACTCGGAGCAAGGTTCATCCTCATCCAGCTTCCAAGAAGCTTCAAGGAAACCGAGGAGAGCTTTGAGAACGCCGAGAGGTTTTTCTCAATGATCGATAGGGGCGAATTTGAGATAGCCGTTGAGCTCAGGGGCTGGAGTGAGGAGGGAGTTAAACGGTTTGTCGGGGAGTTCGACGTTATAGACGTCACAGACCCTCTCGTGAGGATTCCGCTCCACCACGGCGATGTGAACTACTACCGCCTCCACGGGCGCTACGAGAAAGGGAGGATAGTCTACAGCCACACCTACACGGATGCGGAGCTGGGAAAAATAAGGGAAAGGGTTATCGGGTGGAACAGGGAGGAGAGCTTCATGTACTTCAACAACTCGAACATGTGCACCGATGCGAAGCGCTTCAAGGCAATGCTCTAGGCTCAGGCACGGGTCCAGCTCATCATGGGTCAGCCAAGGGTGGGGTCATCATCGCCGGGGATTCCCTCTCAAGTTTATTCAAATCCTGGCTTCCTGACGTTTAAAACTTCTCTATTGACCAGCGTCGGCGGAACTTCGCCGTTCTTGAAGGCTATTAAATTCCTCGCCACGAGCTCTGCCATCCCTTCCCTCGCGCCGTAAGTGGCGCTACCGATATGGGGTGCGAGAACGACGTTATCCAGGCTGAAAAGCTCCTCGTGGTAATATGGCTCCTCCTCAAAGACGTCCAGCCCAGCTCCAGCGATCCAGCCCTCCCTGAGAGCCTTAACGAGCGCCTCCGTATCGACGACCTTTCCCCTCGCTATGTTAACGAGTATCGCGGTCGGCTTCATCAGCTTCAGACGCTCCTCGTTTATCATGTGGTAGGTCTCCTTGGTCAGTGGAACGACCAGGACAACGAAATCGCTCTCCTTTAAGAGCTCGTCCAATGGCATGAACTCAGCGCCGAGCTCCTTCTCAACTTCTGGCTTCCTCGTGCGGGAGTTGTAAAGTATCCTCATCCCGAAGCCCTTAGCGCGCCTCGCTATCGCCTGACCGATTCTGCCGAAGCCAACTATTCCTATGGTCCTGCCGTAGACGTCGTAACCGAGGAACATCAGCGGGTGTCAGGCAACACCGCGCTTCTTCCACTCGCCGGAGCGGACGAATTTGTCTGCCTCAATGAGCCGCCGTGCTGTCGCTAGGAGGAGAACCCAGGCCATGTCTGCGGTGGCATTGGTAAGAACGTCGGGCGTGTTGGTGATGTAGACTCCCCTCTTAGTTGCCTCCTCGATGTCTATGTTGTCATAACCAACCGCGTAGTTGGCAACGATTTTGAGCCTTGGGGCGGCATCGAAGACCTCGGCGTCAATCCTCTCGCTCAGCATGGTAACGAGAGCATCGACGTCCCTTACCTTCTCGAGCAGGACTTCCCTCGAAATCTCGTGCTCGTCCTCCCAGACCTCGACCTCAAAGTGCTCCCTCAACATCTTTATTCCGTTCTCAGGAATTTTCCTTGTGATGAGGACCTTTGGCTTCATCTCCACCACCTGGAAACGTTAAATATGCCTTTAGACATAAGTCTCAATGCTAATATCCTTATCGGGTGATGGCTATGAAGGACGTGAAGTTTTTGGCCGGACGAGCCAACTGGATTAAAGGCTCTGCCCTTGCTGACGTTATGAAGAAAGCTGCAGAGCTGAGGGCGCAGGGAAGGGAACTCATTTCCCTCTCAGCAGGCGACCCCGACCCTAACCTCATTCCGAGGAGCGTTTTGGGCGAGCTTGCGAAGGAAGTTCTCGAAAACGTTCCAGCCTCGGTAATGTACACCCCAGCGAACGGGATTCCGGAGCTCAGAGAAGAGCTTTCGAAGTTCCTTGAGAAGTACGAGGGTTATAAAGTATCTCCCGGGGAGATCATCATAACCGTAGGTGGCACCGGCGCCCTCGACCTCCTCGGAAGGGTGCTCATAGACCCGGGCGACATCGTCATAACCGAGAATCCGAGCTATATCAACAGCATCCTCGCCTTCGAGCAGCTGGGTGCGAAGATCGTGGGAATACCTATGGACGAAAACGGCATGAGGACTGACCTCCTGGAGGAGAGGCTCAGGGAGCTGGAAGCCAGGGGGGAGAAGGTCAAGTTCATCTACACCATACCCACCGGCCAGAACCCCATGGGCGTGACTATGAGCAAGGAGCGGAGAAAGGCCCTTCTCGAGATAGCAAGCGAGCACGATCTATTAATCGTTGAAGACGCAGCATACAACTTCATGCGCTACGAAGGTAAAGCGACACCCCTCAAGGCAATGGACAGGGATGGCAGGGTGATTGTGGCCGGAACGCTCAGCAAGGTCATGGGGACGGGCTTCAGGATCGGGTGGCTCATAACCGGAGGTGCAATAGGGAAGAAGGTACTTATGGAGAAGTCCCCGGTTGACTTCTGCGCACCGACGATTTCCCAGTACATCGCGCTCGAATATCTGAAGAGGGGCTACTTCGAGGAGTACCACCTGAACAAGGGCCTTCCGGGCTACAAGGAAAAGAGGGACGCAATGCTGAATGCCCTTGAAGAGAGCCTTCCCGACGCCGAGTTCACGAGGCCAATAGCAGGGATGTTCGTAATGCTCTTCCTGCCTGAGGGAGCCGATGGGATGGCCTTTGCGGGCGAGCTAATGGAAAAGAAAGGAGTCGTTGTCGTTCCAGGAAAGCCCTTCTACACGGACGAGAGCGGCGGCAACGCCATAAGGCTAAACTTCTCAAGGCCGAGCAAAGAGGAGATAGAGGAAGGCATAAAGAGGCTTGCGGAGCTCTACTGCGAGAAATTCTGATCCTCCACTTTCTTTTTCAATTCGAAGTCCCATATCGTTCCTCCCTTGTGGAACATCATCACGTAGCTTTACTTCTTGCTAACCGAACGTGAGCATCGGGCAAACTTTCTTAAAGCTGCTCCAATTAACAAACCACATGATTAAAGAGACAGTCAAAGACTTTACCGAGGAGGGCCTGGGCACCCTTCGTATAGATGGCAGAGCTATCCATGTCCCCTTCGCCTACCCAGGCGATTACGTCTTGGTGAAGCGAACTAAACGGCGCTTCGGAAGGAGAATCGCAACAGACTTTAAGCTTCTCGAACCCTCGCCGCTCAGACAAACTCCAAGATGCCCTCACTTTGGGAAATGCGGCGGCTGCCTCTGGCAGGGAATGAAGTACAAGGAGCAGCTAAGGTTTAAAGCGGAACTCTTCGAGCGGATAACAGGGATAAGCGCAGATGTAAGGGGCTCTCCCAAAATCTGGGGCTTCAGGAACGTGAGCAACTTCATCGTTACAGCCGCTGGGATCGGCCTCAAGGAGTACGGAAACCCGCTCGACGTCGTGGATTCCAGGGAGTGTCCAATCTTCTCGAAGAGGGCGCGCGAGTATCTGAATGCCCTCAGAGGTTTTCTCGAGGAGAGCGGCCTAAGACCCTGGGACCTGCGGAAAAAGAGGGGCGACGTTCACTATCTCCAAATTAAGGAGGGCAAGTTCACGGGAGAGGTTATGGTGAACCTTATAGCCCACGTTCAACCCACCAGGGAGGTCCTGCAGGCCTTTAGGGACTACTTCTCTTTCGCGGATTCCCTCTACTGGAGCTTCAAGGCCGATGAGAGGGACGACCCGAAGGGAGAGCCGGGGCTTATAGCTGGCCAACCTTACATCCGAGAGAGGATTAAGGACGTGGTGTATCTCATCCATCCGAACAGTTTCTTCCAGACCAACAGCTACGCCTTAGCTCTCCTGCTGAAGACCGTCGAGGGCTTCGCCGATGGAGAGAGAGTTCTTGACCTCTATTCTGGCGTCGGAACCTTTGGCGTCTGGCTGGCGAAGAGGGGCTTTGCCGTCGAGGGCGTCGAGCTGAATCCCTTCGCGGTGGAGATGGCTAGAAAAAACGCTGAACTGAATGGGGTTGATGTCGTCTTCAAAGTTGGCCGGGCTGAGGAAACGTCAATCGGCGATTACGACACCGTAATAGTTGACCCGCCGAGGAAGGGGCTAAAGGAGGCGTCGAAGCTTTTGATTAAAAGCGGCGTTGAGAGGGTCGTTTACGTCTCCTGCAATCCCAGGGCGTTCAAGCTCGACTACGAGAACCACTTAAAGAAGGCCTACCAAGTCGAGGAGGCAGTTCTGGTCGATATGTTCCCGCATACGCCGCATGTTGAGGCGGTAATAATGTTAGAAAAGAAGTAGAGGTCAAACCGCCTTCCAGAACGGATCCTGTTGGGCCTTCACCTTCGCCGTCATCTTCAAGGCTTTTATGTCAGTCTCGTCGAGCTCGTTCTTGAGCTGCTTCGCAAGGATTATGACGTCGTTCTTGCTCAGGTCAACGTAGAGCGTCTCACCTGGGTGGATGTGCCTGCCGACTATCGCGCCCTCGATGGCTATTGCCACCGCCTCGCCCTTCTTGGCCTCCTGCACGAAGTCGTTGCGGTTCTTGATGGACTTAATAACGCCGACCTTCTGGCCGTTCTGCTTGATGAGCGTGACGCCGGGCCTTATCCTGCCCTCAACGACCTCGATACCGACTATCGCAGGATGGCTCCTCCTGAAGACATAGCGCTCGTCAGGATAGAGCCTGATGACGCCCGGGAAGGTGACCTTGCTGAGTAGCTCGCGCTTCTTCTTCTCCTCCTCGCCCTTGACCCAGGCCTCGTAGTCCTCAATGAGCTTGTAGATGATGTTGCCCGTGAATATGGGCACGCCCCTGGCCTTGGCAACCTCTTCAGCGTCCTCGTTTACCTTGACGTTGAAGCCGAGGACGACGCCGTACTTTGGATCCTCGTCCTTGACGCTCAGGGCCTCCATGACGTCGGTCTTGCTGATGTTCCCGACGTCGGCCTTCCTTATTGGGATGTTCTTCTCCTGGAGCTCCTTGCTAAGGGCCTCCAGAGAGCCGAGGGTATCGGCCTTGACTATCACACCGACCTTGCCGGTGCTTATGACAACGCTCTGTATCTGGCTGAGTATCTCCTGCTTGGCCTTATCTACCTCTTCCTCAGAGCGGGCGGCGATGACCGGCGATCCTGCAAGGGCCTCCTCAAGGCCAGGAGCAGCTATCTTGACACCCGCAGCGGCTGTAACCTCGTCAACCTGGTCAAAGCGGAAGCGCGGGTCACGTATCTCGTCGAGGGGCTTAGGCTTGAGCAGAGCGCGGATTTTCGTCACTATCGCCTTGTCCTTGCCACCCACGACGATTGTATCATCTTTGTGGAGCGTTCCGTCATAGATTATGACGTCTATGGTAGTTCCGAGACCGATCTCTTCCCTGACTTCGAGGATTGTGCCGCGTGCCGGGCCTTCAACTTCAATCTTGAGCTTCTCCTCCAAGTACTTCTGGCTGAGACCCGCGATAAGGACGAGCAGCTCGGGGACGCCTATGCCGTACTTGGCCGAAATCGGAACTATCGCCAGCTCGCGGGTGAAGTTCTGGACGCGGTCAAAGCGGTTCGCCTGGAAGCCCATCTCGTAAAACCTGCCTATCAGCTCCCAGAGCTTGGTCTCAAGCTCCTGCTGGGCCCTCTGATCCTGCTTCTTGATGTTTACCAGAAACGGCTCGTCCTCCTCGATCTTCCACCCTTTGATCCTGTCTATCTTGTTGGCTGCAACGATGAATGGCGTTCTGTTCTTCCGGAGGATCTCGATGCTCTCTATAGTCTGGGGCTGGAAGCCCTCGTTTATATCAACAACGAGGACGGCAAGATCCGCGAGGCTACCACCCCTCGCGCGCAGGCTCGTGAAGGCCTCGTGACCGGGCGTGTCGATGAAAAGCAGGCCAGGGAGCTTTATCTCGCCCTTCCAGAGTTTGATGAGCGGACCGGCGAGGTTCTTTACGGTCTCAATCGGAACCTCAGTTGCACCAATGTGCTGGGTTATTCCGCCGGCCTCTTTGCCGGCGACGTTTGTGCGCCTGATCCTGTCAAGGAGAGTGGTTTTTCCATGGTCAACGTGACCGAGAACCGCTATGATCGGCTGTCTAATCCTCTTCATTTCCCTCACCTCTGGAAGATACTCCGGCGTGAGTTTTTAAAGGGTTCGTTCGGGCGGAAGGATTAAAAGTCCGGGTGGTAATTCCAGAGAAGCGGCAAAATGCTGACGGAACTGCTGGTGGCACTCTTTTGGGCGCTCGTTGGGTTTAGTCTGGCTTTGATCATCTGGCGGAGAAACAGGTTCAGGGCATCTCTGTTCAGGCTCTCGCTCTCTATGACACTTGAAGTCGCCTACATTGAGAAGAGGAGTGTCCCACTGAAGCACATCATCCTCGGCCTTCTGGTCTTCCTGGCGTCGGCAATGATAGTGAGTCAGGGTGAGGGTACCTCGCGAAGCTTGGGGCGGCAGTATTTCTCTGGTTCCTTCCGTGGGGCATAGACATGACCCACATCACTCAGGTTAGGGTAGGGACAGAGAGGTTAGTCGCGAAAGAGCTCGGAAAAGATGTCCTTGAAAGAACGCTCAAGAAGGCAGTGGCGTTGGAAAAGGCCGACAAGAAACACGATGAAGTAACGGTGATGTCAAACGTGGAAAAGAGAATGAAGAAGGTCTGAAGTCACTCCATTTTGTCCATGTATTCCTTCTTTTCTCTGGCGTGGGTGTGGTAGAACCAGTCGGCGGCCTTCCAGTACTCGAATATCTCGTCCTCGCTGAAGTAGAGCTTTATCTCCCTCTCTGCGCTCTCCGGGCTGTCGCTGGCGTGGATAACGTTGTATATGGCGTCGCCAACGTCGAGGCCATAGTCGCCCCTTATGCTTCCGGGCTCGGCATCCTTCGGGTCGGTTGCACCCGCCATCTTCCTGACGACGCTTATGGCATAGCGGCCTTCAACCACCATGACGACGCTCGGAGCCTTGGTTATGTAGTCAATCAGCGGTTCAAAGAAGGGCTTGCCTTTGTGCTCCTCGTAGTGCTTCTCCGCCAGCTCACGTGTAATCCATATCATCTTCATTCCGACGATTTTAAGCCCCCTCTTCTCAAAGCGGGAGATTATTTCGCCCATCAAGCCTCTAACGACGGCGTCGGGCTTCAGGATAACCAGGGTGCGCTCTATCTTCTTGTCCGCCATTGGCAACACCAGAAGTAGTTGACGGCACGGTTAAAAGGCTTTTTGGAGAAGGACATGTGGCAGAATAAGGGAACGAAAGAAAAAAGAAATCACTTCCTCCTCTTGGCCCTCTGGAGGCGGGCCTCCTGGAAGGCCTTGGTCCACTTGAGCTTTCTCGGGTTCCTGCCCATGAAGTAGTACTTCTCGCACTTGCTGGAGCAGAAGAAGAGCACTCTGCCGTCGTTCCTGACGAACATCTTGCCGGTTCCCGGCTCGAACTCCCTTCCGCAATAGGAGCAGACGTTCCACCTGGGCATCGCGATTACCTCCTAGCTCTGATCTCCCTAGCTTCCCTCTCAGTCTCTCTGAGGATGACTATGTCCCCGACGCGGACAGGGCCCTTAATGTTCCTCCTGATGACACGGCCCTTGTCGCGGCCCTCAAGGACCCTGACCTTGACCTGAGTAACGCCACCGGTGACGCCGGTCCTGCCGACGATCTCAATAACCTCCGCTGGGTATCCTTCGTCGCTCATTTCTCACACCCCTTATCTAAAAATCCACTCGCAGAGATGAACTTAAACCTTTCCGTGAGTGAAAGGAGGAAAAGGAGCTCACTTCATGAGCTCCCTAACCTTCATAGCGATTTCCTCAACGAGCTCCCTGCCCTTGCCGGGCTCGATGATGGCGACGCTAGCAGCTGGAACCTCAATACCAGCGGCAGCGCCGAGCTCCTTCTTGCTCGGAACGTAGATGTACGGGATCTCCTTCTCCTCACACAGCGGCGGGAGGTGGGCAACGATCTCCTCCGGGTCAACATCCTCTGCAATGATAACGAGCTTAGCCTGGCCCCTCTCAACGGCCTTGGTGGTCTCGTTGGTGCCCTTCCTTATCCTTCCGGTGTCGCGAGCAAGCTCGACAGCCTCAAGGGCCTTCTCAGCAAGCTCTGCCGGAACTTCAAACTTGACGTAGCTTGGCTTCGCCATCCTTCATCCCTCCGAAACTTCATCGTTCATCGAGTTTTGCGTGCTCAATTCTGGGCGATGGTTTAAAAGGATTTCGATAGCCGGCGGGAAAAAGCAGAACGGGACAGCCGCCATCAGCAGCGGCCAAGCTCGTCATCCCAGAGGTCAGCCAGGGAAACGAAAATGACCTGAGAGAACTCACTCGTTCTCATCATAGCCACGATAGATCTCCAGACTTCTCCTAGCCCTTGCGCGTGGAATGCTGTGACCCATCAGGGCGACTATCTTGTCGGCCCTGGCCTTGCCGTGGTGGAGCATCTTGGTTTCCGTCTTTATCTTCTCGACCCTGAAGGTATAACCGCCGACCTCAAGAACCTCACCGACGACGAACTCCTCATCACGCGGCACCTTAACCTTGAAGGCCTGCGTTACTCCCTTCGGCAGGTAGATGGAGACCTTGATGACCTTCGGATAGGTTAAACTCTCACCCCACAGCGTTTTAATCTCGCCTATCTTGGCCTTGTTCACCCGTTTATCACCTTCAAGCTCTATGCCGGTAATTCTGACCTCGTCGTCCTCGGTTTCAACTATGTCGCCGACCTTGATTTCCTCGCCTTCTGGAAGCTCCGTGAAAGTCTTGAAGCTCCTCTCGTGCTTGCTAACTATGAGTGGAACCTTTACGAGTTTTGGGAGCGTTATGATCCACACATTGCCGCACTCGTTGCAGCGAAGGGTAAGCTCCCGTCCCCTCTCTTTGATGACTTCAACGTCATCGCTACCGCACTCAGGACAGATGAAGTACTCCTCCATGTCTCTCACCAGTGGGAAGAAGAGGGGAGCGGTTTATAAATGTATGTCACGTCACTGGATTGCACCAAGCAGTTCCAGGATCCTCAGTGCATAGTACGTCTCTTGTAGCCCTCCATATGAGGTGTCCCCTCTATAAAACCTGAAACCTCCGTATCTGTACTTCAGGGAGCTAACGAATGTTATGATATCATCCACCTTTTCGGGACAGTAGTTCATGTACACCAGCGCCTGTACTACCCCGTAAGTGTTGTATAAGTCGGGTCCGCCCCATCCTCCATCATGCATCAGATTATTAAGGTACTGAACGGTTTTGTTATCCCTGTAATCATACCCGAGTTCGTGAAGCAGTATAACGGCATTTACCGTCTGGAATAGAGTCACTGGGGTATTATTCTTATATGTCCCAAAGGTTCCATCAGGATTTCGCTTTGAGAGTATAACGTTAATTAGATTCGCCTTAGTTTTTGAACTAAAGGTTACTCCAAGCGCATTTCCAAGTCTAATAAGTGATACCCAACCTGGATCAGATAGGATTGAATCAACTCGACTATTAGAATACAGTTCCATTAGCCTAACTGTCTCGTTTTTCAGGTATTCCCTGTCATTTTGCCCCATGGTTAGGTTAAGTCTCCTGTATGTTAGATAGATAGAATACAGGGGCTCAGGATCATCTTGAGAGTATGGCCACCGATTATGGAGAGCGTTTTCCAAATACTCCCTGATCATAGTTCTGTTAACATCCATCCCTATTTTCTCAGCCACGTAAACGCCCATATATGTCAGTATAGGATCCCCAAACTTCTGGAAGGTGAAGGCGAACCCCCCAAGGGGACTTTCCCAACTGTGAACAAAGCTTATTGTTTTATTGTCAGGCTTTTTCCCCGCTAGTACAATAGCCTTCACAGCATAATACGTACCCTGGAACTCACCATAGTCCTTTCCAAATAAATTAAATCCTCCATCGGGAAGTTCATGTGATTTGACATACGTGTAAATGGCTTCTGGAATGTTAACCTCCATGAGACCGTTCTCACTCAATACTTGGGCCAGATCCGCCACCAAAAAGAGTGGGGGATTTATCATCAAAATGCTACTAATGTTCCTAGATATGTTCCTCATGAATGACACATCTTCCTTGTATTCCTGCGTTGAGGTATAGTTGACTCCTATTAATTTCAATGTTCTTGTATACCTATTAAACTCCGAAACAAACTTTAAAACCTCCAACTCATCCCCTCCATAGGGTGGAGTCAAATTCTTAAATCTCGCTAGGTAATATCGAGTTGTATCATTCAAGCTACTGACGTTGTATCCAAGGACATAGAGTATTTCAATTGCCTGGTCTGTCACGTCAAGGCCATCATACACAAAGGCACCATTTTTCCTTTTGACACTCAGAACAAAATCTATAATTTTATCCGGGTCTCTAGGAGTTGAGTTCAACATTTTTAGGGTCATGACTCCATGGTATACATTCCTAAACCCATACCTTGCCTTCGAGGCATTTTTAAATAAGTTCTCCTCCTGAGTATGGAGCCAAACTATCGTTTGGACTCGGTTGAAGGGAGTTTCGTTGATCGCCCTAAGGGTGGCCACAAAATAATAAGTTGAGTGTAAGTCCGGGGTGATGGTGTCAACAATCTCGGTGAATCCACCATCCGGACATTTAGCGAGGTTCAGCCGTTTAATCGTGTAGTCTATCCACCCCTTCCCCAGAAACGCCGAGAGGTTTAAAGTTTGGTCAATGCAGTGTAACACTGGGGGAGCTTCTGGTGAATTGGTCTCTGAGGTGGGATTTTTGTAATAATAGATGCCGATAGATACTCCTCCTACTAGAACGAAAATTAAAAAAAGAGAAAGTGTCTTTTTCAACTTCCACTCCCCCGGACTTTATATAAGTTGGCACCTTGGTCGTAAGATACCGTTCCTCCAAAGTAGAACGAGCTGAGGGTATGGTCTTCTATCCTCCATATCCCCCAAGTTGAAGCCGCCTCTATACCAGAGTAATCCCTGCCTATATAATCAGTATTGTAGAGTACTCCTGAATATGTTGCCGTATCAGAGTTCCCGGTGAAACCTGCTCCCAATGGGACCGAGACGCTTACACTTATGCCTACAAACTTTAGTTCGATACTCAGTGAGGCCGTCTCTGCAGGATAACTTTGAGACCACCAGTAATCATAAGGCTCCAGCCAGCTAGCTCCTGAGGAGTACCCCCCAACACTGACTACTGAAAACTGATCTTTCTCGATGCTGAGGGATGCATATGCAGAAATATACACGTCACCTTGGTAAGGAACGCTGAATATTTCTCTCTCCCTATAGTCAAAGTCCGGACCGTACCATTCAGTAATACTTTCAGGAGAACTAGATCCAGAAACAGCATTCTTTGCAGAAGCACGTCTATGAAGTTCTGCAAAATATTTGTTGACAGCCATGAAAACACTCTTCCTGTCTATCCCGGGTGTATCTGGGATGGAAACCATCCCATTTTTCACTGTTATGGGAATCATCTGGCCATTCACTGACACTTGGTAGGTATGAATCTCTGGCTGGCTACCATAGTTGGCTGCGCTTGCTCCCTGCAGCATTGCTCCAAGCACCAAAAGGGCAATCAACCATACTATACGCCTCTGCATTCGCCCCCCCTTACAGGATGGTTAAAATTACTTGCACAATTAATATATTTAAGCTTTTCGTTTGAAAGTGTATTCATAGCGTTTTCATACATTGTAACAAATTTACTATACTAAGTCCGACACTACTCCCTCAGATAGACCCTGTACGTTCTGCCCTCTTTCACGCGCGTGATCAGGCCCTTCTCCTCCATCTCGCGGAGGATTATGCTGACCTTTGCTTTGGAAACGCCGAGCTTTTCAGCGAGCTCACTCTGGAGAACTGGACCCTCACGAAGGATTGCCATTATCTTCTCTTCGTCGCCCCTCAGGAACCCCATCTCCTTCTCACGCTTCCGCTCGTTGTAGAGGAAGTAACCGTAAACGCCGCCGGCGCCAAGGAGCATGCCTGCGAGGAAGAGGACAAGGTAAGTCAGCGGCGAAGGCTTCTCGATCTTTATCTCGCCAGAGAAGCCGACAATGAAGTAAAACTCGTCCCCCACACGAATGTTGTTCCTCGTCCACTCGAGGAGAAGTCTGTTGGTGGAGCTTTCAACCTTGTCCGGAGATGGGATTATCGGCGAGAGAATCGCGTAGCCCTTAGGAACGAGCAGCTGCATGTGGAAAACCCCAACTGGCTGGCTGAACTTGATGTAGTATGTAAACTGCTCCTTACCATCGGCCTCACTTATCATCCCTCTTGTCTCGAAGGTAAGCTTTATCCTGGCGCTCTGGCCAGGTTTAAGCATCGGAAAGTTGAGGTAGACCGCGCTGGTCCCATCGAGCACCTCCCTGACGGTCACGTTTATTGTCTCAACGCCCTTGCCCAACTCCACAATGGCGCTCGGGTTATCAACCGGGTAGTCCGTGTAGATAACGTACTGGCTCAGGTTTGTATGCGAGGTCAGGTCTATCTCTATAGTTTCCTTAATATCGTCCGGACTGATGACCTCAAAATAGACCGCGTAGGCGTTTATTTCATAGTCATAGGTCTGTCCGCCCGCCAGAGGGACTGTCAAAATGAAGAGAGTCAGGAATAGCCCAATCAGAGCTGACTTCCTTCTTCGGGATTTTTGATTTTCAGGAGTGGGCATACGTCCATACACTCCCTGCAGTGGATGCAGAGCTCGGGATTCACCATTATCTTTTTGCTCACAGGATCTATGCTGAGTGCTCCTTCAGGACACTTGCCCACGCAGACACCACAGCCAACGCATTCGTAGGCCCTCTTAACGAGGTAGTAAGCCTGCAGGGCTTCGTTGAAGTCATCGGTATAGGCTCCATCTGGTCTAAATGTAACCTTCCCCGCCCTTATGTAGTTTTCGCCTTCCTCAACCTCGCCGAGGATTGGGGCAACTTCGTGGATGCGTTTGAGGTTTACAACGGTGTTGAAGCGGGTTGCTAAGCCTTCAGACGTTTCTTCGATCGAGTACTTCACCGGCTCCCAGGAGCGTTCTTCTGAAATTTCAACGCCGAGCTCTCTTGCTATCGCCTTCTCACCCCTGCTCAGCTTCTTCCAGCGCCAGAAACCGTAGGTTATCCACTCCTCCGGAAGGTTAAAGCGCCTCCTCCAGCGCTCCAGCTCGTTTTCCCACTTGGCCCAGAGCTCGGGCTTCTCCTCCTTCAGCGTGTAGATTTCCGCCAGAGACGAGCTCGGACAGAGGAAACAGCCTATCCTGTCGAGCCTATCCTCGTAGAGCGGGTTGTACTTCAGCCCGCGTGAGAAGATGTAGAGCCAGACCTCCAAAGCGCGCCAGTGGAATATCGGGGAAGCGCCGGTCTCGTTCGGCACCCAGGGGTTCTTCCATATCCTGGGCTGCTTGAAGCGCTTTATACTCTCGTACTTCCTCTGGCCGACGAACATAAGCACTCCTTCGGGGTAGTTTTCCTTTATTGCCATCGTTATCGGACCAAGTTTTGTGACCTTACAGCACCAGCGGTAGTCCCTTCCAGGCGGCGAGAAGACGTGAAGTGCCCTCCAGAAGGCGTCGCCAGCATCTGCAACGACGAACTTTATCCCCTTTGGTTCGAGTTCCTTCTGGAACTCTTTGACGTATTCAAGCGTTTCGGGGAATTCTATGCCCGTGTTGTTGAAGAAGACTGTGAAGCCCTCCTCGCCGAACTCCTCCAAAGCAAGGCCGAGAACGGCGAGGCTGTCCTTTCCGCCGGAGAAGGCCACCGCTATTGGCAGATCGGAGTAACGCATGGCAGTTTTTCTCATGAAGCGCTTCGCTTCCGCTACCTTCTTCTCGAGCTCGATGCTGTTCGCCCGAAGGACATCTTCCATCGTGGTCTTTCTTCCCTCGCGGTAGTTCACGCTCTTCTGCCGCCTGACTTTGACGCCCGTTCCGCGCTCCCTGGCGATCAAGGCGCTGTAATCCTTCTTTGCTATACCCGTCGCCACGACCTCACCGCTCGGGGAGATGAGAACCACGTCGTCGCTGACCTCGATGCTCTCCTCAGCCTCCAGGATGCCAACTGGGAGGAGGTTGGAGCCGCTCAAGATAGGCTCTATCGCGCCCTCATCAACGATTATCCATTTGCGCATCTTTTTGCCGAAGCGCTTCCACAGGGCGATTGCACCCTCAGTCTTTAAGCCCGGCTTCCAGCGGAGCTCGATGGGGTCGAAGCGTATCCAGCCGAAAACGTAACCGTCGACGATTATCTCGTAGGTGTCGTCCTCTCCTGGAGTCTTGTTGAGCAGGACAATTTTGCCCTCGAAGAGTTCACCAACGTCCACGCCGTAGTGCTCCTTGAAGATTGAGCGTATGAACTCGATGTCCCTCTCGAAAGCGAAGCGCAGGTCGCCCGGCGGAGTGATGTTGAGCTTGAAGGTTTTCTCTTTTCCGTGAACGGCGCAGCTCTCGCCGATGAGCGGAACGTTGCACTCTCCACACCAGTGAATGTAAGCCTTACCGAGGAAGACTGGCCTTCCCATTTTCTCTCACCTGACCTCCAGAAGGTGGAGGGGTTTATAAAGTCGTCCTTCAACAGAAATACTTATAAGAAGTTTTATCCTTCCGAGTTTGAAAACTAACTGGAGGCGATAGTAATGCCGGCCTTCGCAAGTGCTGCCCTGCTGATTCTGGGAGTTTTTCTTTTGATAATGCTCCTGCTGAGCGTCAAGGTAATTCGGCCGTACCAGAAGGGCCTCGTCGAGAGGCTCGGGAAGTTCAACAGAATCCTCGAGCCAGGGATACACTTCATAATCCCCTTCATGGAGCGGGTAAAGGTTGTGGACATGCGCGAACACGTCGTGGATGTCCCACCCCAGGAGGTTATCTGTAAGGACAACGTCGTCGTCACCGTCGATGCCGTCGTCTACTACCAGATTCTCGACCCTGTTAAGGCCGTTTACAACGTCAGCGACTTCCTTCTGGCTATCGTCAAGCTCGCCCAGACCAACCTGCGTGCAATAATTGGTGAGATGGAGCTCGACGAGACCCTCAGCGGCAGGGACATAATCAACGCCAGGCTTAGAGAAGAACTTGACAAGATAACCGACCGCTGGGGTGTCAAGATAACGCGCGTCGAGATACAGAGGATTGACCCGCCGAAGGACATCCAGGAGGCAATGGCCAAGCAGATGACTGCCGAGCGTGAAAAGAGGGCCATGATCCTCCTTGCAGAAGGTAAGAAAGAGAGCGCCATCAAAGAGGCTGAAGGACAGAAGCAGGCTGCGATACTCAAGGCAGAGGGTGAGAAGCAGAGGCAGATACTCATCGCCGAGGGTCAGGCCGAGGCCATAAGGAAGGTTCTTGAGGCGCTGAAGATGGCGGACGAGAAGTACTTAACCCTACAGTACATCGAGAAGATGCCCGAACTGGCCAAGTACGGTAACCTCATCGTCCCGTACGACACCGAGGCGCTGATAGGCCTGCTGAGAATCCTCCAGAAGGTTAAAGATACTCCCCTGCCAGAGCCGCCGAAAAACGAGAAGAAATTCGTCGAGGAAACCGGAAGCTCAAGTGACCCCGACCTCAAAACGCTTAAGGACATTATGAGCTAACCGCCAATGGTGAGAAGCCATGGATGCCCTCCCCATCTCCCTCTTAATTTTGGGACTGCTGATAATAGTGCTCGACATGATGGTCACTGCTTTCATAACTCCAATAGGCGTTGCCTTCGCCGTCCTCGGGCTGCTCCTCGGCTTCAACCGGGGCTTTCCAGAGTCCTTCGTCGTTTCACTCGTGGCGGCAGTGATTTCCTACATGGTCATCGGGAGGTACATCAAACGGAACGTCCAAGACGTCGGAAAGCTAAAGTACACCTTCGAGCTCAAAGGTAAAAAGGGAAAGGTTGTCGAGGTCGGAAAGGAGCACTACCTCGTCGAGCTCGAGGGCGATAAGTGGATAGCCCTCAGCGAGGATAGGCTGAAGATAGGGGACACCGTCAAGGTAATCAACGTTGATGGTGTCAAACTCATCGTTCGGAAGGTCTGAGCTCTTCCCATAATTCTTCCAGCGTTTTTCCAAGCTTCGTGAATACGCCGTTTCTGTAGACTATCTCCCCGTTCACTATCACAAGCTCTACATCGCTTCCCCTTGTGGAGTAGACGAGATGGGAGTAAACGTTCTCCCCGGGCAGGAACTGGGGTTTCCTCGCGTTTATGAGCACAAGGTCAGCCAGGTAGCCGGGTTTTATCAGTCCGGCTTTAAGCTTCAGAGCGCTGGCTCCACCAACGGTGGCCCAGCTGAAAACTTCCCTTGTGCTGGCCACGTCCGTTCTCTTTCTCCAGACCTTGTTAAGCACGGCCGCAAAGCGCATTTCAGTGAACATGTCCATAACGCCAACGGGGTTCGGAGAGTCGTTGCCCAGCGCTATGTTCGTCCCTGCGGTGTAAAGCTCAATTATCGGAGCTATCCTTGCCTCAAGCTTCGCCATACTGAGGGAGCAATGGACGAGAGTGGCTCCGCTTTGGGAGTAGAGCTTAACTTCTCCATCGCTCAGGTATATCCCGTGCACGCCAATGAGGTTTTCATGGAGAACGCCGGCCTCAGCAAGGTATTCCACGGGAGTTAGTCCGTAGCGCTCCTTAACGGTCCTGACCTCCTCCCTGCTCTGGGAGAGATGGACGTGGAGTAAAGCGTTTCTCTCGCGGGCAAAGGCACCGATTTCTCGCATGAGCTCAAGTGAGACCGTATTCGTTGCATGGGGGGCTAAAGTAGGTTTGACGAGTTCGTCTTTTCCTTCCCAGTGCTTGAAGAACTTGAAGCCCTTTTCAGGCTCCGCGAGGGGAAAGTCCACCAGGTCCATCACCGTCTGGCCGATGAAGGCGCGTATTCCAAGCTCCCGAGCGGCCCCGGCTATCTCATCGGCAAAGAAGTAGTGGTCGTTTATCGTCGTGGAGCCGTTAACTAAAGCCTCCGCCATTCCAAGGAGCGCCCAGCGGCGGATTTCCTCGGACGTCCAGGTGAGCTCAGTGGGCCAGATTACCTCCTTGAGCCAGCGCTCTATTGGCAGATCCTCGCCGAGTCCGCGGAGTTTGGCCATGGCTACGTGGGTGTGGGTGTTAACTAGACCCGGCAGAACGAGATAACCATCTCCACCGTAGATTTCATCAACTCCATATTCTCCAAGCTTATCTCTGGGAATAACGTTGATTACCTCGGTTCCATCAACCAAAACTGCATGATTTTTCAGAACCTTTTCAGCATCGACCACCGTACCAATGAGCGCAAACATCCCATCACCCTTTGAATATATGCCATCTGGATACTTAAAAATTTTGACACAACGACATAAAATCGCCCAAAGGATTTAAATGCAGAAAAGGGAAAAGTAGAGCCATGCCGCCAATACTGATGATAAGGAAGGGAATAACCGCCCTTGAGCCGTGGATAAATTGACGCTCTTCTGTTAACGTGGGTAGTCTGGAATCGCTACCGTTATAAAGCCCATTTCAAAGCCTCTGGAGGTGGTAATGATGATTGATAAGATTTATTGCGCGGACGTTAGGCCCGAGATGGAAGGTAAGCGCGTCAAGCTCGCCGGATGGGTTTACAGAAAGAGGGAAGTCGGAAAGAAGGTCTTCATAGTGCTTAGAGACTCGAGTGGAATAGTTCAGACGATATTCAAGAAGGAGCTGAGTGAAGAGGCCTATGCCGAGGCCAAGAAGGTCGGAATTGAGTCGAGCGTTATCATTGAGGGCGTTGTTAAGGCCGATCCAAGGGCTCCGACGGGTGTGGAAATCCAGGCCGATAAAATTCAGGTCATCCAGAACGTGGACTTCTTCCCGATAACGAAGGACGCAAGCGACGAGTTCCTGCTCGACGTGAGACACCTGCACCTTCACTCGCCGAAGGTTGCTAGCATAATGAAGGTCAAGGCAACTCTCATGCAAGCAGCGAGAGAGTGGCTCCTCCAGGACGGCTGGTACGAGGTCTTCCCGCCGATACTCGTCACTGGAGCTGTTGAGGGCGGCGCAACGCTCTTCAAGCTCAAGTACTTCGACCGCTACGCCTACCTGAGCCAGTCGGCCCAGCTCTACCTCGAAGCGGCCATCTTCGGCCTTGAGAAGGTCTGGTCGCTCACACCGAGCTTCAGGGCCGAGAAGAGCAGGACGAGGAGGCACCTCACCGAGTTCTGGCACCTCGAGCTTGAGGCGGCATGGATGGACCTCTGGGACATCATGAAGGTTGAGGAGGAGCTCGTCAGCTACATGGTGCAGAGAACGCTTGAGCTGAGAAGGAGCGATATCGAGACCTTCAGGAAAGACTTAACGACGCTCAAGAACACGGTTCCACCGTTCCCGAGGATAAGCTACGACGAGGCGATAGACATACTCCAGAGCAAGGGCGTTCAGATAGAGTGGGGCGAGGACATGGGCGCCGACGAGGAGAGGATTTTAACGCAGGAGTTCGAGAGCCCGTTCTTCGTCTACGGCTATCCGAAGCACATCAAGGCCTTCTACATGAAGGAAGACCCGGAGGATCCGAGGAAGGTCCTCGCGGCAGACATGCTCGCGCCGGAAGGATACGGCGAGGTCATCGGCGGAAGCCAGCGTGAGGACGACTACGACAAGCTCGTGCAGAGGATTCTCGATGAGGGTATGGATCCGAAGGACTACGAGTGGTACCTTGACCTGAGGAAGTACGGCAGCGTTCCGCACAGCGGCTTCGGCCTCGGCCTGGAGAGGCTCGTCGCCTGGGTGCTGAAGCTCGACCACGTCCGCTGGGCCACGCTCTTCCCGAGGACGCCCAGTAGGTTGTATCCATGAAATTTCTTTCTTTTGTTGATTCTTCTTATGTTGTATCCATTTGACTCAAATAAGCAAGACATTGAAAAAGAAAACTATGCATACCGGACAAGCTACTTAAGATTCAAGGATTTTCAGGATTTCTTCCTCTAACCTTTTATCACCCATCTCTTCAACCCTCTGGAAGATAGGCTCTGCAATTTTCAGAAGCTCCTCAGATCTCCTCTGAATAGTTTTCAAAAGTTGGCTATTGCCCCTGCCGTAGTCAGAGATTAAATCATTGTATCTCTGTATTTTCTGAGGTTCTAAACCGTGCACCTTAAGGAACTTCTCGATGAATCTCGAAACCCTCAGTATGAAACCATCTTCTGCAGGAGAAAGAGACGATGTACCAATCCTATCCTTGTATCTCTTCGAGATAAACAGGTAAGGCTCTTCAACGTGTTGATAGCCACCAGTTGCATTTCCTTCCAATCTCAAGACAAGGTACCTAAGATATTCAAGGAGATAGTTTTTGTATTCCTCAATATTCAGGCGCTATTACTCTGCATTGGGTAACCCGTGAGAAGCCCCCAATATGGAGGAACCACAACTAATAGTACATGCTACCTTTCTATCTTTCCCACCTGTCCTACCAATCTTTTGGAGTTTTTTGGTATGTGCATTTATGACAGGCCAAGATGAGTAGTATAAGTAGAATAGGATAGGAAGGTAACAACTTTACTATACTAACGCTATGAGTAAAGAGTGGGAAGGGGGCTAGAAACTTACTTAACCCTCTTCAGATTGTTGTGTTTTTTCTTATTTTCACTCTCTTTATCTTTACTGTGCCAGTACAATACTAGGCCCAGTCCTGCAACACCTAACAGCCAGAGACTACTAAATGCAGGGTTCGCTTCAAGTAGAGGTGCATAGTAAGTTTCAGTTTCATACTGTACTTGATCTTCAGTACATTTTCCATCAAGCCATTCACTAACAGTGCACCCACTCCAAGGATCGGCTACTTGTCGTGTAGCAGGCACTATCGGGAGAAATACCACTAGAGTCAGCAAAACAACAATAACGATTATCCGTGCAGGTGTCAATTTCATCATGTATCACCACTTTGTTATAAGACAAATTTATGTATATAAGTTTTTTCATTTCAATAAGTATTGCAAAAAAATAGAATAAAGAAAATAAACCAAGCCACGTCCAGAACTTTGTATCCCTTTGGAACTTCCTTCGGTTCTTAACTTTATCACCTCACGGCAGCCGGACGACTTCAGGAGGCCTTCTTCTCAAACGGGATGTTCAGCGTCCCAATCGGTGTGTCAATGTGAGCAACGCCCTTAATCCTCCACTCGACATCGCCATTCTTCAACGCACTCCATATAGTCTTCAAAGCCCCACCATAGTCCAAAGTGAACTCGCTGGAGACAAGCCTAAAACTGTGGGGCGGAATGTCCACAGATCTATCAAACGCCCCATAACCCAAGAACTCGCCGTTCCCATAAAGCTCATAGTCAATGCGGTCAAGAGTTGCAGTAACGTCGTTGGGATTGTAAATCCTCAGGACAACCTCCAATTTGGCACTGATAAGGCCAATACTGGCCACCCTGACATCCGCCAGGCTAATTTCACAATTCTGCAGTGCTGCCCTCTTTTCGTACTCATAAAAAACATAGACGCCGCCCAAAAGGAGAATAATCACTATCATGGCAACTAGGCCTTTTCCCATCCTTGGCCCTCCTCCACTCTTTTATGTTCAAAGCGTTAAGGTATTTACGCAAAGATATAAGAAAGTTTCGGCTTTTGTCCGCAGGAAAACAATCAAAAAGCTCGAATAAAACGCAGTGACGCAAAATTCCAGCAAAGGACTATGACCGCAGTCTTAATATCGACCTCTGTCCATTATCACAATGGTGGGCCATGTTGGGACAAAGTGGGCCTAAATATAGCGGGGCTCTCAACGGAGATAAGCCCGAAAAGAGGCGAAAGACGCGCGTTCATTTGTACCTTGATGAAGAAGTGGTCGGCGGTCTCAAAGAAGAGGGTTTTAACATTTCGGCCCTCGCAAATAAGCTCCTCAGAGGGCATTTAGAGAAGGTGAGGCGCATGGAAGCAATTATTTCGGAGAATGGCGGGCCCGGCGGGATTCGAACCCGCGACCTCCGGCTTAGAAGGCCGGCGCCCTATCCTGCTAGGCTACGGGCCCTCGGGTTAGTGGTTAAGGGGCGCTCTTATAAAAGTTACGGTGGGAAGAAAAGGGAAGAAGAATTCAGCGCCTCCTCCTAAGGAGGAGCGGCACTATGGCAAGGCCGACTATCAGGGCCGGTCCGCAGATGCCGGCGTTATCAGTTTCCCCGCTGGTTTCGGTGGTCGTCTTGCCGAGTATCTCGTCAGCGCTCTTGCCCTCGACCATGAGCTCGGTCCACTGCTTGAGCCAGGCCTCGTAGTTCTTCTCTATCTCGGCCGGGTCAACGGTGACGGGCTTGTCAACCTCAACCGCGTACTGGAAGACCTCAGGGAGCTGGACGTTCTTGTTGACGGGGTACATCCACTGGTTGACCGGAAGCTTCTCCTGGGCTTCCTCGCTGATGAGGAACTCTATGAACTTCTTGGCGAGCTCTGGGTGCTTGGCACCCTTGACTATTCCAGCACCCTCGATCTGGAGGTAGTTGCCCTCTTTGAATGCGACAGCACCGATGTTGGTGTTGTTCTCGTAGTAAACAGTTGCAGCAGGGGAAGTCGCGTAGCTGAGCACGAGCGGATACTCGCCCTTGGTGAAAGCTCCCCAAGCTGCGCTCCAGCCCTCGACGATCTGGACGTCGTTCTCCTTGAGCTTCTCCCAGTAGTAGAGCCAGTCGTCGCCGTAAACGGCTATCGTCCACAGGAGGAAGGCCATTCCCGGCGAGCTGGTCCTCGGATCCTCGATGATGAGCTTGCCCTTCCACTCGGGCTTGATGAGGTCTTCGAGGCTGGTCGGCGGGTTCTGAACCATGTCCTTGCGGTAGTTGATAGCTATGTATCCGTAGTCGTAGGGTGTGAGGTGGAAGGTTGGGTCAAACTTCTCGATTATCCAGTCAGGGATAACGTCGGCGTTCTCTGGCTTATATGGTTCGAGAACGCCTGCATCTATAGCCTTGGCGAGGTAGCTGTTGTCTATGCCGACGACGACATCAGCCTGCGGGTTGTCCTTCTCGAGGATGAGCCTGTTGAGGACCTCTCCAGCGTCACCTATGAGGACGAGGTTGACCTTAACACCGTACTTCTCCTCGAATATCGGAACTATCTCCTTCATCCACCACTCTATGCTGTCGTAGGAGTAAACAGTCAGCTCTTCCTGGGCAGCAGCGGGCTTTGGAACCGCGAAAAGCCCCACAAGGAGCACTACTAGGAGTGCGATGCCAAGTTTCCTCATCGAACCACCTCCAAATACTCGGTTGTGATTTTCAATAATGTGGTAATACGATGCCTAATAAAGCTTTGCCTCCCAGAATTGTGACCTTGAAAAAGTTCAGATTAAGTGAAAACATTAAAACGTTGAACGTTAGGGGAGGCTCACTCCCCCAGTAGCAGCTAGGTAAAGGAAGTAGCAGTATATCGCCAGCAGGACTCCACCGGTTGCTCTACTCACTCTGCCCGTGAAGCGGAGCGCTCCCGTCAATATGCCCATGACAAGAAGCGTTAGCGGGAGGATAAAGGTATATATAGTTTGGTCAACCCTGATTGGGTTTATAAGCGCCGCAACTCCTATGACCACAAGCATGTCAAGGATGTTGGCACCGATGATGTTGCCCACGCTGATGTTGGGGAGCCGTTTTATGGTGGCCATTAGGGAGTTAGTGAACTCAGGCAGGGAGGTTCCTATTGAGACCATCGTAAGCCCTATAATCACTTCGGGAACACCGAAGGCCCTCGCGAGGGTGACGGCGCTGTCAACGACGAGTTTCGCACCAGTGACAACGAGCAGTCCGCTCCCGAACATTATAAGCGCGTCCCGCTTTGGATTTCCGCGCCCTCCTTCCGGAAGCTCTTCCAGGGTCATGTGCTTCTTGTAGAGGTAGTAGAGGAAGCCGAAGTAGATGAGTATCAGGCTCGCGCCGTCGAGCCTGCTTATCGTGCCGTCGTACATGAGCAATCCGGCGTAAGCTGTGACCACTATCATGAAGAGGGCGTTCTTCCAGGCGGTTCTCTCGACCTTAAGCGGGCGGAGGAGTGATGAGACACCAAGGATAAGGGCTATGTTGGCGAGGGCACTCCCGATGGCATTTCCGAGGGCGATGTCAGGTTTTCCCTGATAGGACGATATCGCCGAGACTGTGACCTCGGGCAGGGTCGTCGCTATGCTTGCCAGAACGAGCGCTATAATGAACTCACTCACTCCAAAGCCCTTGGCCACCCTCGAAGCGGCCTCAACGAAGAAATCGCTCCCCTTGATTAGAAGGGCGAGTCCCACAATGAACATGACTATTTCAACTACCACTGCCCTCACCAGAGTAGGCTGGGAAGAGTCCTTAAAAGTTATTTGGCTCCGTAGCCCCCGTTCCCCTTGCCCTCCATTTTGATGACGTAGTCCGCAGCATTCTGGAGGGCCACCGAAAAGCCGGGCTCAACTCCAATAACTATCGTCTCCTTCCCCTTGCGCTTGGCCTCATTAATTATCGGCAGAAAATCAGCATCTCGGGTCGCTAAGGCTATTACCTCGACGTCGGAGTTGTATATGAGCTCCATGGCTTCTATGGCTATTCTCACGTCGGTGTCGCCGGCGACTATAATCGGCTCAAGCCCCTGGTTGACCACGGCCTCTATCAGCCCCTGGGGCGCGTACTGGTTGAGGACAACCTTTGCAACGCGGATTTTGCCGATCCTTTCCAGAGCCTCGACGATGTCCTCCAGCTTTATGCCGAACTCCTTCCTGAGGATGTTGGGCCCATCGATAATAAGGCCTATACTCTTCTTGCTCTTTGGCTTTGGGGGCTTTTCCTCGACCTCCTTCTCGCCGCGCTTAAGGACCTTGAAGAGAGTCTCCCTCATCCTTCCTCACCATTCGGTGTCAAGATTATCGTGTAATCGGCGGCATGTTTTAGGGCCGCGCTGAATCCCGGCTCTATACCTATGACTATCGTCTCCTTGCCCTTCTCCTTTGCCTTGAGTATAACCGGTAAAAACTCCGCGTTTCTAGTCGCCAAAGCTATGACGTCGATGTTCGGGTTGTATATCTCTCTCATGGCTTCGACTGCGAGTTTTACTCCAGTCTCGCCGGAAACCACAACTACTTCAAACCCCTGGTTAGAGACGGCCTCAATTAAACCCTGAGGAGCGTACTGGTTGAGTATGACTTTAGCAACCCTGAGGTCGCCGATGTCCTCCAGAACGTCCACTATGTCTTCCAGTTTTACTCCAAACTCCTTTCGGAGAATGTTTGGGCCGTCAATAAGCAGCGCTATCTTCTTACCCCTGCTTATCTTTCGCCTCATCATTCCTATACTCCGCATCCCCTCCTTTGTTATCGATACTATCTTCTCCCAGTTGCTGCCTGACATAGCTGTCACCGCTGAGATCGTTCATCACTCAAGCTACCATTGTGATACCACCTTACCTACGGGATAATCCTATAAAAATGTTAATTCTCTTCCCTGGGAAAATTTAAAACTGATTAGAATAAAAACACCACCAGAAAGGGGCGTATCAGGGTGAGAGAGATGAAACTTTTAGTCGTGAAGAAAGTTGAAAGTCCAGGGAAGGTTCCACTTAAATGGAAACTTACAACGCTCCTTCTTGGGATCACAACTGCCTTAATGGCACTCTTTGCAGTGTACACCATCACGGGCGGCAATTTTGATGACAACGGAATAACCGGTGCCGTAGCGGGTATAAGTGCCGCCCAACTCATAAGGCCAACGATAGAGAAGCTTAGAAAACACATATTCAAGACCTACGTTTCCCTAGTCTTCCTCAACACGCTCCTCGCGGCGCTCATAGTGAACCATTTCAACTTACGGCCTGAGGGCACACTCCAGTTCATGGGAACCTTCATAGTGGTCTACGTACCCCTCTCTGTCTTTGATTACAGCCTGATAAAGGCCGCCGGCAGAATATCGGAGAACAGACAGAACGGCGGGGCGGAATGAAAGAGAACAAGGAATAGCCAAGGACAAACAAAAGACTGAGAACCAGAGCCCGGTCACAGGAGCCGCTTGTAGTAGTACCAGAGCCCTCTGATTATGTCACGCACCTCTATCATGGTGAAGGTCTCGGTTCTGTCGATGAGCTTGGCAGTCTCTTCCCAGCTGTGGGCCTGAAGGACGCGGTAGATGAGGAGCTTTATCTGGCGCTCGTCGAGGTAGGGCTTCATCCAGCCGTCGAGGAAGTAGAGTTTGACGATGGGCTTAACTGCATCGACAACGGTATCGTAGGTGAGCACCTTGCCCGTGAAGGCGTCGAGGCGCTTCCTCTGGACCTCGGTCAGGTGTATGGGGTAATCAACGGCCTCTCCAAAGGGACTCTCAAAGAGCCAGCGGGCTATCTCCGGTTCGAGATCGCGGTGGGTATCGCCCAGCCACTCGGTGAGCCTTATGCGGAACTCGTCGTTGGCCTTCTTTATGAGCTTCTTGGCCTTCTCACTGAGGGGCTTAAGGACTATCGCCGTGAACTCACCGCTGACAGGGTTTCTGGCAGGGCTGAGGTGCACCACAGCAAAGCCGTTTCTAACCCAAAAGCGGACGAGCTCCTCGCTCGCTCCAAAGCCTGAACCTATCCAGTCGAGGCCCTTCTTTCTCGCCTCCTCTTCGAGCAGCTCAAGGGCCTTGCTTCCAAGCCCCATGTCCATCGCATCTGGATGGGTGGCGATTCTAACTATCCTGTAGCCTTTCAGCTTGGCGAACTCCTTCAAATAGTGGTGCTTGACCATCATGTCCGGAATTATGTTTCCACGGGGCTTGTAGCCCTTTGCCATCTTGTCTATAACCTTCTTCGGGATGTTGCCCTCCTTGGCTATCTGTATCGCCGTGACTATTTTTCCGTTCTTCAGGCGGAGAACGCGGGCCTCATGGTGTGGGGCATCGGCAAGTAAAGCTACATCGCTCGGCCTGTTGCGGTAGTGGGCGAGGATGTAGATTCCAACGAAGTTCCTGAGGTCTTCCCTATCGTTCTCGAACCAGTCGTCCAGGTCGGGCTCCTCGAAGTAAACCTCTTTCTTCTTTATCAGCTCGTAATCCTCGTCGGTAAGCTCAACCGGCTCGGCATCAAGGAGCAGAACGTCGAAGAGCCACTTCTCTATGGGATCGCCCTCGGCGTAGCGTATCGGCTCGTCCATGTGGAGCTCCTTGAATTCCCTCTTTTCGCGGGCTTTCTTGAGGAACTTGACCGAGAAGCCCCTACCTGCACCTTCATAACCGTGAATCGTGGAGGAGTAAACTACGCGCGGCTTGTTCAGGTACTTGTGGAGTATGGGCACGTGGATTCCGGCGGCCTCGTCGAGGATGTAGAGGTCGGCGCTCTTTCTGTAGCCTTCGGTCGGCGGATAATAGCGCAGGCCTATCTTCCTCGCGTAGAGCTCCTTTATCAGACCCTTCTCCTCAACGACGTGGGGCTTGAAGCCGAGCTTCTCAAGGGCCCTTTTGGCGAAGCGGAAGAGGCTCTGCACGTTCTCTGGTTCGGGGGCGGTGACTACTATCCTCGTGCGCTTCTTAAGTGCCAGGGCAAGGCCTATCGCCGCTATTCCAACGGAGACGCTCTTACCCCTGCCCCTGTCGGCGGTGAGAACGACCATACCCTCGTTCTCAACGAGCTCTTCGAAGGCCTTCAGGACTTCAACTTGACCTTCAGTTAAGGCCATCTCGTAGAGCTCGCGCGGGAAGATAGTTTCTTCGGGAATATCGATGCCCTTTCTGCCCTTTATCTTGGCCTGGCTCTTGTTCCGTTTGGGCTTCTTCCTGGCCTTCCCGTTCTCGGTGATTATGTAGATGCCATCGTGCTCCGTGAACTTTCTTATGAGCCTCCTGTTGAAGCGCTTCTTGACGTCGTCGATGGTGTACGGGGGAGTAACGAGGCTCTTGTGGAAGCCCGTCCACATGTTCTTCCACTTCTCGAATGGGTGGGCCAGCACGAATATTAGGCCGCCTCCCCTAACCGTCTCGATTATCCTTCCGAGGTCGTTGGGGGAGTAGTCGTAGCTTAAGTCAAGAACAAGCAGGTCATAAGTCCTCCCGAGGATGTCGCGGGTATGCTTAAAGGTTACGGCTTTAACGTTAACATTAGAACCGGCCAAAACGTCGAAGTGCTTTCTAAACGCTTCATAACGCTTCCTTCCGAAGGTTTCCTCTCCGAGGGCATCGGTGGCGTAGAGGACCTCAATTTTATCCTCGCTTTCATCGCGGAGACGTTTCTTCTTCAGCTCGTCTATAACGTCGCTCAGAACCTTGGCCGAGGCTCCCGCGAGAATTCCGGCCAGCTCGGCCTTCCTCAGGGTGTCCCCTTCGATGACGATCATTCTCCGGTGGAACTTCTCCAAAGCTTGAGCAAGGGCCGTCTCGGTGAGCTTGAGAACGGAATCCTTCACCCTCTCGCCCTTGGCGTAGTCTCTCACTTCCTTGTCAAAGCGGACCTTGACGGTCACGGCCGTCACCTCCCAGAGAAGAGAGGGTAGGAGGCTTAAAAAGGTTAGGAGGTTCAGAGAGTCTCTCGATAATCATCGAAACGCTAAGCTTTTATACGAAAAGAACCCAAATCCATCGGTGGTTCCATGAAAGGGCTCGATATTAAAGACCTCGGAAAGTTCAAGCTCGTCGGCAACATCGACGCTTTTGGCAGGAAGTTCGTCTTTCAGGTCACGGAGATAAACGTTGAGAATGACGACTACTTCTCAAGGCTCTACCTCTACGATGGCAGGAAGGTCAAGCCCTTCACCTCCGGGAAGAAGGACGGGAACCCACGCTTTTCGCCGGACGGGAAGCTCATAGCTTTCACCTCGAAGCGCGATAAGGAGAGCAAGGAAGCCGAGCTCTACGTCATTCCGACGGACGGCGGAGAGGCGAGGCTTCTCACTAAATTCAAGTACGGGATAAAAGACCTCCGCTTCACGGAGGACGGAAAGGGCATAGCCGTTATTACACCTATAGACATCGAGAAGAAGCCCAAGGATGACGTCCACGTCATCAAGGAGATTCCGTACTGGTTCAACGGCGTCGGCTGGGTCTACGGAAGGAGGAGCGTCGTTTACCTCGTTGATATCGAGAGCGGCAGAAAGAAGCGCCTAACTCCCAAGGAACTCGACGTCGGGACGATACGCTTCCACAAAGGGAAGCTCTACTTCACCGCCCAGGAGGACAGGGAGAAGAACCCGAGGGTGAGCGACCTCTACGTCCTCGAGGGCAGGAAAGCAAGGAAGCTGACGCCCGGAAAGTGGAGCGTTCAGGACTTCATCCCGCTTGACGACGGGACGTTCATCCTCAAGGCAAACACCCTTGAAAGGGGCTTCGCCACGAACACGCACATTTACCACTACAATCCCGAGACAGGAGAACTGAGGAAGCTCACAAAGGATCTCGACCGCGCCGCATACAACTCCCTCAACTGCGACGTTCGCGGTGCTCAGAGAGCTGAGCTGGTTCTCAAGGACGGCTGGATCTATTACGTTGCTACCGATGGCCCAAGGGCGAACCTCTTCAGGGTTAACCTCGAGGGCAAGATTGAGAGAGTTATCGGCGGCGACAGGAGCGTGGAGAGTTTCGCCATCGGTGATTACATAGCCTTCACCGCCCAGGATGCGGTAACTCCAACGGAGCTCTACATATTCAGGAACGGGAAGGAGAAGAAGCTAACCGACTTCAACGGCTGGATTAAGGACTACAAGCTCTCGAAGCCCGAGCACTTCAAAGTTAAGGCCAGCGACGGCGTGGAGATAGACGCATGGATAATGAAGCCCGTTGATTTTGAGCCTGGTAAAAAGTATCCAGCCGTGCTTGAAATCCACGGCGGGCCGAAGACGGCTTACGGCTATTCCTTCATGCACGAGTTCCACGTTTTGACGACCAGGGGCTTCGTCGTGATCTTCAGCAACCCGAGGGGAAGCGACGGCTACGGTGAAGATTTCGCGGACATTAGGGAGCACTACGGAGAGCGCGATTATCAGGACATCATGGAGGTCGTTGACGAAGCCATAAAGCGCTTCGACTTCATCGACCCCGAGAGGATAGGTGTCACCGGCGGTTCCTACGGCGGCTTCATGACCAACTGGATTGTCGGTCACACGAAGCGCTTCAAGGCGGCAGTTACTCAGCGCTCCATCTCGAACTGGGTGAGCTTCTTCGGAACGACGGACATCGGCTACTTCTTCGCCCCGGACCAGATAGGCGGCGACCCGTGGAATAACCTCGACGGTTACTGGGAGAAGAGCCCGCTGAAGTACGCTCCCAACGTTGAAACGCCGCTTCTCATAATACACTCGATGGAGGACTACCGCTGCTGGCTGCCAGAGGCGCTCCAGTTCTTCACCGCGCTGAGGTATCTCGGCAAGACGGTGGAGCTCGCGATATTCCCGGGAGAGAACCACGACTTAAGCAGGGGTGGAAAGCCGAAGCACCGCGTTAGGAGGCTGGAGCTCATAGCTGGATGGATGGAGAGGTGGTTGAAGGGGTGATTAAAATATAGAGAATGCTTCGAAAAGTTAATATATTCCATTCCACTTATTCCACTCTATGTCATCAAGAATTTTCCACTTAGTCAAGTTTGAAATAGAGAATTTCCGCTCAATTAAAAAGCTCAGTATAGTCAGTTTGGATGATATAACTGTTCTTGTTGGGCCTAATGGAAGCGGAAAGAGCAATATACTACGAGCCTTAGAGTGGTCTACAACCCCAGATCCTGTATCAGACATAGATCTTCCCTTTGGGAAAGACATTTCAAAAGAGGACGTTAAAGTTGTGTTATATTTCAAAATACTTAGTAGTGAGAGGTTTTTTGAATTAATCATGGACAGCATTAAGGAGAGATTTCCATTTAAATTGAATGATTCTATAAGGCTAACTCCAGAGAGTGGAGGTAAAATCCTTGAGGGAGCCGTTTTCTCTAAGCCCACAATACTCGGCCCTAAGGAATTTTTTGAGTGGGGTCTAGATAAACCAGAGGAGCAGGGAATATCCGCTATT
The DNA here is from genome assembly GCF_012027535.1 of Thermococcus sp. GR5. Classification (NCBI taxonomy): domain Archaea; kingdom Methanobacteriati; phylum Methanobacteriota; class Thermococci; order Thermococcales; family Thermococcaceae; genus Thermococcus; species Thermococcus sp. GR5. The sequence goes on along the minus strand of NZ_SNUN01000002.1, from coordinate 58,990 downwards.
AGATATCTTAAAGTTACAAAAAACGGAACCGGCAAAATCGATATTCGGGTTTTAGACCGAGATTTTAAAGAAGTTGACCTTGATGTATTTGAGAGTAAACTGGAGAAATGGCTCATTGCATCAATTAAGGACTTAAGAAAGACGTTAGAAGAGAAAGTTAAGGAAATCTGCTTGGATACAACAGTCAAGATTGCAAAAGAGAAGTATAAGTTATCTGATGAGCAACTTAAAAGCTTCATGAGTAATTTACCAAAGAATGGAAACTACAATTCACTCGTAAAAGCACTCCTTGAACATCTAAAACTGACTAGAGGCTCTTTTGATTCAATTTTGAACCATCAAAAAACGGATACACTATCTTGGGTAGAGTACCTCAAAATACAGAATCATATTTTACAATCGCTTGGAAATATTAATATCAACAATACGCAAGTCCAAATTAACGTCCCTGGCAAACAGGTGACAATTTATACCCACGAAATACTAGATAACGCCAAAAAGGCACTCGAAGAACAGCTAATTCCAAAAATCGAGGGTTCTACTATTCTGAGAGAGACTCTACTCGATATTATACCACGCTTTGTATACTTAGATCAGGAAATGGAGCTAAAAGGCACTATCAAGAAGACAAAAGATTCCTGGAGAGAAACATTTAAAGAGTACTCCAAGACAGACAGCGAATATCTAATAAATTACAGACTGTTTTCAATACTCCCTCAATTCAAAATCGAAGATCTCGACAGATTAGAACTGGGCGAAGCTAGGAATAAACTGGAAAACGCCCTCATTCGGTTTTCCCGTGAACTAATAAACACCTACTGGAGCCAAGAACGGGTCAGAATTGATGGAATAAACGTTGCGGAGAATGAAATTAATTTGTACATCAGAGACATTGATGACAACGGTGACCCTATACAGTCAACTATACCTGAAAGGAGATCAAGAGGATTTAAATGGCACCTTGCATACTTGATAACCATAGAATACATGAGAAAGCTTCAGAATTCAGTACTTTTACTTGATGACCCCGCAGTATTCTTACATGAAAGAGGACAGAGAGATTTCTTAAAAGCGCTAAATACCCTTTCTCAGGACATTCAGGTGATTTACACAACTCATCTACCGGCATTGTTTGACGAAAACTATCTCGATAGAGTATACTTGATAGAAAGCAAGACTGAAGGAAATGAAAAAGTTACTAAAAAACGACGCCCTTGGTCCAACGAAGAAGATATCCTAATTGCCCCAGTATACCACGCACTAGGCATCGACAAATTAATTGTCAGTAACTTTAAGAAGGTTCTTTTCACCGAAGGAATTTCGGACAAATTTGTATTTGAAGGGATAGGTGCTTATTACCCCATCTTTCATGAGTGGCACATACATCCTCTATTTGGAGGAGACAACGTCAAAGAGAGCAAAATTCTCCGAAAGATACAAATGATGAGGTGCCTTATACGGTATACAGATGAAATGGAGTACTATTTCATTCTCGACGGAGACATGAAACAAAAGGTTTCGGAGATAGATGAGAATGGACTTAGAGGTAGGGTGATTTTGTTGGGAGATGAAAACCAAGAACTCGAAGATTTAATAGACAAAAAGACATACTTGGACTGTGTTCTGGAATATTATAAACTGGTATTTTCAGATAATGATGAAAAGCGCCAAGCAGTAATTAGAGTTATTCAGAAAATTACTGAACAAAAAGCTACAAGCAAGCTCTCAAAGCAATTAAAGGCGGAACTCAAAAGTCATGACATAGATTTCAGCAAAACTGAAATCTCCATTTTAATAAAAAGAAAACTCAACAGAAAAGAAATTCCTGAAGACGCTATCAAAGAGGCAGTATCTTTTTTGCTCCAGGCAATAGGCCCAGAGGACACTAGACTTTGAAGAGATTCAACAAATAGAATTGGGATATAAAAAAGAAGCTTAAAAACCGAGCTCCACAGCGGAAACAAGCTACGCCCTCAAGAAAACAAAAGAATCTTATGATAGAAGTTAAGTCTTCACAACGTATAATCCAGCACCTTCTTGGCCTCTTCGATGTGCTCAGGATAGACGTTCTTTATCTCAGGATGGAGAGCCTTGATGACCCTTCCGACGAGCACGAAGAGCGTTCCGGCTATTATCGGCAGTTCGTTCACGACGTCCTCCTCAAGCGGTATGTCGCCGGGTATCTTCTTAAGGACGTACTTCCTGATGGGCCCAATCTCAACCTTATCATCCTCGATGACAGCCCTGAAGAGGTTCATGGAGTTCTTGAAGCCCTTGGTGAGCGGAATGTGGCGGAGCTTTATCGTGCTTGAGCGTTCAGCCTTAGCGTTCTTGTAGGCAATCTCAAAGAGATCGCTCAGCTTCTTACTTATGAGGTTTATCAACCGCCGTGGGGTTTTTAAAGCCCCGACTGAAATGAGAGCCCATGAGAGCATACATCCTGGCCTACCCAGAGAAGCGCTGGGAGAACTACACGATACCAGTAAACGACGAGCCTGTGGTAAAGCTTACTGAAAGGCGGCTTCTGATGAGCAAGCGCATAGATGATGTAATAACCATCGTAAGGAAAGACAAGCTGAAGCTCTATTCCCTTCACGTCTTAAACCCCCTGCCGGCCAAAGGAAGGAACAAGCTCGAAGCCCTTCTAAACGCCCTTCCGTCCAGGGAGTCCATATTTCTCGCCGAGGGCAACATGCCTCTCATAATGCCCTTCCTAGTGAATTACCTGACTGGTCTCTTCTATGAGAACGAACCCGAAGCCTTAATTCCGGTCTGGCGCGACGGGACTGCGGAGATAACGCACGCCGTCTATGAATCCGACGCGCTGAAGGATGCTATAGAAGCAGCATTGGCAGAGGGTTACAAAAGCCTGAGCAGGATTACGGAGTTCCTCGACTATGAGCCCGTCTCTATCGAAGAGCTCGCCAAGAGAAACCCAAAGGTTACATTGAGCTTCTTTAAGGTGAGAAACCAGTTCGACGTTCGCTTTGCAGAGGAGACGCTGAGGAAGCTCTGAGCCCCAGATTTGCTGGAAATTTTCCAAATTTTTGTAAAAATCCTTAAATAGCAGCAAAGACTATAATATAGTAGGGTGGGAGTTCCCAAAAGTTCTTCTGCTCGGTTCGGACCATAAAGGAGAGATAATTATGAAAAAACTCTTAAGCGCAGCGATATCGTTGCTTATTCTGTTTAGTGTGATGGGCCCCTTCGGCCCGGGCATGGTTTCTGCAAAGCCCATTAGCGATTATAACGTACTGATCCTGAAAAGCGTCGATGCTTGGAGTTCACCTGCAGTGGAGAACACGCTCACGGATATAGGGGTACCTTACGACGTTATGACCTCGGGAGAGCTGAAGAACAAAACTGCCCAAGAGCTAATCGAGACCTACGATATGATAATCATTGTCAGCGACCAGCCGCAGGCATTCTACGACGACCTCGGCACTCAGATGGACAAGCTCGAGGAGTATGTGAGGGCCGGAAGAACCCTCGAGATACATGCCGCCAACTGGGGATGGCACAGAGGGGTATGGACAACACCCCTACCCGGAGGAGCGGAGATAGTACAGGGTTACTCAAGCCACGATTATCTGATAGCCAACGGTACAACTCTGGTGAGCAGCTACGCGAGCCACGGCTACTTCATCAACCTGCCAGCTAACGCGGAGATAATTACAGTTCAGGCACCCTCGGGAACCCCTGATTACAACAAACCGAGCACAGCGATCTATTCGCTGGGAAGCGGCAAGGTTTTCGTGACCGGACTAACCATAGAGTACAGCATCGCAAGGAAAGGTCCGGAGTGGGAAGCATTCTTCAGGGAAATGCTCATGAACAACTTGGGCTACTCCCAATTCGTGCCAGTTGCTCCGGTTATTGTCATTGGAGGAATAGACTTCATGACATTCAACTTCTACTACATCCAGTACAAGCGGGCGCTTGAGAAGTTCAACACAATGTATAGGGAGGCTGTGGCCGGAGGAATGGACAACGAAACGCTCGGGCTCGCTATGACCCAGAACGACACCGCAGCAACTTACTATGCGAACGCAAGTAGATACGATCCCGTTGTTTCAAACTTCCCCAGAGTTTACATCTTCATAGACTTAAGGGAGGCCGCACTGCACCAGAAGCAGGCAGTTGGAATATTAAAAGAAGCAATGGAAGACTGGTGACTTCTTTTCACCCTATTTCCACCGCTTTTCTGACCCTGTCTGCTATCACAATGGCAACAGCGGCTTTAACTGCATCCACTGGCAGGAATGGAGTGACGCCGAGGAGGAAGGCCTTTTCGAAGTCCCCTCCCATGAAAAGGCCGAGCCTCAGCCAGCCAAGGAGGTATATAATCCCAACTCCCAGGATGGAGCCGATGAGCATTCCTCTTCTGCCAAGCCTTTCAGTGAACAGCCCGGCAAGATAGGCCGCTATGGGAAACGCTACTATGTAGCCGCCAGTCGGGCCGTAGATGACCGTGAAGCCGCCATGAAAGTTGGCAAACACCGGGAGACCAATTGCCCCCATGACAACGTAGACCAGCTGGCTCAGTAATCCGAGCCTCGCCCCGAGAACGAGGCCGCTGAGGAGGACGAAGAGCACCTGTAACGTAATCGGTACAGGACCGATTGGAATGCTTATTTGGGCACCCACAGCCGTCAAAGCCGCGAAGAGTCCAGCGAAGGCAACCTCCCTGCCCCTCATGCTACCACCTTAAAAAGCTTTTAAACTCGAAACTTGAAAATTCCCCGATGATTGAGGTTAAAAATCTTTGGCATATCTACGAGAACGGAAAGGAAGCACTGAAGGGCATAGACTTCAAGATGGGCGAGGAGGTAGTGGCCCTAGTCGGTCCCAACGGCTCCGGAAAAACAACCCTGGCCAAACACCTGGACGGTCTGCTCAAGCCGACAAAAGGGGAAGTCATCGTTGACGGCATGAACACCATGGAGCACACGGTCGCGGAGCTTTCACGCGTTGTAGGCTACGTCTTCCAGAATCCGGAGCACATGTTCTTTGAGGAAAGCGTTTTTAAGGAAGTAGCCTTTGGACCAAAGAACCTCGGGCTGAGTGAAGAAGAGGTAGAGGAGCGCGTGAGATGGGCTTTAAGGGCGGTTAACCTGGAGGGTTACGAGGAGAGAACGCCCTACTCTCTGAGCGGCGGTGAGAAGCAGCGCCTGGCTATAGCCTGCGTTCTAGCGATGAAGCCGAAGTACCTCATCCTCGACGAGCCGACGACCGGTCTGGACGCGAGAAGCTCGGAGAGCGTCGTCAACGTGATAAGGAAGCTCAGGGGAGAGGGCCATGGAATTCTGCTCATAACCCACGACATGGAGCTCGTTCTTGAGCTTGCCGAGAGAGTGATGCTTCTTAATGATGGAAGGAAGGCTTTCGATGGTTCAGTGGAGGAGTTCTTCTCTCTTAATCTGCACGACTACGGCCTTGAAAAGCCTGAACTTCTAAGGATCAGCGAAAAGATTGGAGCCGGATTTGTGAGAAGCGTGAGCGAGCTGATAGAGGCTCTGGTGGGTGGTTCTCGATGATGTACTCGTTCTACGTCGAGCGCGACTCTTTCCTTCACCGCCTCGATCCGCGCGTTAAGATAATCGGCACGGTAGTAGGGATAGCTGTTATAATGCTCTTCAACGATCCTACCTTTCTCGTCCCGCTGTTCTTTGTTACCCTCCTCTACGGCCGCCTGCTGGGAAAAGTTGAGATAAAAGAACAGCTCCGTCCCCTGAAACCTCTCCTGCCTATAGTTATCATAACCATAATAGTCTGGCCGCTGATCTACAAGCCGCGGCTGATGGGACTCCTCTTCGGGCTCTCATTTGCCATCAGGCTGCTTACCTTCGGTTTGTTGACCTTCATCCTGCTCATGACGACCCCGCAGAGAGAGCTCATCCTCGGCTTCGTCAGGCTTGGCATGCCCTACGAGTTCGGGCTGACGATTTCAATAGCACTCCGCTACATCCCAACGCTGTACCTCCTCACGAGAAACATCATGGACGCCCAAATGGCACGCGGCTGGGAAATGGAGAAGGGCAACTTCATCGTCAGGACGAAGAGAATGACTGTCGTCCTGATTCCACTTTTGGTCGCTTCGCTCAAGACCGCCCACGAGCTGAGCATAGCCCTTGAGAGCCGCGCTCTGGGTGCGAGTAAGAAGAGAACGTTCCTCTACGACATCAAGATGGGGGGAAAAGACTACGCGGCAACTTTTGTCGTCGTTCTCCTCTTCGCGCTGGCACTCTACGTTAGATACGTCCTTGGCCTCGGCCATGTGAGGATATACGGCTAAAGAAGGGGTTTGACGAGGGAATCAATCGGTATCGAGTGGTCGCCAATGTTTGAGACGAACTCAGCTGGGGCCTTCAGAACCGTCATGTTAAGCCTGTAGTGGCCGCGGTAGGAGTTTGTTCTCAGGACGGCAAGGGATTCGAATATCTCCGGGAGGGTGTAGAGCGCGCGGAACTCGCCGGGTAAGTCGAGTTCGTTCAGCTCAATCGTCGTATGTGTCAGTACGAGCATCAGACCCTTCCTATCGACGGTCTTTCTTAGCCCCACAATATTCTCGGCCGTTCTGTTAAGGAGCGTTGGAAATAGGGAAACGACCACGAGGGAGTTGTCTTCAACGAGATTCAAAGCCTGAAGAAGCTCGTCCATTGAGTAGACGTTGCCGGTGTAGAGGTTGGAAACGTCGTCAACTAGGCGCTTGAGCACTTTAATCGAGAAGGAACTGCCGGGCCCAACATGGTAAACGGGGCCGCTGAGGAGGGAGTTGGCCACCAGGTGGTACAGAAAAACTGTGTTGGCGAGTTCGTCAGTTGAGATTATCCCGGCTAGGCTCCCCTCACTGAAAGATAGGGGAAATTCCTCGAAGGGCTTTACTTCCCTCGATTGAACCTCAGCCGGTTTGAAAAACATAGGCATCGCACAATATAGCGCGCTCGGGATATTTATACCTTTCCGAAAAGAATAAAAGTCAGAGGGTCACGCCAGGGCAACCAGACCGAGAAGCACGAGGATTCCCACCACCATTACCTCTATTATCGCCGCCAGAATCCAGGCTAAAAACGCCCTGATCCAGTCAGTGTTGAAAATCGTCTTAATGACCCATACATAGGCCAGGATAAATGCTACTACCGCGAGAAGGGCATTCATTGGGGCTATCCAGATAAGCAGCACTGCAACTACGGCGTACGCTATCGCTCCAACGATTCCGCCGCCAACTATTGCCAGCATCGCCTTAAGCGTTGAGGCATCTTTTATACCGACCAGATGGGCCGCTAGCGACAGAAAGAACCCTGCTATAAACAGGGAGAGCAGGAAACCAAGGAAAGACACGGCCCCAAGCCCATATACAAATCCATGCCCGTAAGGCATATTACCACCTCCAGATTTGTTTTTCCTTGTCGAGGCTTATTAATCTTCCCAAAGACCTTTAAGCACGGGAAGTTATTCCAGTACGGTGGGTAAAATGCTGGAGTCGCTGTGGAACTTCATTTACCAGTACTTCATCGAGCCGATGTACACGAGGAGCGGCTACAATCCCTACAACACTCTCGTCTATGCCCTCCTGCTCGGCTTCGGAATCATATACTCATATAAGTATATAATCAAACCGCTCAAAATCAGGATTGACGAGAGGCTTTTCCTGGCCGTAACGCCCATGGTAGTTTTTGGCGCAACCGTCAGGGCGCTGGTCGATGGGGGCATTCTCCCCAAGAACCCGCTCATTCTAACGCCAGGGATATTCTTCACGGCCTTCGTCCTCATAGTCCCTGCCCTCGTTGCGGATGCCAAGCTGAAAACCTATCCAAAGATAACAGTCGCCTGGGGGAGCATTCTAGCTCTGTGGGCCAACTATCTGCTTATAACCAACGTCAAAAGCTGGGAACCCTATGAGCTGACTCTAATTCACACAGCGGTCAGCTTCCTCGCGGTTTTTGCCTTCTATCGCTGGAAACCCTTCGAGAGGCTCTACCTCTACCCTGTTCTTGCCCACTACTTCGACATAGCCTCAACAGTGGTGGCGATTCACTTCTACGGATACAGGGAAGTCCACTGGCTGGAGAATATCCTAGTCACCCACTTGGGGGCCTACTTCTACTACCCCTGGATAACCTTCATCCTTGTCATCGTCTACTACGGCCTTAAATACCTTGTTCCAGATGAGGAAGAGCGCTACTTCTGGTACCTGGCCATCTACATCCTCGGTCTCGGCCCAGCAATAAGAGATCCAGCCCAGCTGGTGTTGCAGATAGGCTGAGCTCTGGATCTCCCGGTTTTTATCTTTGCAGAAAGCTGAAGTCAAAATCCAAAGGAGAACGGTTATCCTTAAGGGCAGTCACTGGCGATAGCCGCGCTCCCGTGTTCCCGTTTGAGATCGTCTATCTAAAGCTCCCCCCTCCTCAATCTCCCTCCTGAGAAGCTTTGCCTCGTTCTCCGTGCTCTTCACTCTGAAAACCCTTGCTATCCTCTCGATGGCTTCAAGCTTTCTAACTATGCCGTCAAGCCACGTGAAGACGTCACCAGGATAAACGACGAGACCATAGACCTTCCTGAAGTGCTCCGCTATCTGGGTTGGGTGCTTACCGTTTCTCCGCAGCTCGATTATCAGGTTGCTAACGCGCTCCATGGCGTATTCGGTGCAATCATCTTCAGGACACATGAAGAACTCCTGATAGATCGTGAAGAGCCTTTCAGCGGCGTTAGGGCTGAGTTCGGGGATGACCTTATCAAGCTCTTCCAGAATCGACGCAAAGCTCGGCGAGAAGACATTGGCGCTCAGCCTTCCCCTCACGGCGCCTTCAAGCTCTCTCTGGAGCGTTCCGCTCAAATACAGGTTCTCGAAGGGGAGTAGCTTGACGGCCATCCACTGGGCGGGCTTCTTTCCGAGGTTGCCCCTTATGAAGGTTGCCTCCTTGGGCAGGAGGAAGCTCATGCTCACGGCCCTTCCGTAGGGGGTGACATCGACGAGGGAGCCCTTAAGGCGGATGAAGCCGTACTCCTCCAGCTTCTCCAGAACCTTCTCGGCACTCTGGTTGGCGCCAAGGCATTTACTTTGCACGTCCTCGATGACGTCGAGACGATTGAAGACGCAGGCGTGGGCGAGAACGTTGTCCTGTTCGAGCTCGTCGCTCCACTCAACGACGACGGGCTCAATTGGAGCTGTGAGCAGCTTGAACGCAATCTCATCCTCGGAGCTCTCCATCTGAGCCGAGTACTTCCTCCCCGGCTCCACGATTAGGTAAACCTTGCCCTTTTCGTGGTAGAGCGGCCTTCCAGCGCGGCCGAGCATCTGGTGGAACTCCCTTACTCTCAGCCACTTGTTGCCCATGGCGAGACTCTCGAAGATGACCTGCGAAGCCGGGAAGTCGACGCCTGCCCCAAGGGCGGCTGTGGTAACTACAACGTCGAGCGTCTGAGCCTGAAACTCCATCTCGGTTAGCTTTCTCTGTCTGTAAGGTAAGCCAGAGTGGTAGGGCTTCGCCTTGAGCCCCTTACTCGTGAGGTAAGCGGCAAGCTCGTGCGTCCTCTTGCGCGAGAACGTGAAGACTATGCTCTGACCCTTGTAGCCCTGCCGCGACTTTCTACTCGCCTCAGCACGGCAGAGATTCGCTATATGCCTCCACTTCTCGCTCTCGTTTCTGACGATGATTATGTGCCTTTCCAAATCGACGGGCCTTTCGTCGTAGAGGACGAGCTTAAGCCCGAGCTCTTTGGCAAGCTCCTCAGGATTACCTATGGTGGCACTCAGGCCTATGAACTGAGCATTAGGATAGAGCTTCCTCAAGCGGGCTATCAGGCCATCAAGCCTCGGTCCGCGCTCCTCGTCGTCGAGCATGTGGATCTCGTCTATCACGATAGTTCCGACGTTGCCGATTTTTCTGCCTGCCCTCAGCAAGTAGTCGATACCTTCATAGGTTCCCACTATAATGTCAGCATCTATGCCAGTATCTACGACGACTAACTCATCCTTCGTCTTTATCCTGCTCATGCCAACCCTTATCGCCACGCGGAGGCCGAGCTTGGAGTAGCGCCTCTTAAAATCTTCATACTTCTGATTGGCTAAGGCGACAAGAGGGACGAGGAAGAGCATCTTTCTACCTTCCATCGCCTTCGGAACGCCCGCCAATTCACCTATGAGCGTCTTGCCGCTGGCAGTTGCAGAGACCACGAGTAAGCTCTCCCCCTCTAAGAGCCCGCGCTTTATAGCCAGGCTCTGAACGGGAAGGAGTTCGCTAACGCCCTCTGACTTGAGAATGGATTTAAACTTCTCGGGGAGATTCAGCTCGTCCACCTTGAGCCTCTCAACCCTTACGTGCTTGGCTTTGAGCTCATCCCACTTGGTAACCTCCGGGTGCCTTGTTGGGTCGAAGCGGGGGTCAAAGGCGTAGAGAACCTTGTCAAGATCCTTAAAACGTTCGAGAAGCTTTTTCGCCTGGTCAAACATGGCCACGCTCTTGAACCTGAAACGGAGCTCCCTCTTTAGCTCGTCCTCGGCGCAGCGCTCACAGATGTACTCGTTGTGGTATTTTATCCTGTTGCCTTCGGTCAAAACGGTGATTTTACCCTCAAGGAGGCAGAGGCGACAGAGTTCGGCCTTCTCAACCCTCTTGTTCTGAAGCCGCCTTTTGAAGTAATCCTCCCACTCTTCGGCGTTTACCAAGACGATTCTGGCCTGCCGGAGAGCCTTCTCGATCTCCTTTGGGTTTCTGTACTGGCTTCCCTCCAGAACTTTGAAAAGCCTGTCGTCGCGCATGATGAAGCGGTAAATCCTGTCAGCTTTGAGGTTCCTCATTGCTGAGAGCTTCTCGGGCTCATTCTCGATGAAAAAAGCTTCGAGCTCGTTCTTCTTTCTTCCTGGTCTGATGACAAAGAGCATAGCTATCCCCCGGCCAGCCGTCCACTCATCACGCCTCAGCGTCTTACCTACTCATTGGCCACCCAGCACTCCTTGAAGGTGTCGATTATGAGTGTTACCTCCACCCGTTCAAGGTTCTTCCCAAAGTGCTTTTTCAGCATTCCGGCGAACTCCTTAACCTCATCAGTATTGTGAAAGCTCGCCCTTATGAGTATCTGCTTCTCGCCGCTCCTACGGTATAGGGCTTGGACGTTCTCAAGCTTTGCTATTCTCCTGAGGATCACATCAACGTTCTTGTCGTCTATTGAAAGTTTGAGTTCAAAAAGGACCTGAACGAACTCATCGAGGAAAGCAGGGTCAATTATGGCAGAATAACCCTTAATCGCGCCGAGCTTTTCCAACTTCTCCACCCGGTTCTTCACGCTCGCCGGGGATAGTTTAACCCTTCTTCCGAGCTCTGTGAGGGTTATCCTACCCTCCTTCCTCAGGATTCTGAGAATTTCTTTATCCTTTTCGTCTATCCCCGGCATGTCACTCACCAAAAGAAAAAGGGAGTCAGCGGGTAATCTTTATCTCCCTCATGAGTTCGAGAGGCTCTGGATGCTTCTCGAAGTAGTCTCTGACCGGCTTGAGCAGCTCAATTAGGTACTCAGCCACTGCGTTCTTGAGGTCGAGCGGATGAAGCTTTCCTTCAGCGAAGTCCCGCTTGAGCTCCTCAAAGGTCGTGTAGGTAACATCGCCACCAAACTTGGCCGGCCTGTGGATTGTGAACTCCGTCGGCTCCTCGCGGAAGATGATGTACTCAGCCCAGTCAAGAACGGGGTTATACTTAACCTCCCTGGCCGGGCAGAAGGCCTTCCTGAGCTTCTGCTTGATCTCCTCGGGAGTGTCGTGGATGAAGACGGCCGAATAAGGCTTGCTCTTGCTCATCTTCATCTGGGTCTTGAGCTCCTTGTACTGCTCCTCGCTCTCTATCGGCCACACCGGCGGCTCCTGAAGGCCGAGCAGGAGGTGGTGGTGAAGAGCAACGGGCTTCAGCTTCTCACCATTGTGCTCTATTGCGTGGTACTTAAGCTTCTGGGCGACTTCAATAGCTATGACATGAGCCTTCCTCTGATCCATTCCGGCGTGTGCTATGGTGACGCCCTGGTAGAAGATGTCAGCCACCTGCATAGCGGGGTATATGAGCTTGGCAAAGTCTATGGCCTCTCCCATCTGGCGGCCCATAATGGTTATGGAGCGCATCATTCTCGCCAGGGTAACGTTCTTGGAGATGTCTATAACCGTCTGCCAGTAGTCGCCCTTCTCAAGGATTTCACTCGCTAGCACGAATTCAACCTTATCAGGATCGCCGCCCATGACCTTTATACTCTGCTTCATACCCTCCTTGAAGTACGTCAGAGCGACTTTCTGGATGATCTCCAAATCGCCGCCGAGCTTGTCGTTTATCCAGCTGTGCCAGTCAGCAAGGAAAATCCTCGTCTTTATCCCCGCTTTCTGAAGATCTGCTATCTTGGCACCGGCCATCAAACCAGTTCCCAGGTGAATGTAACCGCTTATTTCAAAGCCGATGTAGTGCTGCATTGGGGCACCTATCTCCAAAAGATGTCTCAGGTTCTCAACGGTCAGTAGCTCCTCCGTGGGCCTCTTGGTTATCAGCTCTATCTTCCTCCCTATGTCCATGCTCACCACCTAAAGCCAGAATATCCTAAGCCTTTAAGGACTTTACGGAAGTTTTTCAGGCCTGTTAAAGTTCCGATTCATAAGATTTATAACTCTCCACGCTGTATACACGACGGTGATACCATGAAGAAGGCTGCAATAATAATGGCGGTGTTTGTTTTCTTTGGTGTTTTGGATTTGCCATGGCCAGCGCCACAACCATTGGCATCGACCTCTCCCACGGTGAAAGCGACAAGGGCCTCGCTGTTCTGACCGACAAGGACGGCAACGTCCTCGCAGAGGGAATGATCAAGACCATCAGCGACGTTAACTGGGTCTATATTGGTGACCCGGCCCTTGCAGACACCCTCGGAATTCAGAACATCGGCGACAAGATAACCTACGACGCCCTCAAGGACGTCGACTTCCTCATTCTCGGACAGCCGAGCCAGGCCTTCAGCCCGGACGAGATACAGGCCATCGTCCAGTGGTGGAACGACGGCAACAGGATTCTCTGGGTGGCTGCGGACTCTGACTACGGTGACGGTCCGAACAGGATTGACTTCGCCGATACGGTTCTCGATGCAATCGGTGCCAACCTCAGAGTTGACCAGGCTTCAGTTGAGGACGCTACCAGCAACGCTGGAGCTGGCTACCGTGTCATTGGTCTTGTTAACCCCGATCCGGACACCCCTGAGAAGGACATGATAACCAAGGATCTCGCCAACGGTGGAAAGGTTCTCTTCCACGGACCGGGTGTTGTTGCCTACGTTGATGAGAGCGGCAACTGGAAGCCGCTTCCAGTCGGCGGTGGAATCGAGAACATCTACGTTATAGTCACCAGCAGCGATGACGGCCAGATTGTTGAGAACACCGACCCAGCAGCCAACGCCTACACCGCCGGTGACACCGGCAAGTTCCCACTCATGGCGGTTCAGCTCTTCCCCGACAAGAAGAACGTCCTCATAGTCAGCGGCGAGACCCCCTACGGTGGCTATGAGCCAATGTGGGCTCCCGAGTACAAGGGCATACAGCTTGACGGGCCGCAGTTCGTCACTAACTTTATTAAGTGGGCCATCTATGTCCAGCAGGAGCTCGGCAAAGAAACCGCAACCGAGACTGGTGAAACCAGCACCGAGGGCGGAGAGACTGGCAGCACCTGTGGTCCAGCTGCCCTGGTCGGCCTCGCCCTTATACCGCTTGTCCTCTACAAGAGGAGGAAGTGAATTTTTCTCCCCTTTCCTTTGTCTTTTGAACCATTAATTTTTTATTGACTTTGAGCAACTTCAACCGATTGAGCATGAACAGGTGATAAACCATGAGGAAGTGGGCATCAATCGGCCTTATTTTACTCCTCGCCCTTAGTGTCGTCGCGAGCGGTTGTATTAGCGGAGAAAATTCCACCGGAACCAACGGCGAGGGAATAACCTTGGTCATTGTAACGAGACACGACGCGACAATCCAGTACATGGTAAAGCAGGTCTTTCTCCAGAGTGATATAGCCAAACAGTACAACATCGTTGATCTCAAGTTCATCAAGGTTCCGGAAAGCCTTTGGCCAAGCTATATCGAGAAAGGTGCCGATGTCGGCTGGGGCGGAGGTCCAACGCTCTTTGACGACCTCTACAAAGCCAACTACCTTGCACCCATAACTGACGAGAAGATCCTTAACCTTCTTGGAAACCCAATTCCAACTGAACTGGCAGGAATGCCAATGATCAGGAAGGACGATAACGGTAATGTCTACTGGATAGCCGCGGCACTCTCGTCCTTTGGTTTCACTGTCAACAAGAAGCAACTTGAGAAGTGGAACCTCAAACTGCCCGAGAAATGGGAGGACATAGCGAGCGAGGATTGGGCCCTTAACCCACCACAGTACGGTATAGCTGACCCAACGAGGAGCACCTCGAACACGAGGATATACCAGATCATCCTCCAAGCCTTCGGCTGGGAAGAGGGCTGGCGTATCATGACCCTTATAGCGGCCAACTCTAAGGTTTACATGGCCAGTGACGCCGTCAGAGACGCGGTCATCAACGGTGAGATAGCGGCCGGAAACACCATTGACTTCTACGGTTACACCGCCATGCAGCAGAACCCAGACTGTGTTTATGTCGTTCCGAAGGGAGAGAGCATTATCAACGGTGACCCAATAGCCCTCCTCAAGAACGCCCAGCACCCTGAGGCAGCTCAAGCCTTTATATACTGGGTTCTCACTGAGGGCCAAGCAGTCTGGATGAGCCCAGATGTCAACAGGCTTCCAATTAACCCACAGATCTTTGATATGGAGATAACCGACATTTACGCCAAGGTTATATTCAAAGGAGAGAACGCAGGCAAGACCTACGGTGAAGCTAGACCAGCCCTCAAGAAGGCCTACGACGATGCTGTCAACGCTCAGGGAATACCATTCGACGACAAGAGGGCTCTCGAAACCATAAGCGCCCTCCAGTACTACTTCAAGGCCACCCTTGTTGACCCCAATCAGCAACTACATAATGCATGGATTGCCATAGTCACCGCGTACAAGGAAGGCAAAATAACCGAAGAGCAGTTCAAGCAACTCAAGGACGAACTCACTGCTCCAATACAGTTCAAAGATCCGGAGACTGGCAAGGTGGTCACCTTTACCGAAGAGTATGCTAAGAGCATAAATGACAAGATTGTTAAGGACAGGAACTTCCAGGACCAGCTCGTGCAGGAGTGGCGCCAGGCAGCCATGGCCAAGTACAACAAGGTGCTCGAAGACCTGCAGAAGATTACTGGCTGATTTTAACATTTTTCTGGAAAATTCTCCTTTTTCTCTTGTCAATTTTCAATGTATCTAGTCAACAGGTTTTTGGAAATGTTTAAATAGAACCCACAAAGACATCTCAGAAGCTATGGGAGTAGAAACAGAACGGGAGGTCGATAACCAATGAAAGTTAGCAAATGGAGCGAGAGACTCTTTGGGACTCCAATATTTGATCCAGTTGTTACTGCGTCTTTCCTATTTCCACTCCTGTATTTGGTAGCGTTTCTCATAATACCAGTGCTGGCAATGTTGGCAGTGGCCTTTCAGTATAACGGGCAGTTCTCACTGCACTGGTTTACAAGTATACTAACTTCAGACTACTACATTAGCTTCCGCCCGGAGGGAGAATTCTACAAGCTTATAACCATGCCAAACGGCGAGCAGGTCTACTACATTCAAGGCTGGGACTTTGGTGTCATACTGAACTCAATACTAGTTTCAATAAGCGTCATGATTCTTACGACGATTCTAGGAACGGTCTTCGCTTTCGTCATGGCCCGTTATGACTTCCCTGGCAAGAACATTGTTAGAATCCTGCTCTTCGTTCCGCTGCTCGTCACACCCTTCGTCAACGTCTTCATCGTCAAGAAGATGTTTCTTCCCACTGGACTCATCAACTGGATCTTTTACGACATCCTCCACATATTCCCGCATCCAATATGGATTGACGGTCTCGTCGGCGTTATTGTTGCACAGACCTTAACTTACTATCCAATAGTATACCTCAACGCCTATGCAAGCTTTATCAACATCGATCCAACACTTGAAGAGCAGGCAGAGAACTTGGGAAGCGGAGGAGTCCACCTGTTCAGGACGGTTACCTTCCCGTTGGCCCTGCCAGGAATAGCAGCGGGAGCAACCCTCGTTGGAATATTCAGCCTAGAAGATCTGGCGGCACCGATTGTCTTCCAGGGCAATGGTCTCGCGAGAAAACTCATGTCTTTCCAAATCTACAGTGCCTTTACAAGCGGATTCAACGTTGGTAGCCCGCAGCTCGCCGCACTGGCTCTCATGATGCTTCTTATTGCCGTCCTAATGTTCTTAGGAATAAGGAAGTACGTCAGCATGCGTCAGTACGCGATGCTCAGCAAAGGTGGAAGATGGAAGCCACGAGTCGCCAAGCCCAAGTCCTGGCAGGCGTTCCTGATATACTTCGTTGTCCTTCCAATACTCTTCCTATCAATCTTCCCACAGATTGGTGTGGTCCTCCTGGCTTTCAGTGAACAGTGGGGAGACGCCACTTGGCCAAGTGGATTCACTCTCAAGCATATACAAAGCATACTTACCCAGCCTGACATCGAGAGAGTCATCATAAACAGCGTGATGTATTCAACCGCTGCAATAGTTGTCATCATCCTGCTCTCGCTCACTGCCTCCTACGCTTCCAGTAGGTTCAAGAAGAGCAAGCTCGGACCGGTTCTCGACAGCCTCGCCACGATTCCGATAGCAGTTCCAGGTATCGTCATAGCCATGAGCTATTTCTTCTTCTTCGCCAAAGTGTTCCCAGATACGCCGCTCGACCCCACCAACCTGCTCGGATTCAACCCAGCAATGGTGCTTATACTGGCCTACTCCATCAGGCGTCTGCCCTTCGCTGCACGTTCCATATCGGCAGGAATTCAGCAGGTGCACGTCTCACTTGAGGAAGCAGCATTGAACCTTGGCGCCAGCAGATGGAAAGCACTTACTGGTATACTTATACCCCTGATACTCCTCAATCTGCTTGGTGGAGCTATGCTCAGCTTCGTCTACTGTATGAGCGAGACCAGTGTCGGCATTACCCTCGGTTCCATTAACCCGGACTACTATCCAATAACGGCAAGAATGGTCGAGCTCATAACTGGTTCCGTAGGTGGAGCTCATCTCACCGCGGCTCTTGGTGTCTTTCTTATGACTGTTCAGATAATAGCTATAGTCTTGGCCAACCTGATAACCAAGCAGAGGTACTCATTCATCGGTCTAACATGAGGTGGTTGAAATGGTTGATGTCAAGCTAGAAAACATTGTTAAGACCTTCGGAGAAACTGTGGCTCTCAAGGGAATAGACCTACACATCAAGGCGGGAGAGCTCTTTACCCTACTCGGACCGAGTGGCTGTGGAAAATCCACGACACTGAGAATAATAGCCGGCTTGGACTTCCCGGACAGCGGAACGATACACTTCGGCGACGAAGAGGTCACCTACCTCCCATCAAGCAAACGCGGTGCGGTCTTAGTCTTCCAGAACTACGCCCTCTGGCCACATATGACCGTCTTTGACAACGTTGCCTATGGACTGAAGCTCAAGAAGCTTCCCAAAGAAGAGATACGGAAGAAGGTTAGGTGGGCTCTCGAACTCGTTAAGCTCAGTGGCTTCGAGGATCGCTATCCCACCCAGCTCTCAGGTGGTCAGCAACAGCGTGTCGCCATAGCAAGGGCTCTCGTTGTCGAGCCCAAGGTTCTCCTCCTTGACGAGCCGCTGAGCAACCTCGACGCCAAGCTTAGGCTTGAAATGCGTTCGGAAATAAGACGCATACAGCGCGAGCTGGGAATAACTGTAATCTACGTCACCCACGACCAGGAGGAGGCAATGGCAATAAGCGACAGGATTGCCGTCATGAACGTCGGAACCGTTGAACAGGTCGGGACGCCAAAGGAGATATACGAGAGCCCCAAGACGGAGTTCGTCGCCAGCTTCATGGGCAAGACCAACGTCATTCCCGCCAAAGTCGTCGAGAGGAACGGAGACAGGGTCACCGTCGAGTTCGAGGGTATAAGGCTCGATGGCCTTTACTACACTGAGAAAAGCGACGACGTCGTTATAGTCATAAGGCCTGAGAGGATAAAGCTCAAGCCCGTCGAAAACGCGGTTTCATTCACAGGAACAGTGGACCTCATCGAGTACTACGGCTTCTTCGTCGAAGTCGTCGGCCTCTTCGGGGAGACAAGGATTATCTCAAGAACCATCAGCGACAAGGAAGTTGCTCATCTCAGACCGCTCCAGGAGGTTACATTCTACGTTGACAGGGACGATATAATAGTCCTTCCAAAGCAGCAGCTTTAAATTCTTTTTTCTCCATTTCTCTTTGGTGGCCGGGATGCTCGAACTCTTTAACGAGGAGCAGGTTTACGAAGTCCTCTTGGTTACGCGCTCAAATGCCACCCCAGTAGGCGTAGTCAGAAAAGGGA
Source organism: Thermococcus sp. GR5 (assembly GCF_012027535.1). Taxonomy (NCBI): domain Archaea; kingdom Methanobacteriati; phylum Methanobacteriota; class Thermococci; order Thermococcales; family Thermococcaceae; genus Thermococcus; species Thermococcus sp. GR5. The sequence continues at coordinate 40,502 of NZ_SNUN01000002.1, read as the reverse complement.
AGACCCTTAACTTCAAGCTCTTTGGCGGAAGGAGTTCCGAGGAACTGAAAGCCCACCCATACGCATCAATTCAGATAACGAATGACGTCGAGCTCTTGGTTAAGCTCGGACTGAACATTCCCGTGGAAGTCGAGTTTGTGGAGAAAAAGCCCCATCGCTGGATTAAAGGTCTTCCCGGTTTCTATGGAAAAGTTGAGTTAAGAGAAGACACTCACGAAGACGAGCTCGGAAAGATATCTGTTCTCAAGTGCTCTCTTAGACCGAATGGCGTTATAGAGAGCCCACTTCCTCCGCGGCCTATAAGCCGTGCCGATTACCTCCTCCTCGAAATGGCTGTTGATCTCACAAGGCTCTTCGTTGCCACAAGGGGCCTGAAAGTTGAAGCCGCAAGAAGACTCTACGAGAGGATATGGTTGAACTACCATATGTACAAACATCTCGGCGGAAATTCCGAGATTGCCGAGAAAATGATTGGGTGGGCAATCTCATCACTCAGATGGAACCCCTAAACTCCAAAACGCGACTTAGAAAGGGAAAACTTATAATTAAATTTTTCCATGAATGTTTTGGTGATACCATGCTGGGCAGAAGAATAATAGCCCTGTTGATGGCTCTTTTCACCTTAGCAGCCATTCCAACTACGAATGTTTGGGCAGCAACAACCACCAGCTTGGCCCCAGGAGACGTTCTTATAAAGCCCCTCCCCGGAGTTCCAGCCATTGGCCTCCCGGGAGACACCATTGAAATCTATCCTGTCGAAGGGGTTACAATCCAGAGCCTCCAGATAATCTCAATTCTACACGGACCTTACGACCTGCAGATACTGGGCACAGAGAATGGAATAGTCAAGGCTAAAATACCAGAGGACGCCGCTCCGGACGTCTACTTCCTTGTTGTCAAGAGCGACAAAGGTGAGGTGGCCATACCAAACGGAGTATGGGTCATGAAGGAGGCCCCTACAGTTCTCAGAATAGTCCACGGAAGTGACCTGCACGTCACGAGTGGTTCAAAGATGGGTTTTGTCTGCGGTGACTACTTCCAGAAGAGCATAACCGGAATACTTGAGTACTGCAAGAACCCCGTGGCACTTCACAGCTACACCGCCACCGACAGCTTCATGACCTACTATGGGATGGTTGGGCAGGACGGAGAGAACGTCATAAACATAATCCTCGCCACAGGTGACGACGTAGATACTAACGGTGACAGGGCAGGATACGAACTCCTTGACAACGCAATCCTCCACGCTACCGCTGCCGGGACACCCTTTATAAGCGTAAAGGGCAACCACGACCATCCGCCGACCTATTATACTAAGTATATTGGCCCACGATACTTCTATGAGGTCATTGGAGACTTCCTCATCATAGGTCTTGACAGCCGTGGTGAGGAGAGGCACCCCGAAATGGAGCAGCTTCAGTGGATGGAACAGGTTCTCAAGGATCACCCGGACAAGATACCGATAGTCCTCGTCCACCACCCGTTCTGGTACATAAGCAGACTGAACGGAGGAGTCGTTGAGAACCTCACGGCCTTTGATGACAATGACTGGCAACAGATAAAGAAGCTCGCCAGCTGGGACTGGGTCGGAAGGAACGGCGAGTACGAGGACATTGCCAGGTACTTCCTCCAGATGGTTGAGAAATACAACGTCAGGCTCGTTCTCAGTGGACACATACACAAAGACAAACCGGTCCTCTACATCGACAAGGACGGTAACGAGCACTGGTTCTACGCCCTTACCACCACCGGTGCCCCAGACAAGACCAGCAACCCGCCGAGCCAGACTGACATAAACAGAGGATACACCAAGCCTTCATGGTATGGTTCACAGGTAATCTATGTCTACTCAGACGGAAAGGTTGAGTTCCCGCTTGTGGACGACCTATTCGCCGAGGACAAGATCATCTCTCTCCCAATTCCGCAGAAGTTCATCGTCTTCAGGCAGAATGGCGAGGAGGGGACCGCCGTCAAGTTCATCAACGAGCTCGGCCAGAGCGTCAGCGGACCGATAGTCCTTGAGATTCCCGCCGGTGCCAAGGTCGACCCGCAGGCCACCAACATAACCTACACCGTACTCGGCGAGAGAGAAATAGGCGGAGCCTACTACATGCTCCTCAACGTTACCGTCCCGGAGGGAGTCAGCCAGATAACGGTCGTCAAGGAAGCCGACACTAAAGCTCCCGAGGTGAGCATAGGCTACCTCTCACCAAGCAAGCCCAAGCCCGGACAGGCATTCAAGGTCTACATCAGTGCCAACGACAACGTCGGAATTAAGGATATGAAGGTGCAGGTTATCGTCGATGGAAAGGTAGTCGCAGAGTATCCAGCGTTCTCAATGAAGCCATTCGAGGTTAAGGCAACCTACTTCACCGAAATTCCGGGTGTCGACTCAGAAAGCTTCACAATCAAGGTTATAGCCACAGACTTCTACGGCAACACCGGGGAGGCAGAGTACACCCACTCAGCAGCCACTACCACGGCAACCACAACGACCACAAGCAGCACCGAGGGCGGAGAGACGGGTAGCACCTGCGGTCCGGCTGTTCTCGTCGGGCTTGCACTAGTCCCGCTCCTCCTCAGGAGGAGGAAGTGAGTTTCCTTCTTTTCCCTTTACATTACCGAACGTTATTCTGCGGGCTACTCCCAAAGGGAAGAGTTTTTAAACCATCCTCTGAACCCCACCATGGTGGTGAAAGTGAAGTTTAAGGGCAAAGCCTTTGGTAACATCGTGAGAATTGAATTTGAAATTCTCACCATCGGCGAGCTTAAAATAGACGATCTGCGAGACTTTGATGTCGATTCAATTAAGATAGAGCTCAAACCGACGTCATCAGGTATAAAGGTCATAGGCATATGGGAAGGTACCGTTGATGAAGCCGGAGAGGGGATAAAGAAGGCTCTCGAGGAGAGCTACAAGCTCCGGGAGAGAATTCTCAACAGGATAAAAAGCAAAACTGAAGCCATAAGGAGCACTATGCGCCAGCTCGGTTTCAAGGAAGAAGTGGAGGGATACGGCAGCGTCATCAAATTCATAAAGAAGGTCGGTTCCTACGAGATAGTCGTCGTTGCTTCGACCACTGACGACATGGTTCGCGTTGAAGTCTACGGGAACGACAAGAAGATAATAAGTCCCGAGATAGAGAGCATCTTCGAGGACGTTGAGGTCGAGGAGCTCGAGATATACGACTTCGAGGACACCAAGGAAGAGAGGCTCGTCATAAACCTGGAGATACCCAAGAACGAGGAGAAGCCAGAAAGGAAAATAGTGGAAGCCATTAGAATGATAGAGAACATGTTGATGGCCTGATCACTTGTACCTGCTCTCCAGCTGAATCTGCTTTAGCTTCGCTGTTATCCCCTTTATTGGAGCAGTATCCTCGCTGATTATCTTTCCTGTCTTGGTGTTGATCCTTGCGTAGTAGAATCTGTCTTTCCCTGAGAGCTTGATGTTGATGTAGCCCTTATCCTTGTGGTGGGTCACCCTCTCGGTCTTTGGCTCTTTTTCACCGTAAACTTTTCTGACGTGGTTGTGATACATTGCCTCTATTGCCATCTCCGTGAAGCGGACGTCCTGGCTGAGGACCTCCCCAGTAGCCCTGTGGAGCACGAGCTTTCCTACCTTCGTCCCACCAGTGAACTCAACCTCCCAGTGCTCACGGAGTTTGATACCCTTAATGGCAGCCTCGGGGTCTACCTCCCTGACCTTCTCCCCTGCTATATTTTCGGCAAGCTCCCTTTTGAGCACCCTGTCTATCTCTTCGATGAGTTTTCCGTCCTTACTGACCCGTATTTTTAACTCGTGTCTGCCGTTCTCAGCGGTTATGGTGTATTCAGCTTCTGCCTCTTCAACGGCTGTTATCCCGAACTCCCGGTACTTCTCTGCCACTATTTCCTTTGCCCGCTCCGGCGTTATTTCGACGATGTAGTCGAGAACATCACCCGTTGCACCGTCAACTTTAACGACGGCCTTCCCATCGCCGCTTTCAAGGATCAGCTCAAGGTACTTGTGTTCCAGCACCCGGTAGGAGTTAAGTTCGAGGTCCCCTATGGGGAAGTTGTTCTCTATGACCTCCCTAGCATTCTTGTAGGCTTCCTCTGGTGAAGGCAGCCTTCTTACTTCAGTGTAGCTCCCTCTCGTAAGGTCAACCTCAACGACGGCTATGCCGTCTCCAAGGAGGATGTCAGCTACGGCAACCTTCTTGCCCTTCTCCAGGTTCAGAACCTCCCCGTCGGGATATGTCCTTCTCAGAAGTTCATCGAGAGCCTCGTCGTTCATCAAAACCCCCACACCAAGCGGCTTCCCTGTGTAGCCGTTGAACGAGACTTCGAATGAAAACCTCTCGGTCCGTCCGGTGATCTTTACCTTTCCTTTGTCCCTCTTCAGGTCAATCTCGACGGTCTTTTCTCCGGTCTGTTCACTGATTATTCCCCTCGCCTTTTCAAGGAAGTATTCATCGGAGAGCGGAGTTATGTGAAACTCGATCTCATTGTTCTCTAGGTTTACCACGGCCTTCGCGGCGTTTTCACCGACTTTAAGTTCGAGTTCTGCCATTTTGGGTATGTAGACCTTCTTCCTCTCGTGGATTGCTATCTTCCCTTCTGGGACGTCCAGCTCCCGCGAGGCCCTTGATTTGAGTACGAGCACTGCCTCGCTGGGGCTTATGGGAACCTCTATTTCTCTCTCGGTAGCCCGTATTATGGAGCGGTCGTCGAGAAGTGCCTTGGTTACTGGAACGCGGAGCTTCTTGTGTGAGGTTGCCCTCAGGACAATGTTCTCCGGCGAGAAGACAACGGCCTTATCCTTCTCCCCTCCCTCCTCAACGGACCAGGAGAATATATATGCACTCGAGAGGATAACCGAAAGGGACTGGAGCTCAATCTCACCGGCCTTTATCGGATACATGGAAGAGGCAAAGGAGACTACCCTCTTCATGAGTCCCTCTGCGGAGAAGTCATAGAGCAGCGGAGCGTCGAGCTCAAACTCCTTGAGAGGGCTCTCTTTTTTCTGCTTCCTCTTTTGGGCCGCGGCCATCTCAACGAGCTCGGCCGGAGGTTCTATGGAGTAGTTGTGGAAAAGGGAAACAAGTTTCTCCCCGTCCCAGGGGATTATCCTTCCCCGGTACTCCCGGGATATGAGAACCTTGGCGTCCTTCGTGAAGCCTGTCGTCGAGATTAAGATTCCTTTGTCGGCCTTGTACTTGTCAACTAGATCTGCAAAAACGTTAACGTCGCGGGAAGCGGCCAATCCCTTACGATGGACGGCTATGACGAGCTTCTCGGTTCCAGAGATGGGATCATCACGTATGGCCACGATGTCGATTCCCCAGTCTTTCCTGCTTGCGACCTTTTCGTAGTTCCTGAAGCCCATTCTCTTCAGTAGCTCAATGACGTTCTCGATAAGAGTTTCTTCCGGTGTGAGCCTTATTAGATCAAGGGTCCACGCCATCATTCTCACCCATAAGCGAAAATCTGTCACTAAAATCATTTGAGGGTCATTTTATAAATTTCTTTCCCAGGAATTCGTCATCACTGTAGGTGTTCAAAATAAGGTTTTTAACGAGATAACTTTAACATCTTCGCGGTGATGGAATGTTCAGACTCACAGACTTCACCTATCACGGCAAAACCGTCTTTCTGAGGGCTGACCTCAACTCACCGGTTAAAGATGGAAGGATAATCAGCGACGCTCGCTTCCGGGCTGTTTTGCCGACGATCCAGCACCTTCTGGACGAAGGTGCGAAACTCGTCATCGGAACCCATCAGAGCAAGCCATACAAAGGTGACTATATCACCACGGAGCAGCACGCCGAAATCCTGAGCAATCTTCTCGGCCAGGAGGTTGAGTACGTCGAGGACATCTTTGGAAAGTATGCGAGAGAGAGAATAAAGACGCTAAAGCCGGGTGAAGCGGTAATCCTCGAAAACCTGCGTTTTGCCGCTGAGGATGTCAAATACAAGCCCCTAGAGGAATGTGAGAGGACGCACTTCGTGAGAAAGCTTGCTCCGCTCTTAGATTACGTAGTTAACGATGCTTTCGCAGCCGCTCACAGAAGTCAGCCATCCCTCGTAGGATTAGCCCGATTGAAGCCGATGATAATGGGCTTTCTTATGGAGAAGGAAGTTGAAGCCCTCAGTAGGGCATATGAAACAAACGAAAAGCCGAGAATTTATGTCCTTGGTGGAGCCAAAGTTGACGACTCCCTCCGCGTGGCCGAGAACGTCCTCAGAAATGGAAGGGCAGACCTAATCCTCACGGGTGGATTGGTTGGCCACGTCTTTACGCTCGCCAAGGGCTTCCACCTTGGCGATGCCAACCTCGAGTTCATGGCTAAGAAGGGTCTTCTGGAGCTAGTCGACTGGGCAGAGAATATACTCGATGAGTTCTATCCATACGTGAGGACTCCAGTAGATTTTGCGGTCGATTACAAGGGCGAGCGGGTTGAGGTTGACCTCCTCAGCGATGAGAAGTGGCTCTTCGACGAGTATCCTATACTCGACATTGGCTCGAGAACTATCGAGAAGTACCGTGATGTCCTCATGAACGCGAGAGTCATTGTAGCAAACGGACCGATGGGCGTCTTTGAGCGGGAGGAGTTCGCCGTTGGAACCGTCGGCGTGTTCAGGACGATAGGCGAGAGTCCAGCCTTCAGCGTCGTCGGGGGAGGGCATTCGATAGCGAGCATCTACCAGTACGGCATAACCGGCATAAGCCACGTTTCAACGGGCGGCGGCGCGATGCTGAGCTTCTTCGCCGGCGAGAAGCTTCCGGTTCTGGAGGCGTTCAGGATAAGCCACGAGAGGTTTAAGGACAAAATAGAAAGAGGATCTCAGTAGTTCATCAGCACTCCGAAGATAATGGCCACCCACCAGACCTCGAAGAAGGCGAAGCCCACTGTTGCCGTGCCTGTGGCAAGCCATGCCACGAAGATGGCGTAATCCATAAGCGTCACAGCGACGTGAAGCTTCAGGAACGTCCTGTTCACTTTCCTATCCGACTTCATCCACCGGTAGGAAGAGGGAGCCAGTCAAAAAAATGCTCCAATCAGGGCAAAGAGAGGCTGGCTGAAAAAGACTGTGGGAATAAAAATCAGGCCCGCAAGGGCCACGCAGAGCATGGTAAACTGCTGATTCTTCATACATCCGTCACCTCAGTCTATCGTCGCCTTCCTGAACTCGAGCGCCGCTATTGCTACGAAGAGCGCGGCCAGACCAGCGAGCACGAGCCAGTCCGTCGCCAGCGAGAATGTCGGCTCGACTCCGGCCAGATAATACCTCGAGCCGTCCACGGCGTAGGTCAGCGGGTTGACCTTTGAGAGCCACTGCATCCATTCAGGCATAGTGCTTATCGGATAGAACGCTCCGCTTAGGAAGGTCATCGGAAGCATTATCATGGTCACTATCATCTGGAAGCCTTCCATGCTGGTCATTTTGAGCGCTATTGCAACTCCCATTGCCGCTATCGCTATGCCGACGAGGAAGCTGAGTCCAAGGGCTGGAAGCACTCCCGAAACTTTGAGGTCCGCCAAGGTGAAACTGAGTGCGAGTATTATGACACCCTGTATCATGGCCATTATCGCACCGCCGGTGATCCTGCCGAGTATTGCCTCAGTCCTGCTCGCTGGAGCCACGAGTATCTCCTTGAGAAAGCCGAACTGCTTGTCCCAGATGAGGGTTATGCCCTGCATAAAGCTCATGTTGAAGACCGTCATGGCAATGATTCCCGGCACGAGGTAGGTCATGTAGTCGACACCGCCGAATACCGGCGCGGCCATCGGATTGTTGAAGACACCGCTCCAGCCCTTGCCGAAGAATATCAGCCAGATTAGTGGGTTGATGAGACTACCTATAACCCTCGCGCGGGAGCGTAAAAACCTTTTCAGCTCGCGATAAATCATGGTGGTGAAAACCCTCATGCTATCACCTCCTCATACGGGCTTTCATTATCATCCTTGCAACGTTCTGCTCGCCACCTTCGTCACGTATCTCCCTTCCGGTCAGGTGCAAGAAGACGTCGTTCAGCGTTGGTCTATGATAGGTAACTTCCAGAATCTTAACGCCGCTCTCTCTGGCAAGTTCGAAGAGCCTCGGCAGTGCCTCAGAGGCGTTCTCAACGTCAAGCCTGACTCTTCCGTCTGGCAAAAGCTTGCAGCCCTTGATGAAGCCCGCCTTTATGCACTTGAGATTCTCTTTTGGACTCTCCAGTTTGAGGTAAATGATGTCGTTGCCTACGAGTTTCTTCAGTTCCTCTGCCGTGCCTTCGGCGATTATCTTGCCGTGATCCATAATGGCTATTCTATCTGCCAGCTGCTCCGCCTCGTCCATGTAGTGAGTTGTGAGGAATATCGTCATGTTGTGTTCCTCTTTCATAGCCTTGATGTACTCCCAGATGTGGGCCCTCGTCTGAGGGTCTAAGCCGATTGTCGGCTCATCGAGGAACAGTACCTCGGGCTCGTGGAGGAGCGAGCGCGCTATTTCAAGCCTCCTCTGCATTCCACCCGAGAAGAACTTAACCGGCCTGTCTTTGAAATCCCAGAGTTCAACAAACTTTAGGAGCGTCTCTATCTTCTCCTTGAGCTCGTTTCCACTCAGACCGTAAATCCTGCCGTGGATGAACATGTTTTCATAAGCGGTCAGCTCTCTGTCAAGGCTCGGGTCCTGGAAGACAATGCCTATCTTTTTGCGAACCTCTATAGATTCCTTCACGACATCGTGGCCGGCAACGATAGCATTTCCGGCCGTTGGCTTGAGGAGCGTCGTGAGGACGTGAACGGTAGTGGTTTTCCCGGCGCCGTTGGGGCCTAAGAAGGCAAATATCTCGCCCCGCTTCACGTTAAAAGATATACCTTTAACTGCCTCAAAATCACCGTACTTCTTGACAAGATTCTTAACCTCAATAGCATTCATTTCATTCACCCTCCAGAAGGATCCGTCTTATTCTACGCGCAAATTCCCGGAAGGTGCCTCTGAGCTCCTCCCTTTGCTCGTCCGTGAGATCTTCAATCGATCTGAATAGTTCCCTGAACGCCTCCTTGAGCTCGTCCCCACCGAGTTCAAGGAATGTTCTGTAGGCGTGCATCCTCTTCTTGACTTCTTCCAGCTCTTCTTCATGTTCTTCAAGATACCTTAGACCCTTTTCCGTCACGACGTAGTTTTTCTTCTCCCTATCCCCGGTTTCAGCGACCTCGATGAGGCCATTCTTTCTGAGGGAAGCAAGGATGGGGTAAACGGTCCCTGCGCTGAGTTTTATGCCGTATCGTTCCTCTAGTTCTGTCATTATGCCATAGCCGTGTTTTGGCTCCTTCAGCAGGTCAAGGATCAGTATCTTCATGTAGCCCCTGAAATTGGGTCTTTCCACATACATCACCAAACATATCGAACGATATATCGTTTAAAAAGATTCTGGTTCGGAATCCTTATTACTCGCGAGGTAAAAGCATCCAAGGGTGGGAATATGAGGCTTGTCCTGAAGCCCCTTTTTGAGGCAGAACTTCCGGCCGGTTTCGAGGAGATAGTGAGGGAAAAGCTAGCCGGGAAAGAGGTAAGAACCAACGAGGAAGTCGAGATAGACCTGCTCGGAAAGCCTCTTCGCTTCAAAGTTCTGCTCGCGGAGCCCTCACCGATGAAGGTCGCGAGGAGCACGAGGGTGGAGTTCTCGACTGGAGAAGTTAGGATCATCGACTTCGAATTCGACGACCCTATTAGAGATGTAATTTCTTTCGAGAAGGGCTTCGTCGTGGTGTTTCCTAATAAGGTTCTAATCCTGAACCATAATGGACAAAAGATTTATAGTGATGAGTTCGAGGAACTTAACAAAGTTAGCGTTTCCAAAGAAACGGTGGTGATAGTGCATGGCAAAAACAAACTCAGGTTCGTTAAGCCTTGATGGCTTCACCTTCCAGGAAAGCTTGGAGGAGAAGAAAAAGAGGGCGGAAAAAATAGTCGAAATCTTGATGAAGACTCATCCGAGGGAGAAGCTCCTCATCGGCGACCCCTACAGGACGTTAATCCACTGCATAATCTCCCAGCGCATGCGCGACGAGGTCACCTACAAGGTCTGGGAAAAACTGTTTGAGAAGTACGGGGACATCGAAACCATCGCGAGAACGCCGATAGAGGAAATGCAGGCCTTTTTGAAGGAAAACGGCGTCGGCCTCTGGAAAACAAAGGGCGAATGGATTGTTAAGGCCTCCCAGATAATCCTCAAGGAGTACGGCGGAAAGGTTCCGGACGATATTCACGAGCTTATGAAACTGCCCGGAATAGGCAGAAAGTGCGCCAACATTGTCTTGGCTTATGGCTTCGGGAGACAGGCGATACCGGTTGACACCCATGTAAACAGGATAAGCAAACGCCTGGGCCTTGCTCCGCCGCGCGTTGCTCCGGAGAAGGTGGAGGAGTACCTTAGCCAGCTAATCCCTTACGAGAAGTGGATCTACGTTAACCACGCGATGGTCGACCACGGAAAGACTATATGCCGACCGATTAAACCGAGATGCGATGAGTGCCCGCTGAGGGAGCTGTGTCCCTATTCAAAGGGGCTTGTGACGGACGGAGATATAAAGGGGAGCTCGAAGAAGTAGTCACTCCTCCTCTTCCACTTCCTCCCCAGCTAACTTCCTGAGCTTGTCCAAGTCCGAGCCAACGGCTATGAGCACGTCACCCTCCTTTATGACGTCATCTCTGCCAGGATTGTAGATGTAGCGAGTTCCGCGCTTTATGGCCAGAATCCTCGTTCCAATCTTGCTCGGGAGCTTAAGCTGTTTCAGGGTCTTGCCGTGCAGAATGGAGCCTTTCCTTACGGTAACCCTCCCCAGCTCTTCCTCGGTGTCCTCCATTATCTTCTTGATTATCGGGTGGGGCTCGACGTCTCTAAGAACAAGATCGGAGATCTTATAAGCGGCATCCGAAATCTGCTCATTTATCTCCGCCATGTCTATGACGCTGAGGAGCTTTAACGGGTCATCCTCATTCTTGGCCAGCATCAGGGCCAGCTTCTTGACTTTCAGGGTAAGCTCGTCCATGCGCTCCTCTAGGAGGTAGACCTCCTCCGCTATGTCCTCGCTGTTGTACATGACCGACGAGAAAGCGAGGTCAACCATGAGCGATGAGAGGTCTTTCATCTCTATAAGGCAGTTTCTAATCTCTTCGAGTTCATTCATTGCCCATCACCTTTATGTTGCCCCTCGCTATCTCCTTGAGGTACTCAATTGAGGTGTTAGTGCCTCTGCCTATGAGTATATCGCCAGGGAATATCTTGAAGTCCCCGTCTGGATCGAATATCCAGCGCTTTCCGCGTCTAACTGCTATTATCCACACACCAGTATTTGTTGAAAGGTCTAGCTCTTCTAAGGTCTTACCAACGAGAATGGAATCTGCCGAGACATAGATTTTACCTATTATTTCCTCGCTGCCTAAGATGGCCTCGGTGATAACTGGATGAAGCTCAACTCCCTCGAGAACCATCTTTGCCAAATCCGCCGCCGCGTTGGACATGTCATCGATAGCATGTGCCATGTGAAGTATTGACGTTATCTGCTCCGCCTCCCTCGGGTTTCTAGCGGCAAGAACAGCATGCACCATCAGGTGGTAGTTGAGTAAGTCAAGATACTCCTCAAGCTCGAGAACTTCATCGGCTATCTCTTCCTCCCCGAAGAGAACGGAGGAGTAGGCGAGATCAACCATCAGCTCGGCGGTGTTCTTCATCTCAACAAAGATGTCCTTAACGTTCTTGGGAACCTCGATTTCGTCCCACTCTTCCACCCGGCTCTCACCGATAGGGGAAATTGAAGGGAATTTTATTTAGTTTTCGGCCGCGAAAAGTTTAATACCACCAGAGGTCAACGTTTAGGGGGTGAGGGGCGTGGAGAGTGATACCAGTGATGGCTCAGGAGCTCGGGGAAAAGGTGAGGCAGGCTTACAGGGTCTCACTGCCCTCGTTAGTCGTCTCTCTGATAATTGGCTTCTTCGGAGGCACCTTCCTCGGTAAGTACTTGGAAAAAATTAGCCGCGATTATCCCGGTCTGCTCGTCATTCTGCCGGGTATGATGGGCCTCCGCGGCAACGTTTTTGGCTCGATGGCCTCGCGCTTCTCCACAATGCTTTACCTCGGTGACCTCGAGCCCTCGCTCAGGGAAAAGAAGGTTCTCAAGAACATTGTCATAGCGATGCTCCTCTCTCTAATCCCTGTAACGATTCTCTGGGCAATAGGTGTCATTCAGGGGATAAGGTACCACGCCCTCCAGATTCTCCTCATCGTTGTGAGCTCGACCATACTCGTCTCTCTCATCCTCGGCTACTTTACGGCTTTCGTCACCATATTTGCCTTCAGGAAGGAGGTTGACCCCGACAGCATGGCCGCCCCGCTCGTTGCCTCGATGGGTGACCTGCTCACCATTCCAGCATTGATAGCTTTTATACTCCTCCTTGAGACCTCGAAGGAGACCTTCTGGGGAAGCAATCTCGCCCTAATTTTGCTCTTCCTCTTCTTGCTGGCAATCTCCCGCGTGAGAAAGGCCGAGATAGTCGAATTCAAGGAGCTCTTCACGATAATAACAGCTTTAGCTCTGCTCTCACTCATCTCGGGCTTCACACTCCAAAGGTTCAGCGACCTGATAGGGGCCTCTATAATCCTCGGCTTTGCCTATCCTTCAATCCTCAGCTCCTTTGGAAACTACGGCTCAATAATAGCGGCGAAAACCTCAACCGCACTCCACCTTGGTGAGATTGACGGCTACCTCTCCAAGGAGCCATTCATGGAGATACTCGCACTCTTCCTCACAACGCCAATCGTTGGGGTCCTGATAAACGTCTTTGGTGCGGGAATAGCCCACTTCATCGCGGGAGCCGAGCCAAGAATAGTTTACGAACTGACCCTCAGCTATCCACTCATGGCACTTTTCATAATGCTCTACTCGTATACAATCTCCTACTTCCTCTTCCAGAAGAACATCGATCCAGACAACGTGGCGATACCTCTCATTTCGAACAACAGCGACATATTCGGCACGATATACGTCGTGATAATAGCAAAGCTTATGGTAGGTGGTTGAGTTGATTGGCCTATCCATGACGGCCTTTTCGGGAAAGAGCATAAAAGACTTCGAGGAATGGGCCGGGAAAACACAAAAGCTTGGCTTTGACTTCATAGAACTCCTGAGCGAGTGGCCGCACTATTTGACAAAAGCGAGCTACAGGGATTTCGCAGAGATCGTTGAGGGCTATGGGATGAAGATAACCGTCCACGCTCCCTTCAGCGACATCAACATCGGTGCGTTCAACGAAAAGATACGGAGAGCCGCACTGGAGGTTCTGCACGAGACAATAGAGGTCGCCGCTGAAATGAACGCCTTGGTGGTCACCATTCACCCTGGCCACCGTTCTCCACTCAGCATAAAGCACCAGGAGAAATACCTTGAGATACACAGGAAATCGCTCAGAAAGATTGCCGCATGGAGCGAAGAGTTCGGCATAAAGGTCGGCCTCGAGAACATGCCGAGCTTTCCCATTTTGGACGCCCAGAGCTGCGAAAGACTCGCAGAGCTGGTGGGGGACATTGATATTGGAGTTACTCTCGACGTCGGCCATCTAAACACTACGACAAGGAACTTTGACCGCTTCATCCAGCTTCTTGGAAACAGAATCATGCACCTCCACCTCCACGACAACCGCGGCGATAAGGACGAGCATCTCCCGTTAGGAGAGGGAACTGTTCCCTGGGCCCAGGTTATTCCCAAACTTCCAAAGGTGACATGGTCTCTTGAGGTGGGGGACATAGAATCGGCGAGAAAAAGCCTCGAATTTCTGAGAAGTCTGCATTGATGGACTTTTCAGTTCACTGGAGCCCAATTTTTACAAAACGCAACTCTTTTATACATTTGAAATGAAGTTTTTGCGAGAAGCAGTTTCTGGTGGAGGGATACCAATGGAAGCAAAGATAGTAGAGGAAATGAGACCCTTCTTCGACCCAAGGGCGGTCGCTATCATTGGCGCAACCAACAAGAAAGGTAAAGTTGGAAACGTCATCTTTGAGAACTTCAAAATGAACAAGGAGCGCGGTATCTTCAAAGGCAACATCTACCCGGTAAACCCAAAGCTCGATGAAATAGATGGTTACAAGGTCTACAAGAGCGTTGAGGAGCTCCCTGATGACACTGATTTAGCAGTCATCTCGATTCCTGCCCCGTTCGTTCCGGACACGATGAGACAGATAGCAAAGAAGGGCATAAAGGCAGTAATCATCATCACCGGTGGTTTCGGTGAGCTCGGCGAGGAAGGAAAGAAGCTCGAGCGCGAAATTCTTGAAATAGCCAGAGAGAACGGCATAAGGATCATCGGTCCGAACTGTGTTGGTGTTTACGTGCCGGATACCGGTGTTGACACGGTTTTCCTGCCTGAGAACAAAATGGACAGACCCAAGAGCGGACCAATTGCCTTCGTCAGCCAGAGCGGTGCTTTCGCGGCAGCCATGCTCGACTGGGCAGCCATGGCGGACATAGGCATAGGCAAGATGGTCAGCTACGGCAACAAGCTCGACGTCGACGATGCGGACCTCATGGATTACTTTATCCACGACGATAGCATAAACGTCGTCACCTTCTACATCGAGGGCGTGAAGGACGGAAGGAAGTTCATGGAAGCCGCCAGGAGGATAACCAAGGTCAAGCCGGTCATAGCCCTCAAAAGCGGAAGAACCGAGTACGGAGCCAAGGCAGCTTCATCTCACACCGGTTCCCTTGCTGGAGCGGACACTATCTACGACGCAGTCTTCAAGCAGACGGGTGTAATCCGCGCTGAGGACTTCGAGCACATGTTTGATCTTGCGAAAGCCTTCGCAGCTCTGAAGGACAAACTTCCGAAAGGCAACAGGATAGGAATCATCACTGATGGCGGTGGAGCCGGGGTAATGGCGAGCGATGCCGTTGCCAAGTTCGGCCTCAAGATGGCCGAGCTGAGCGAAGAAACACTCAAGTTCCTCAAAGAAAACTTCCCGCCGCACGCCGTTGCTGGCAACCCAACAGACGTTGTCGGCGACACCGACGCCGAGAGGTATAGAATCGCTATAGAGGGCTTCGTCAATGACCCGAACGTCGATGCTATACTCGTCATCGTGCTCTTCCAGGTGCCGCTCCTCGAGGAGGAGAAGATAATTGACATCCTTGCGGAGTACCAGAAGAAGAGCGACAAGCCCATCGTTGCCGTTGCCATGGGTGGTAAGAAGACCGATTACTACGCTAGAATCCTAGAGGAGAAGGGAGTCCCGGTCTATCCAACCCCTGAGAGAGGAGTAAGGGCCTTGGCAGGCCTTGTCAAATATGCTGAATATCTGAGGAGGGGTGACTGAGCCCCTCATTCACTTTCTCGGTGGTGGTATCATGAAGGATGAAGCCCTTAAAGTTATCGAAGAGGTTTTGAAGTCCGGAAGGACTGCACTCGTTGAATACGAGGCTAAACAGGTCCTCAAGGCCTACGGCCTTCCCGTTCCGGAGGAAAAGCTTGCCAAGACCCTTGACGAGGCACTCAAATATGCTGAGGAGATTGGCTATCCAGTTGCCATGAAGCTGATGTCTCCTCAGATACTCCACAAGAGCGACGCCAAGGTTGTTCTCCTTAACATAAAGACCCCCGAGGAGCTCAAAGAGAAGTGGGAGCTCATCCACGAAAACGCGAGGAAGTACCGGCCAGATGCTGAGATACTCGGCGTCCTGATTGCTCCGATGCTCAAGCCTGGAAGGGAAATCATCATAGGCGTTACCGAAGATCCGCAATTCGGCCACGCTATAATGTTTGGTCTCGGTGGAATCTTCGTCGAGGTTCTCAAGGACGTCACCTTCAGGCTTGTGCCGATTACCGAAAATGACGCCAAGAAGATGATCAGGGAGATCAAGAGCTATCCGATTCTTGCCGGAGCGCGCGGAGAAGAACCAGCGGACATCGATGCAATAGTTAATCTCCTTCTTAAGGTCAGCCAGCTCGTCGACGAGCTTAGGGAATACATCAAAGAGATGGATCTCAACCCGGTCTTCGTCTACGAGCAGGGCAAAGGTGCCGTGGTAGTTGACGCAAGGATAATCCTCAAAGAACCCGTAGAGAAGAAGTAAATAAGCCCCGCGTACTGAGAAAGGCTCTTGATTAGACTTTTTCTTTCTCGACTTTTTCTGATTCCTCACCTGCGACCTCCTGGATGTATCCCAGAATATCATGCAGTATGAAAAAGCTCACCGCGGCATCAACGACAGACCATATATTACCTGCTATCAGGAACAGCAACGCAAAAAAGAACTCTATTGCAGCGTAGATAAGGGCGATTTTTATGGCGGTGCGGCTCTCCTGCGTGAGGCCGTATGCGAGAGCCATGCTCAGCAGGCCGAAGACTAGGTAAACTACTGAACCGAAGGAGTAGGCATAATACAGAAGCAGAAAGCCGTTGAGGAAAAGAAGGTAAGTGGCGAGGGTTAACCTTTTCATGTGATCCCCAAGTAACCCTCAAATATCTCCACGTATTTAAATCCATCGTCCGGAAAGATCAGGACGTATGTTTTCTCACCGAATTCGCTGGAGACTTTTTCGTACGCTTTGACCACTGCTCCAGAGCTGAGTCCTATCAAGAGACCGTCTCTGCGTGCCACGCTGAGGGCACCCTCAATGGCTTCGTTCCGGGTTATCTCCACGACCCTGTCTATGTCTACCTGGAAGTACCACTTGGGCTTTGTTTCAAGACGCTTTATGCCGGGGATCTTCTCACCCTTCGCCGGGACGACGCCCACAACGGTTGTGTCATAGCGCTCCTTGAAGTACTTTGCCAGACCTGCTATGTGGCCCGAAGTACCTATGCCCGCTATCATAACGTCAGGCTTTTTGCCAATGCTCTTCAGCTGCTCGTCTATCTCCCTAGCGGTAAAGCGGTAGTGGGCCTCGAAGTTGTCGTCGTTCTCGAACTGGTTGAGGTTAGCTGCTCCAGCCTTCCTCGCTTCTTCGACGACGTACTGAACCATGGCAGGGTCTATGGTCTCGAATTCAGTCATGACGACATCCGCACCGAGTACTCTGAGCAGAACCTGGGTGGCCTTTGGTGTCGGCTTTGGCAGGTATGCCCTGAACTCAATACCGAGAACGTTGCTGAGGGCAGCCAGAGAAATCCCGACGTTGCCGGAAGTTGCCTCAAAAAGCTTCCTCGTGCCGTTGATGTCCCCGCGCTCGATGGCCTTCATAAGCATGTTAAAAACGGCCCTGTCCTTAATGCTCCTGCTGAAGGGGTTAAAGAACTCTAACTTGGCAAAATACATCCCCCCCTCTCGGTGGAAAGCCTAACAAGGGGGGTCGGCTTGTACTTTTCGAACAGCTCCAGTGTGTTGTTAAACACGTTCATTTGCCATCACCATAAAGGGCTCCGGCAAAGACCTTAAAAGCTTTCCTAAAACGAACAGTTATGGACAGAATTGGGTAATGAATCTGCGTTTTAAATACTTTGGACATAACTCCAACAGTTGTATATTGTCCAATGCAAGTTTTAATCCCAGTATTTTGCGGGCGAAAGTGTTATATACAACTTTTGATAATTATGATTGATAACCTCTTTGGGGGGGCGAATGCGAAAGTGGGTAACGATGCTCCTCCTTGGGCTTCTCCTCCTGGGCGGCTTTCAGACCGTCCAAGCGGAAGCAACACAAACCACCAACCAAGTCCAGGCAACCTGTCAGGACTGCTCCTGCATCGACGTTAACGTCCTTCTAAATAATCTCACAGCGAACATCACAAACCTGACTAACACCATTAAACAGAAGAAATCAGAACTCAAAACTCTTTATGAGGAATGGAGCGCCACTAAAAACACAAGCGTTCTCTTCGAAATCGTGAAGCTAAAAGATGAGATTAGACTCCTCACAAATGAACTAGAGTATCTCGAACGTCAGAAGCTCAGCCTTGAAATCGTCCAGAACTACACTGTGCAGACACCTTACGGCAGAAAGATTCTCTATTATAAACTACCTTCCGAGAGCGCCATCGTCCAAGAGCACATTAAAAAGTTCATCCGGTAAGAACCGACGTGGACTTGGAGTGGTTCATAGCCTACTACCAGCAGGCGGCAGAGCTGACGTTTACTGAGGTGGTTCAAACGGACATGCGGATGAGAGAACTGCTTAAGAAAGTCAAAGCCGGGAACTACACTGAAGAGACCCTTAGGGAGATCTTCACCCTGCTGGACAGGAGGGAAAAACTCTGGAATGAAATCTACAAATTCGCCGAAGAGAAAGAAAAACTACAAACCATGCAAACACTCAAAGAAACCGGACGAAAGCAGACGCTGATAGCAAGTGCCACAGGGATAGAACCATTGGCAATTCACTTCGGAGGAATCACTGAAGGATACAACTGTGGATCATGTTCTGAGCCAGCTCCTCCATTACCTGGAGTACCTAGCCAGTATGATGCCGATCAGGCACCTTACGTTCGATACATGTATTTCTCTCCTGTAGCAGTTTGGGTAGGAATATACGAAAGCTCAACTCCGAATAGGGCAACATTTTGGGGAGATTACTGTACTTACGACTTCCCTGATACGGGAACGGACTTTAAAAAATACTGGGATCAAGCAGTATGGTTGCATCCGGCTCTTCCGTACATTGGGGGATCAATTCAAATTAAACTGTTTTACAGTGGATCTGCATACAACCCCAAGACACTTAGCTACCAGGAGAGCAACATAATCTGGCAGGTTGAGTGCAACAATGGAGGTTGTTGGGTTGTCACAAACTACCTAAAACCTCTTCAGGATCCGGATGTTACTCATTATAATGGATTCTACAAACTATATCTTAACACACCATATCTAGTGTGTTGTGGTGGAGGAGACGTTGGAAGTTCTTGTAAATGGGCAAACAGACATTGTAACGGGTGTTTTGCCCCAGACAGCGCGAGATCTCAAAACTTCGCAATCTGTACTAGAGAAGAATACGGGAACCAATGTGGATGGGACTGGGTAGTAAGGTGGTAAATGGTGGGGTGTCATGAAGAACGATAAAAAGGTTTTGGTAGGATTTTTAATTTTTATTTTTGCTGTTTCTTTATTTATCATCCAAAAAGATAACTCACCCCCTCCTAATGAGGGTGAAGGATTACATTTACAAAATAAGTCCAGCATCTCAATAAGTGTCAACGAAACAGGTGATAATAAGACACTTGTTCCGATAGCAACTGATGGGGTTAATTTTGAGGGAGAGACTACTGGTTTCATTCAATGCTTATCGGCAATCCAAGTTAAATCTCAGTACTATCAGAGCGGATTTAAGCATCTTGTGAACTTCACCCTCTCCCTTAACGGAACGCTGAAGGCGAACATGACCTTAGAAGGTGTGGAAGGGGAGTATTTCTGCATTCCTGAGGGGGTAGTCGTGTATTCATACTACCCAGGAGAGCGGAGAAGCTCCATGGCGCTGTTTGACTACAACTTAACCCCCGTATGGAAGGAAAAATACCAGGCCTTTCCGGAAATGTACCACAATGGGAGCATAATCCTCGTGGATTCGTGCATTTACTTTGTGAACACTTCTGACGGGAACGTAAGAAGGAAGATATGCCCCGACGTCAGGAGGCCATACATCTCACACATAAGGATTTTGGGTGAGACGGTGTACTATACAGTGGGCTACTATGACATTAATCTGTGGAAAACGAGGGCGTTGATATACCTTGTGAGGAACGAGGAAGTGAAAAAGAGTGAAATCGCCACAATTGAAGGGCACCCCCTTGGTGTTAGACTGCTGATTGACGCTAACGATGAATATGTAGCGGTGGCTTACTACCTTAGGGACGAGCTCAGGAACGAGAAGAACGGAGTCTGCGTTTTCACCGCGGGTAGGCTAATCAAAATCGCATGCAAGGAATTTGGGGAGTGGGAACGGCCGATAAATGTGAAACTTGAAGGAAATATCGTTTACGTTCAGACAACAAAGGGGGTGAAAGCTTACAAGATACTCAGCCCGTGGTGACCAGTGGTGTGCCCGAGGATGTCTGTATAAGGAACTGCACCTGCATCCTCGATGTGAACTTGAGAGAATCTTATGCGAGGAATGAGATGCTTTAAAGCACCCCTTCCCTCACGAGTTTCTCCCTTATCTTCTCGAACTCCCCAAGGGAGCCGCGCACCACCGGATACTTCGGCACGAACGGACAGGGCTCTTCAGGTTCTATGCTTATTTCGAACGTGCCTATCTCCTTTGCTATTTTGACTATCTCCTCCTTGTCGAGGCCGATGAGGGGCCTCAAAATAGGCAGATCACTCGCCTGACTTATTATCAGCAGGTTGTCGAGGGTCTGCGATGCCACCTGCCCGAGGGAGTCACCCGTAACTATAGCTTTTGCCCCGATTTCGTGCCCCACCCTGCAGGCCTTCCTCAGCATCGTGTACTTGCAGAAAAGACACGTCCACTTGGCCTTTCCTATCTCGACCAGCTTGGAAAAGACTGGCGCCTGTTCCTCGTAAGCATCAACGATTACGGGCTCGTTGAGCTTCCCGTACTTACTCAGAATCTCGCAGAGCTCCAGAACCTTTGACTCCTTCTTATCGCTCTGCTTGAAGTGGACCGGCGTTATCTCCATGCCCTTTCTGAGCATGAGGTATATCGCCACTGGAGAATCAATGCCCGAGCTGAGCAGTGCAACAGCTTTCATGTTTGGAAGAAGGGGAGAGCCATATATGAAGTTTTCCTCAACTTAGAGTTGGGAACCTCTAATCTGGAGCAGGCCAATATAGGTAAACCAGGCCAGTATCATGGCCGCACCTATAAGCTCGGGGATAGCAAGGCCCTTGAAAACGCGAGCTTTCACCATGTAGAGCATCACCACAAAAGTAACAACCGAAAGAATTGCCCAGAGCATCCCGACGGAAAGGCCAGAACGAGCGAGCTTGAGCCCTATGAGGACTATATCCGCTAGCGCCAGGACATAGAAGAGAGTTGCTGAAGGAGTATGTAGGGAATATTCCTCAGGAAAGATGCCAACAAGGAAGAGCGAGACCATGGCGGTGGGCATGAGATAAGAGAGGCCGTTCTTGAAGGCCCCGAGCGAGGCTATGAAGCCCAGAACGGCAAAGAGCATTATGAAGCCGTTGAAGTAGTAGTTCACAGGATTCCGTACTGACCCCATGTCGCTGAGGGCGTTGTCGGTGAATGAAAACCAAGGATTCTGGTAAATGACAACGATTAGCCCAACAAGAAATACGAGTGGCAGGAGGAGGGAGATGTATGCCGGGAGTTTTGTCGACTCCATAACATCACCTCAACATGCCCTATTTTTCGGTTCTTCGCCGAAGACGGCCTTGTAGAGCTTTCTGAACTCCTCCCAGGAACCCCTTATCACTGGATGCCTTGGTATAAAGGGAATCTCGTCCTCAGGGAGAGTTGACAGCTCAAAGGTGCCTATCTCCTTTGCTATTTTGACGATTTCCTCCTTGTCCATGCCTATGAGCGGGCGGTAAATCGGCAGATCGCTCGCCCGGCTGACGATGTACATGTTCTCCAGGGTTTGAGAGGCCACCTGGCCGAGGGAGTCACCCATCACGATGCCCTTTGCCCCAAAGTCCCTCGCGATTCTATCGGCGTGGCGAACCATCATGAACTTGCAGAAGACACAGGTGTAGTTCTCTTTTTTAAGCTCCTTGAGTTTCTGGAGAATTCTTTCCCGCTCTTTGGGTTTAATCACAATCAGCTCGCCCTTTCCACCATAGCCGTACTTCCTAAGCTGGTTCCATATCTTCCTGACCTTTTCGAGGGTCTTCTCGCCCATGTAGATGTGCACCGGGATTACCTCTACACCGCGCTTCATCATGAGGAAAGCGGCAACCGGTGAATCAATGCCGCCGCTGAGCAGAGCCACGACCTTGCCCTGAGTGCCGATGGGAAGGCCACCCCAGGCTTTGACCTTGTCCACGAAGATGTAGGCCTTGCCCTCCATTAGCTCAACGCCAACTTCTATGTCATACTCGTGGAGATTCACCTCGCTCTCTTCGTTCTCGAGGATGTACTCGCCGACCTTCGCCTGGATCTCCGGACTCTTCAGGGGGAACTCCTTGGTTATGCGCCTCGCGGTTACCCTAAAGCGAGGTTTTTCTAATCTAAGCTCTCTCTTCTTTCTGCGGAATAGCTTGAGGGCCATCCTGTTGATCTTCTCCATTTCTGCGTCGATCTCCATCGCCGGGGAAAGCGAGACTATGCCGAAGACCCGCTTAAGAACCTCAACAGCCTCTTCAGCCCTGTTTGTCTTTACAAGAACCCTTCCGTGCTTTGCTTCTACCTTCTTGAACTCGACTTCCTCACTCACCAGGGCCTCACGGATGTTGTTCATGAGGATGTTCTCGAACCATCTCCTCGTCTGCCTCGACTTCGTGCCTATCTCACCGTAGCGGACTATGACGACGTTGAACATGAGCATCACCTCACCATATGAGGGAACTTAATCACAATCTCGACGTACTTTTGAATGACGACACAAAGGACGATCGAGATGAGATATGAGGAAAGGAGTATCAGCTCGTTCATCTCGAAAATGTGGGCCGCTATCTCCTTCGCTCTCGGCGTGGCGTCAACTATGGCGCCCATGTACTTCCTCTTGAGCCAGTGGTTTATCTGAATGGCCAGAACTAGGATCAGAACCCCAGCTAACCCCCACATCTTTCCAAGAGCGATCATTAGGAACAGCGTCGAAGCCACTATTATCCAGCCACCGATGACGCCGAGGAGTATGACGAACTCTATCATCCTTTCACCAAAAGGAATTGAGGGAAGGAGAATAAAAACGTTTAGATGAAGCGAGTGACCTGTTCGAGGGTCTTCCTCCGCTTCCGTGGTGCTGCTTTTTCCAGCGGATAGCCAAGGGGTATGACGCCGACGAGATAGTAGTTCTCATCGAGGCCAGCCAGCGTTCTGACCTGCTCCTCGATGCCCCTGAAGTTCGTAACACCTATGTAAACAGTACCGAGGCCTAACTCAACTGCTTTGAGCATTAAATTCTGTATCGCCATTGCCGCGCTCTCCACGCTCCAGAGAAACTCGAGTTCGTCAAACTCTTCACCTTCGAGGAAGCGGACACGTTTGTCGATGAAAACTGCTATATAAACCGGTGCCCGGTACATCCCCCTTTCATACATCTTTTTTCTGAGCTTCTCTATCTTCTCTTCCGAGAGATTCACCGCCCGATAGTACTCCTCCATCCCACGTGCTATCAGGCGGTAGATCTCCTCCCTTGCTTCCTCACTCTTGAAAACAACAAAAAGCCAGTTCTCAAGACCGCTGGCGGTAGGCGCCCTCACTGCCGCTTCAATGAGCGCTTTGATGGCCTCCTCCGGAACATCCCTCTCCTCAAAGTACCTCACAGAAGTCCTCTTGAATATTGCCTTGCCAAGTTCCACAATATCACCCTGTGAAACGTTAGCGGAAAGGTTAATCAGTCTTTCCAAAACCAAAGGTTTAAGAGAGTCCTTGAGTAGTCCACCTAAGGTGAAAGCATGTACGGATGGAGAGGCAGGCTAGGTCTTATCGTTCCCTCTTCGAACACCACAATGGAGATGGAGCTTCACTCGGCCATCCCCGAGGGGGTCTCGCTGCACACTGCAAGGGTTCCGCTCAGGAACGTTACCGAGGAGGAGCTAATCAAGATGAACGCTCTGGCAGTGGAGAGCGCCAAGCTCCTCCGCGATGCAGGGATTGAGCTGATTCTCTACGGTTGCACGAGTGGTTCATTCATCGGCGGCAAGGACTTCGAGAAGGAGCTTGAGGCAAAGATAGAGAACGAAGTAAACGTTCCGGTGGTGAGCACGAGCACGGCCGTCGTCGAGGCCCTGAAGATGCTCGACGCTCAGTCGATACTCGTGATAACCCCCTACACCGACGAGATAAACGAACGCGAGAAGGAGTTCCTCGAGGCCAACGACTTCGAGGTTCTAGACATCAGGGGCCTCGGAATAGAGGACAACGCCCAGATAGGGAAGCTCGAACCCTACGAGGCCTACCGCTTAGCTAAGGCCACCTTCGTGGACGAGGCTGATGCAATCTTCATAAGCTGCACCAACCTGAGGACGTTCGAGATCATCGAGCCTCTGGAGGAAGACCTTGGTGTCCCAGTAGTCACCAGCAACCAGGCTTCTCTCTGGCTGGCACTCAGAGAAATGGACGTCATGGAGAAGATTCCCTGGCTTGGAAGACTCCTAACACAGTTCTGATCTTATCACCATTCAACATTTTTGTGTCCATTCAGTTTCCGAAACCCTTTTAAGAATCCGTGCACATTTTCTAAATGTTAGTCACTGAGGGTGATACATATGGAGCTCCTCCACAAGGCTAGGGAACTTTCGATATACACCGCGTACAACACGAACGTCGACGCGATAGTCTTTCTCAAAGGAGAGACAGTCCAGAAACTGATAGACGAATTCGGTGCAACAGCCGTGAGGAGAAGGTTGGAGGAGTACCCAAGGGAGATAAATGAGCCCATAGACTTCGTTGCAAGACTTGTTCATGCGCTTAAAACTGGCAAGCCGATGGCTGTGCCTTTGGTTAATGAAGAGCTCCACGAGTGGTTTGATTCCCACTTCAAATATGACGTCGAGAGAATGGGGGGTCAGGCGGGCATAATAGCGAACCTTCTGGCGAACCTCGACTTCAGACGTGTTATAGTTTACACCCCTCACCTGGCCAAAAAGCAGGCCAGAATGTTTGTTGATAAACCAAATCTCTTTTATCCTATTGTTGAGGACAGAAAGCTGACCTTCAAGCACCCGCGCGAGGCCTACCGCGAAGGCGACCCGATAAAGGTCAACAGGATATTCGAGTTCCGCGCGGGGACGACCTTCAAGCTCGGAAGCGAAACGATAACGGTTCCTTTCTCGGGCAGGTTTATCGTTTCGGCCAGATTCGAAAGCATAAAGATCCATACTAAGTCCGAGCTGAGACCTTTTCTCCCCGAAATAGGGGGCGAGGTTGATGGGGCGATCCTTTCGGGATACCAGGGGATAAAGCTCCGCTATTCCGACGGGAAGGATGCAAACTACTACCTCAAAAAGGCCAAAGAGGATATTATACTCCTCAAGAGGAAGAAGGACGTCAAGGTCCACCTGGAGTTTGCCTCAATCCAGAACCGCGAGCTGAGGAAGAAAGTCATCTACAACCTCTTCCCACTCGTCGACAGCGTAGGCATGGACGAGTCAGAGATAGCCCACATCCTGAACGCTCTGGGATACTCAAAACTCTCGGACAGGATATTCACCTACAACCGCATCGAGGACACCGTTTTGGGAGGAAAGATACTCATTGACGAGATGAACCTCGAGGTTCTCCAGATTCATACGATCTATTACATCATGTACGTTACCCATGCTGACAATCCCTTGAGCGAGGAGGAGCTCATGCAGAGTCTCGAGCTGGCCACGACTTTAGCGGCAGCGAGGGCTTCTCTGGGGGACATCAAATCGCCCGAGGACTTCAAGGTTGGCCTCAAAGTTCCCTACAACGAGCGCGGTGAATACGTCAAGCTCCGCTTCGAAGAGGCCAAGAGGAAGCTGAGAACTAGGGAGTACAAGGTCGTTATAATCCCGACAAGGCTCGTCAAGAACCCGGTTTCAACGGTTGGCCTCGGAGACACGATTTCAGCTGGAGCCTTCACGAGCTACCTTGCCCTGCTGAAAGAGAAAGGAGAACTCTGATTATTTCTCAATTAATCCCTCTATCAACCTCGCCTTCTCCTGTGCCTTCCTGAGATGCTCCACTGTGACTTTCGTGTAAATCTGAGTTGTTGACAGGTTCGAGTGACCGAGCAGTTCCTGAATAGCCCTTATATCAACGCCGTTTTCGAGCATGTGGGTGGCAAAGCTGTGGCGGAGCATATGGGGTGTAACCCGAATTCCAGCCCTGTCGCCGTATTTTTTAAGGAGGTACCAGACGGTCTTCGGAGAGAGCTTATCCTTCCTCTCCCGCCTGTCTTCCACAATAAGGTATTCGCTGTCGTCATCTCTTGTTTCAAGGTAAGCCTTAATCCCTTCCAGCAGGAAGGCAGGAATCGGCACAACGCGATCCTTGGCGCCCTTTCCGCCGCGAACGATTATAAGGGAGCGCTCGAAGTCGACATCGGACTTCTTCAGATTGCACAGCTCGCTGACGCGAAGACCTGCGCCGTAGAGGAGGAGAAAAATGAGCCTGTCGCGCTTCTTCGTCGGCGGGATAACGGAGAGAATTTTCCTGACCTCCTCCCTCGTCAGGCTCTTGGGGAGGCTCTTGGGTACCTTTGGCGGCCTGAGCTTTTCGGCCTCTTCATCATAGCCTTCAAAGCGGAAGTAGGAGCGCAGGGCTTGGACGACAAGGTTCAGACTCTTGTTGGAGTAACCTTCGCGCCTGAGCTTTGCGAGAAAACGGAGTGCGGAGCGGGCTTTAAGCTCCCCGCCCCATTCCAGATAACGCCTCACGTAGTAGGAGTACATCCTAATGGTGTTCGGGCTCTTGCCCTCCAGATCAAGGTAAGTCTCGTACTCCTCGATTATCTCGTTGATGGCTTCCATTTCACAGCCCCTTCAAGAGGCCCTCAATGTCGTCAGGCTTTATCTCTGCGTCAGCGACAACTTCTGGCTCTTTGGGAGGCTCAGACGGTTTTGGCGGCTCCTTCCTCGGTGGCTCTGGTGGCTTTGGAGGCTCCTCCCTTATGGAGAGACTAAGGTAGACTGTCTTGAGGAGTTCATCAACTAGTCCCTTGTCCTCGGCGAAGATGTATCCCTGGCCGACTATGACTTTACCCGCCAGCCCAAGCTTCTCGACGGCTATTGCGATGAGCCTCTCCTCAGGGGTGGGTTCAGCTGGAAAGAGATTCTTCCAGGCATCGTCTATTTTAACTGGTCTGCTCTTCTTGTTGAGGAGTTCTCTCAATCCTTCATTCTCGTGCCTAATTCTTACGTATTCCCCATGGAGTTCCTCATACTTCTTCTGAAGATCTTCGTACTCTTTGTAGAGGGCCTCGTAGTCATTTGCCAGCTGGTCGTACTTCCCCTTAACATCAAGGAGCTCCTTTCTCAGTTCCATGTAGCCGGGCAGCAATTGGAGTGTTTTGAGCCCTGCTCTCACCAGTGTGTTCTTGAGTTCCTTCCTGACGAGCTCGACATCTACGTGCTCAAGGTCATGGCCGAGAGGGAGCTTCATCCTCTCAATGTGGCCGACCATCTCGCTCAGCTCATTAAAAAGCCTCTCAGCAAGGTCTCTTCCAACGCGGTCGGCGTCAGTGGCTATGATAAGCAGGTCAGCCCCAGCTGCGGCGCTCTTTGCAATCTCAACGTTGGTCGTCGGGATTATGGCAGAAATCGTTATGTTGTACTCACTTCCCAAGGCCAGACCTTGAAGAGCTTTACTTACCACTTCAACGTCGCTCGCACCTTCAACCAAAATTCTAACATCGACTATGGCCATTCCCATCACCTCGCGGGGTCGTTACCCCTTTGAAAATAGGGTGGGGTCTTTAAAAATCCTCCCTCAGCTCAACCTCAAGGCTTGGCCTTTCGAGGATCACCCTGCCATCTGGAAGGAGTGAAATGCTCAGCGCGTGGATTTCAACGCCGGCGTTCTTGGCTTCACTCAGAAGGCGCGCTATCTCAGGGTCGCCTCTCTCGTATGGCCTGAACTTCTCAACACTAGGCATGGCGCCGATGAAAAAAATCATTGCCTTCCTCCCGGCCTTTTGGAGCTCTATCAGCTCTTTTATGTGCTTCTGCCCCCGCAGGGTAGGACAGTCTGGATACATAGCATATTCTCCCCTCTCCCCACCTCTCAGAACCGCGCTCTTCATCTCAGCGTAAACCTCTCCGCCAGGACACTCGAAGAGGTAGTCCAGCCTTGAGCTTCCAATGGTTACCTCTCTCCTCTTTATCCTGCAGTCTTTAAGCCATGGAACCAAGCCAAGCTCCACTGCCTTCTCAAAGGCTTTGGCCTGAGTCCTCGTGTCTATGATGGCTCCCTTTCCACCTAGGTCTTCAAAGGCAACTAGGACGAAGTCTGTCTTTCCCCCGCTCTTGGGAACGCAGAAGGCCTTCCTCCCTGGAATCATGAACTCTTCCAAGCGGCCGGTGTTTGTAACTAGGGCTTTTCTTTCTTCCCCGTCAACATCTACCAGTGCCACGAAGCGGTTGAGCCTTTTGATGAATGTACATGGTACAACATTAAGCCTGAGGAGTATCTTAATCATATTTATATTTTGGTTTTCAAAACTTTTAAATTGATGTATGCATACTCTTTCATAGGTGTTGGGGATGGAAATTGAGTACATCGATCTAATCAAACAGTGGCGAAATATTTACAGGTCTGAGATTAAAGAAAAGCCCTCTCAACTTCAGAGAACTGAACTAACCCCCCAGAATTACTTCCAAGTTAGAAGACCTTTTTTTGCGAAGCTTTTTCCAGAGGATCCAGAATACGTAAGAACTTTCAGAATGATTTCTTATGGTATGATGGAATATAGTCCCTCTCTAAGAAGCCTTATTCTGAGAGGTGCGGGATTAAAGCTCGCTAAAAGACTTGTAGAAAGTGGAGAAGTCAAAAGTCTAGATGACCTACCTAAAGTGTTCTTAAATCAAAAGATAGGGCTTCTTGATATCTTGGAAGAGTCTTTTAATAGGATAAAGCTAAATATCTATGAGTGTATGAGTTGTTACCATACTGTCCCTATAGGGAGAACTTTATGTGATTTTGAAGCAGGCCTGATCCAAGGTATCATAGAAGAGCTAGTAGGCAGAAACATTACAAGAGAGATATACTGTCAGGGACTTGGCTACTCTTTCTGTGGCTTTGAGGTAGTATTTGAGTGATGGTTATGGGAGTTATAGTTGTACAACCATCAGGAAGGTGTGACGCAACCTGTGCAAATTGCATTTGGAGAGAAAGGTTAAGTGGAGTAATGCTCCCTGGGGATGTTCTTCCTAGAATAGCCTCTCTTTTAGATGGGTTCAGATTCAATGAAGGAATATTGATGTGCCCTAACCCGTTTCTTCATCCAAAAATAAAGATTATCTACGATGAGCTGAGAGACATATCAAAAAGGGTGACCGTTTTTATACCCTTAACTGCCAGTCTCTCCAACCTCAGAGTAGATGTGCTTGCTGATGTGGACATGATCTCTATAATTGTTCCGCCCATGATAGATATTAAAAGAGGGGATACTCTAATTAGAGCCCTTGAATCAAGAGGTATTGATCACATTGAGGCTTATTTGGTATTTAACTCGAGCTCGGATCCAGGGGAGATCCTTAGGAAAATCGGGGAGTGCATGAAGCGAGGATTAAGAATAACTGTTGGACCCTCCCTTTTCAGCCCTCCATCCGGAGATATGTTCATTGAATCAATAAGTGCCAGAAAAGATGTCGAACTTGGCCTGCATTATGGAAGGAAATATCTTTATTCTGCTATGAAAGTGTTCCTAAATGATTATCCCATTACTCTGCTTATGTCCCCCATGGATCCATGCAGGCATCTTTATGTTAATCCATATGGCATTATATCAAAGTGTCCAAACTCAAATTTTTCAGTAAGCTACCGGGAGATGACTAGAGAATTACTTCGGAAGATATTCTTTTCCCCATGTCCCAACAATAAGAATCCGAGTTTTGTACCCAAAGTTGAAATATCCTTTGTTACGTCATCAGGCATAAAAATTCCCGGAGATATTATGGAACTCCTTGAACTTATTTCTCAGACCAGATCATTTAGAGCGGCATGTAAGATTATGGGAGTTTCTCCATCAACATACTGGGAAAGGATCAGGGATATTGAGGAAAAACTCGGGAGAAGATTGATTGTCTCCGTTAAGGGAGGTCGAAAAAAAGGAATAACTGTACTCACTGGAGTTGCCTTGGATCTCCTGAAAGAATACCAACGGATCCGAGAGAGAGTTTTACTGTCTCTAAATGAAAGGTTCTAATACGGTGGATCGAATAATTTCTTGCGTTTTTATCCGGATCGCCGAACACGATTCCATCTTAAAATCTTTTTGTTTACATTATACGAGGTGATCAACAATGCCAGCTTTTTCCGGTTCCAACATGGAGAAGCTTACAATTTACATAAATCCAGAGAGATGCACGGGGTGCAGGGCCTGCGAAATTGCCTGTGCAGTTGAACATTCAATGAGCAAAAACCTCTTTGGCGCAATTTTTGAAAAACCAACCCCCAAACCCCGACTCCAAGTTGTTGTCGCCGACTTCTTTAATGTTCCAATGAGATGCCAGCACTGTGAGGACGCTCCCTGTATGGAGGCCTGCCCAACAGGAGCGATCTCAAGGACCAAAGAAGGCTTTGTTGTCCTTAACGCCAACAAGTGCATAGGCTGTCTCATGTGTGTGATGGCCTGTCCATTTGGCCATCCCAAGTTCGAGCCCGAATACAAGGCTGTGATAAAATGCGACAGTTGTGTTGATAGGGTCAGAGAAGGCAAAGAGCCAGCATGTGTCGAGGCCTGTCCAACTAGAGCCCTGAAGTTCGGGACTCTCGGCGAAATACTGGAAGAGGTTAGAAAGGAGAAGGCAGAGAGTCTCATATCTGGGCTGAAATCGCAGGGAATGGTCTACATGAAGCCCGTCTCCGAGTCAAAGAAGAAAGAGGATCTTGTTAGACCTATGGATCTGTATCTTGCCTATTCAAATATAGTGTGGTATTGAGGTGGTGAAAATGGCCGGAAAGAAGGTCCCCTCAAAGCAAGTCTCCATAACTCCAGGTGTTGGAAAGCTTATTGAGAAAGCCGAGGAGGATGGGGTCAAGACTGCCTGGCACAGATTTTTGGAGCAGCAGCCTCAGTGTGGATTCGGTCTCTTAGGTGTCTGCTGTAAGAACTGTACAATGGGACCATGTAGAATCGATCCGTTTGGGGTTGGCCCAACTAAGGGAGTTTGTGGTGCGGATGCAGATACAATAGTAGCAAGGAACATTGTAAGAATGATAGCGGCTGGTACTGCCGGTCACAGCGATCACTCAAGAGATGTAGTCCATGTATTCAAGGGCATTGCTGAAGGAAAGTTCAAGGACTATAAACTAACAGATGTTGAAAAGCTCAAAGAGCTGGCTAAGATTCTGGGTGTCGAAACAGAGGGCAAGAGCGAAAATGAAATTGCATTGGAAGTCGCCCACATTCTTGAGATGGAGTTCGGAAAACAGGATGAGGAGCCAGTAAGATTACTTGCAGCAACAGCACCAAAGAAGAGGATTAAGGTCTGGGAGAAGCTAGGAGTCTTACCAAGAGCCATCGACAGGGAGATATGTCTCAGTATGCACAGAACCCACATAGGCTGTGATGCAGACCCTGCAAGCCTTCTACTGCATGGTGTGAGGACTGCCCTGGCCGACGGCTGGTGCGGCTCAATGATGGCCACCTATCTGAGCGACATTCTCTTTGGAACACCAAAGCCGATAAAGTCGCTGGCGAACCTGGGAGTCTTGAAGGAAGACATGGTCAACATAATCGTTCACGGCCACAACCCGATTCTCTCCATGAAAATAGCAGAGATTGCCCAGAGTGAAGAGATGCAGAAGCTTGCAGAGCAGTACGGAGCAAAGGGAATTAACGTTGCTGGAATGTGCTGTACCGGAAACGAAGTTCTCTCAAGAATGGGAGTTCAGGTCGCTGGAAACTTCCTAATGCAGGAGCTGGCGATTATAACTGGTGCAGTTGAGGCCGTGATAGTTGACTACCAGTGCCTAATGCCCTCATTAGTTGATGTCGCTTCATGTTACCACACTAAGATAATAACTACTGAGCCAAAGGCTCGCATTCCGGGAGCAATACACGTCGAATTTGAACCTGAGAAAGCGGACGAGATCGCCAAAGAGATCATCAAGATTGCAATTGAGAACTATAAGAACAGAGTTCCGGCAAAAGTCTACATTCCAGAGCACAAGATGGAATTGGTTGCTGGATTTAGTGTCGAGGCAATACTTGAAGCCCTTGGTGGAACACTGGAGCCCCTCATAAAAGCCCTCCAGGACGGAACAATAAAGGGAATCGTCGGAATCGTTGGATGTAACAATCCAAGGGTCAAGCAGAACTACGGTCACGTCACCTTGGCCAAGGAGCTCATCAAGAGGGACATCCTGGTTGTTGGAACTGGTTGCTGGGGAATTGCTGCAGCAATGCATGGGTTACTAACCCCCGAAGCAGCTGAAATGGCCGGTCCAGGGCTGAAGGCAGTATGCGAAGCGCTCGGAATTCCACCATGCCTGCACATGGGAAGCTGTGTTGACTGTTCGAGAATCCTGCTGGTCTTGAGTGCCCTTGCCAATGCTCTGAATGTTGACATTTCAGACTTGCCAGTTGCTGGCTCTGCTCCAGAATGGATGAGCGAGAAGGCAGTGGCAATAGGAACCTACTTCGTTGCAAGCGGCGTCTTCACGCACTTGGGAGTTATCCCACCAGTCCTTGGAAGCCAGAAGGTTACCAAACTCCTTACGGATGACATCGAGGATCTCCTTGGAGGGAAGTTCTACGTTGAGACAGATCCAGTGAAAGCGGCAGAAACAATATACAACGTGATAATTGAGAAGAGGAAAAAACTTGGATGGCCCGTCTAATAGTTTCTATTATTTTAACTTTGAATTTTGTACATTAAACGTACAAACATTGCCGGAGGTGCCAACAATGAAAATACTAGTAGCTGGAAAAGGAGGGGTTGGCAAGACAACAACAACAGCATTACTCGCCCATATAATCGCCGACAAAGGCTACAATGTACTGACCCTTGATACAGACTCCGTTCCAAACCTTGCTCAAAGCCTTGGTGTCCCATATGATGAGGCATTAGATATCGTTCCACTCTCGCGGAACGAGGAGCTTGCCCAAGAGAGAACGGGAGCGAAACCTGGTTCCGGTTGGGGGGTACTGTTCTCCCTCACACCGAAAGTTGACGACTTAGTGGACATGTACGGAATAAGGATAAAACCGAATCTAAGTCTCGTCGTGGTCGGGAGTACAGAACAGCCAAAGGAAGGCTGTCTGTGTCCGTCGATAGCACTCGCCAAAGCATTCCTGAATCATGTCCTTCTAAGAGAGAAGGACATTGTAATAGTTGATAGTGAGGCCGGTGCAGAGGTGTTCGGTAGAGGTCTAGCGGAAAAATTCGATGTTATGCTTTGTGTTGCGGAACCAACACTTAAATCGCTCACCATAGCCAAGAAACTTCTCAAAATGGGTGAGGAGCTCAACATTTCGAACTTAATGCTCATAATTAACAAAGTACACGATTCCATGGAAGCCGCTAAGCTCTATTCACGTGTCTTCTCTGACTATCTGGTTCCCTATCACCTGGTGCATTTTGACACGTCCGTAATTAAAGCTGACAATGAAGGTCTGGGTGTCAATTCCATACCAAGAGATTCTAGGATTTACCGTGATGTTGAATCTCTTGCAAATAAACTTCTGAGCATGAAAAAACGCTCAAAGGTGGTATGAATGTGTGAGTCAAAAGCCGTTGTTGTGGAAAATGGAAAGGAAGAAATCATAATGGAGGACGTGGCGTTTTTGTATTTTAAGGAAGGAAAGCCAGTGATAAGAGACATTCTCGGTAGAGAGATGCTACTCGAAGACTATGAGCTGGACAGCATTGATTTTCTGAGGCACATCATGAGGTTTAAACTCAGGAGGTGATTCTATGGAGGTAATTTTTCTTTTTATTGTCATTATTCTGTCAGTTGCATCTTTCATTGGAGTCTTTTCGAGGAGCGCAATTTTAACGAAGTTAGTAAATGCTCTCTCCGCTCTTGGCTCATTGACAATAGCCTATGCCGGGATTGTAGGTCTCAAAGAGAGCGTTGAATTAAATATCACTCTGTTACATCTGAAATCGGATTCCATTATCAATGCTTTCTCAACTCTAACACTCAAAGTCGACCCGCTGTCAGGCTTTTTCATGATAATACTCGGAATTCTGGGCTTCTGTACATCGGTTTATGGTATTGCATACTTAGACATGTATAAAGGAGACAAGAGACTATATGCCTTCAACTATCCCCTCTTCCTGCTCTTCATGTTCCTTGTTCTCGTCTCATGGAATCTCCTGTGGTTCGTTGTGTTTTGGGAACTGATGACTCTCTTCTCCCAGTTCCTGGTAGCGTTTGAAAGGAACGAGAAGACTCTCATTGCGACCCTCAAGTACTTCTGCATGACTAAAGCCGCAGCAGACTTTATGCTGATAGCCATAGTATTGGTACTCATAACAATCTCTGGCGGAGGTGATTACGATATCCTCTCGTCCCAGCTCGTAAACTATTTCCGCTCTCATCCTCTGGAGATGTATCTTGTAAGTGCTGGATTCATGATCGGACTTGGTGTCAAGGCCGCCCTTGTGCCGTTCCACGTATGGCTTCCAGACGCATATGTGGAGGCACCAAGTAACGTCTCGTCATTGCTCAGTGGGGCCATGGAAAAAATGCCAGTGTATATGATGTTCCGCTTTTTCCTGAGTTTCACCCCACTAACCCCTAATATTGGTCTACTCATAGCACTGTTCGGAACATTAACCCTGTTTTTTGGTACGATGTACGCACTAAAGCAAACAGACTCAAAGCGCCTACTGGCCTACCATAGTGTCGGCCAGATAGGTTACGTTGTCTTTGCCCTTGGGGCAGGGATATATCTCCTTTCCAAGGGGTACACCACATTCGGAGCTCTTGCCCTTATGGCATCCCTATTCCACGCTCTCAACCATGCATTCTTCAAGGGACTGCTCTTCCTAACAGCAGGCTCGATCCTTTATAGAACTGGAAGCAGGGATTTGGACCACTTGGGAGGACTAGCGAGATTTATGCCGATAACGGCATTTGCTGCACTGATAGGTTCTCTTTCCATAGCTGGGATGCCACCATTCAACGGCTTTGTTAGCAAGTGGATGATATACGTTTCAACACTTCCGACTCCGACTCTCGTTTCCCTGTTTGGGGCCCTAGCACTATTCATAAGCGCTGTAACAACCGCATCTTTCGTTAAGTACTTCACTTCCATCTTTGTAAGACCGCCTGCCAAGGAGATAACGGTCAAAGAAGTCCCAGTATCAATGTGGGCGTCCCAGTTGATTCTCGCAGTTCTTTGTGTAATTTTTGGTGTTTATCCAGCATTGCCACTGGAAGCAATCTCAAAAGCGGTTGACTCAGTAGGCGTGACCACTCCATCAATCACGGTCTTTCCCGGTCTCATAGTGTCCGACGGTATTGGAAACATAGCTCCTCTGGCTCTCCTGGTATTCTCCGGAGCTCTGACCGCAGTGTTACTAGCCATTTTCCCATACAAAATCAGTCTTCCGGTGTGGACAACTGGCACGAGACGGTCCCTGGCCATGAGGCTTCCAGCGAGCTCATACTATGCCTCCTTTGAGGAAGAATTCGAGGATGTTTATAGCTGGGGAGAATGGTGTGTATGTACCACGAAAAGACTATGGGACGCCACAAAAGCCGTCTTGTCCAACTTTGAGGAAGCATCCTTCGACTTGGACAAGATGATGACTGGAGCTTGGCTAATGCTCCTTATACTCCTTACAATACTCGGGGGTGTTCTGTTATGAATGCAGTTTATGCTGCCCTCAATCTAATCTTCATAGTACTCTTTGCTCCGTTATTAGACGGAATCGAGAGGAAAGTCAAAGCAAGACTTCAGTCAAGACAAGGGCCGCCGTTAATCCAGACGTGGCTTGATTTATTAAAGCTCTTCAGAAGGCCAAACGTCAGGCCTAGGGAGTCCGTAAGATGGCTGTTCGAACCAGCACCAGCAATAGCGCTTGTATCTGTATTGGCGGCGTCCCTGTTCATCCCATCACTGCTTCCTGGCTCTTTAGACACATGGGGGGATATAATCGCCTTCATATACCTCTCAACGCTCTCAGCCGTCGCCATAGCTCTCGGAGCGTTCTCAACTGGAAGTCCATATGCCCAAATAGGATCCCACAGAGAAGTTTCAATCATAATGGCAGAGGAATTCTCCTTGGCTTTTATAGTGGCCGCACTCGCAGCATCCAGTGGAGGTCTCTCGTTCTCGCGACTTTTCCCCCTCCAACTAAAAGTATCTACCATAACAGGTGCTCTGGCATTCGCAGTTATGGCATACGTCGCGGGAGCCAGAATCCCATTTGACGTCGCTGAAGCCGAACCAGAGATAGTCGAGGGTCCCCTCATAGAGTTCAGCGGGAAAGGCCTGGGAATGTTAAAGCTCTCAATCTACGTGAAACGGCTACTTCTCACCACGATACTCCTGAACTTCTTCCTACCCCAAGATGGCACAGTGAGAGTACTAGTCTACGTCATTGGACTAGTCATCATATCAGTTGTTTACGCGTCGATTGAAGCCCACTATGGGAGATTCAGGACTAAAGACGCCGCCAGATTCCTCAAGCGTTTTGCAATAGTTGGAATCCTAAGTTGGATTTTGGGAGTGGTGGGGTGGTAAATTATGGTATTTGATATCCTCAAAGGATGTAAAATACTGGAGCACAATGATAAGATGACAGTCGCCGAGGTCGGCGCCAGCAATATACGGGAGATTGCAAGGGCGTTATTCGAGAGGGGTTATTACTACTCTAGTGGCATGGGAGTAGACGAACGGCCCATAAACGGGAGGTTTGCAATGTACCACATATTCAACTGCGATACAGAGGGAAGATATGTGGTTCTCAAGATAACATCCCCCAAAGGAAGCCCTGAGATACCGTCAATAACCCCTGTTATCAAGGGTGCTGAATGGTCAGAGAGAGAAGCCATGGACATGCTCGGCATAGTTTTCAATGGACATCCAAAGCCAGAAAGGCTTATTCTACCGGACGATTGGCCAGAAGGAGTCTATCCCTTGAGAAAAGACTTTCCTTACAACAAAAAGCTTCCACCGTCAAAACCCATAGAAAAAGAAAGGGAGCACAAAAAAGACGTCATGGAGATACCCCTGGGACCATATCATCCCTCCCTTCACGAACCAGAGTATTTTGAGCTCTATGTTAAAGGAGACAAAGTCGTAGATGCGGAATACAGGGGATTTCACATTCATAGGGGAATGGAGAAGCTTGCTGAATCACGAATGACAATAAACCAAATCCCATTCCTCGCGGAGAGGATATGTGGAATCTGTGGTTGCACCCATTCCGCCGCATACTGTCAGGCAGTTGAGGATGCTGCTGGCATCTACGTTCCTGAGAGAGCACAGTATATAAGGACAATAATGCTTGAGGTAGAGAGAATTCACAGCCACCTTCTTTGGTTCGGGGTTGTATGCCATCTTCTCGGCTTTGACAGCGGCTTCATGCACATCTGGAGGGCCAGAGAATACATAATGGACATAGCAGAGCTCATAACCGGCAACAGAAAGACCTACGGAATAAATATTGTCGGAGGAGTAAGAAGAGACATCACAGAGGATAAAAAGGAAAAAACGCTGAAACTTCTGGACATGGTTGAAAAAGAGAGCAGGGAAGTACTTGATAACATCGCTGAGATGAAGGAGCTCAGAGAAAGGATGGAGGGTGTCGGAGTTCTACCGAAGAAAGAGGCCAGGGAGATAGGTGTGGTCGGTCCCATGGCCAGGAGCTCCGGGATTGACACTGATGTAAGGCGAGACCATCCCTACGCGGCTTACAAGGACTTGGACTTCAAAGTCCCGGTTTACAAAGAAGGGGACGTTTTTGCAAGGTTCCTCGTAAGATACGAAGAAATTTTTGAGAGCTTCAATATGATAAGACAGGCCCTGGAAAATATGCCTCCAGGAGAACTGATAAATGACGAATATGAGATTCCTCCATTCAAACTCGGTATCGGAGTCACTGAAGCTCCACGCGGGGAGAACATCCACGCCGTGATAACATGGGGAGAGAACATGATTTACCGCTGGCATCCAAGAGCTGCAACCTATAACAACCTCCCGGCGGTTCCTATAATGCTCAGAGGGAATGACGTTGCAGATGCTCCCCTAATAATAGCCAGCATAGACCCATGCTTCTCCTGTACAGACCACGTCTCAATAATTGATTCTGAAAGCGGGAAGATTCTGTGGAGAGGGCCGCTTAAGGAGGGCGTGAGGAGGGTCTGAAATGGGGAGGCTGAAACTACTGGGCAAGGCCATTTCCATAGGTAGTGTCACAGAAAAATATCCTTTCGCTCCGATTGACGTTCCAGATGATTACAGAGGAAAACCAGTTATCAACGAGGAAACATGCATAGGTTGCGGTGCCTGCGCTAACGCCTGCCCTCCCCAAGCAATTAGAGTTTTCACAGACGAGGCTAGGGGCATCAGAGTCGTCCATCTTTTCCTTGGGAGATGTATATTCTGTGGTCGTTGCCAAGACGTATGTCCCGTGGGTGCGATAAAGCTAACCACACAATTCGAGCTTGCTACATCAGATCATGACGAACTGCACCAGATTGTGGAACTACAGATGGCCCGCTGCAGTGAGTGCGGAAAGTCCTTCGACACATATAGGCATCTGATAGCTTCTCTCGAAAAAATACACCCTTGGGAAAGAAAGAATCTCCTTCTGTGCCCTGAGTGTAGAGCGAAAAAAACGTCTGAGTGGAGGGTGTGGGGGTGAGATCCATGGTAAAAAATAGTCTATGGGTTTTTCATCTCAACTCCGGCTCGTGTAACGGCTGTGATATAGAGATCCTAAATATCTTTGCACCACGAAACGATGTTGAAAGACTCGGGATAAAGCTCGTTGGCTCTCCCAGACATGCAGACGCCATAGCATTTACCGGACCAATTACAAGGGAGTGTCTGCCAAAGGTTATTGACGCTCTGAAAGCGGTTCCGGAGCCAAAAGTGGTTCTGGCCATAGGAGCGTGCGCCTGTGGAGGGGGCATATGGTATGATACTTACTCCGTAATAGGTGGTGTTAAAGAGCTCTACAGGATTCTAAAAGAAGAATACAACATGGAGCCTCCCGCGACGGTTTTTATACCTGGCTGTCCCCCAAAGCCAGAGGCCATAATCTACGGTGTGGCTGTTGCTAGTGGGATGCTAGAGTCAAAACAGAAGAAGACTGTCTATGTCGAGCCGGAGGAATCTGTGGCAAATGAGAAGCTAATGATCGCCGAGCTCATAAGTGAAACAGAAAAGACGAGGCACTTTATGCCGGGAATTGTCATCAGGGGGGTTGAGGATGAGCCTTGAGGACACATTCATTATCTTCATGAAGTTCATTATTCCGCTTTACCTGCTTGCATTTGTGATTTATGCAATTAGAGCTTTCAGAGGTCCAACAATACCTGACATAATACTAGCAATAGACTGCATGAGCTTCGATATCGCAGCATTCATGGCCATTTTGGCAGTCTACTTCAAAAGCGTCTTTCTGATTAGTGGTGCTATAACTCTAGCATTGTGGGCTTATCTTCTGGATATCTACATAGCCAAATACCTTGTGAGTAGAGAGGTGGGAGCATGAGTGAGGTGCTGTTCTACCTCGGAGCCATCATGATAACTATCGGCGGCATCTGCGACCTCTTTGGGGCCATAGGCCTACTCCGCTTCCCCAACTTCTACGTCAGGCTACACGCTGCAACAGTTGGAACTATCGGGGGTGCAGTAGTGCCGTTATTCGGTGTCGGGTTTTTAGCATTGGGTAGCAATTTCCTTCCCCACAAGTATGCCATAGCAGGAGCTAGTTTCGTCACAGGGATAATAGTGCTTCTGGCAGCGCCTGCCGGTGCCCATGCCCTAGCGTACGCCGCTCACAAAGCTAAGCTCGTCCAATGGAACCCCAAGTGCGACCACTTAACAGAGGTGAAGAAGCATGATTGAAGTGCACTTACTAATGCTGGCAATTACAACAATCATCGGATTAATATTCTCATACTTGGCAATTATTGAAAAAGACCTGCTTAGAGCCATTGGCTTTTCGGCAGTCCAGGCAATTGCCTATGCAATCGCATTTTACATCCTAATGGCACCAGACATTGTCTTGGCCTACGTTGCTATAGCGGTTGGAATATATTCAGCACTCCTGGTTTTCGTTGTGAGTAAAACAGGGAGATACGAGGTGGTGTAAATGAAAAAGCTAATCCCACTTGTAATCATACTTGTGGCAATACTGGGATTGGCTTATTATATTGCTCCAAAACTCCCCCAGCAAACTGATGTAAGACCTCTAGGTGAGTTTTACCTCCAGAATAGTTATTTCGGGGACTACTCGGCTAAAAGTCCAGAGGTCGTCACCTCAATCTTGTGGGACTATCGTGGTGTTGATACACTCTTTGAGACTGCGGTATTCTTCCTTGCGATTATTGGAAGCCTAACTCTCTTTAGGCTAAATAAAAGACAGGAAAAGGCAGCAAAGCAGAAGACAGAGGAATTCACAGGAGGTCTTACCATAGTAGTCAAATCAGTTACGAAAATTATTGTCGTCATGATCCTTGCGGTTTCGGCATCTATTGCCTTGCACGGTCACTTGACACCGGGTGGTGGCTTTCAGGGCGGCTCTGCTCTCGCGGTCGCTCCGCTCCTTATAATAGCAGCATACTCAAAATATACCC